>CANKYC010000014.1 GCA_947487845.1 Rickettsiales bacterium | reverse complement strand
AATCCAGCGCAAGGTTTTTAGCGCAGTTTTCTAAACATCCAAATTCACAACTTTCAGCGCGTTTTCTTGGATGAAATCGCGTCTTGGTTCGACTACATTTCCCATCAAGGTTGAAAAGGTTTGGTCGGCTTCGTCATATTGTTCGACTTTAACTTGCAACAAAGTTCTGTTTGACGGATCAAGCGTTGTTTCCCAAAGTTGTTCGGCGTTCATTTCTCCCAAACCTTTAAAGCGTTGAGTCGAAACGCCTTTTTTGCCGGCTTCCAAAATCATGTTCATTAATTCCACTGGTTTGTGAGCGGTTTTTTCGTCGTCGCCGCGAATGAATTTTAATGAAGCAGCAAAATCGCCAACTAATTGTTCGGTAATTTGCGCCAAAACCACAATTTCAGGCAAATCGAAATAGGATTTTTTAACGACATAAGAAGTTTTAACGCCTCTAGTTTCTTTGATAACTTCAACATCGTCGAAGTCAGTAATATTGGCTTTCCAAGTGATTTCTTCGTCAGCGGTGCTTTGGAAAATTTTCTCGATTTTGGCGGTTAAAATTTGGGCTTTGGTTTTATCTTGCATCCATTCTTTGTCGAATGCGCCGGCCAAAGCGAGATTTTCGGCGATGTCAGATTGAATCACGCGCGACAGGCTTTTTATTAGGTGATCAAATTTTCCCAGCTTATTTACAAAATCATATAAATCGGCGCCAGATCTATCTCCCGCCTTTGATTTTAAAAGCGCGTTATTCAAAGCATTGTCGATAATATAGCTTTGAAGCGCTTGTTCATTTTTCAAATAAACTTCGCTTGAACCTTTTTTCACTTTGTAAAGTGGTGGTTGCGCGATATATAAAAATCCATGCTCGATTAATTTCGGCATGTGGCGAAAAAAGAAAGTTAACAACAAAGTTCTGATGTGAGAACCATCCACGTCGGCGTCGGCCATGATGATAATTTTGTGGTAGCGAACTTTTGTCGGGTCGAAATCTTCGGCGCCAATTCCAGTTCCAAGCGCCGTAATCATTGTTCCGATCTCGGTTGAAGAAAGCATTTTATCAAAACGCGCGCGTTCGACGTTTAAAATTTTACCGCGAATTGGCAAAATCGCTTGATATTTACGGTTGCGACCCGACTTCGCCGAACCGCCCGCCGAATTACCTTCTACGATGAAAATTTCGCTTAAAGCTGGGTCTTTTTCTTGGCAATCGGCCAATTTTCCCGGCAAGTTAGAAATTTCGAGAACAGATTTTCTGCGAGTTAATTCGCGCGCTTTTCTGGCGGCTTCTCTTGCTTGCGCCGCTTCAACTGCTTTGCCAACAATAATTTTAGCATCAGCCGGACGCTCTTCAAACCATTGCGCCAATTTGTCGTTCACCCAAGATTCAACGTGCGCTCTAACTTCGGAAGAAACTAATTTATCTTTAGTTTGAGAAGAAAATTTTGGATCTGGAACTTTAACCGAAAGCACGCAAGTCAAGCCTTCGCGAGCATCGTCGCCGGTTAAAACAATTTTTTCTTTTTTGAAAAGTTTATTGTCGCCAGCGTAATTATTAATGGTGCGAGTTAACGCCGCTTTCAAACCCGCTAAATGCGTGCCGCCGTCGCGCTGACGAATGTTATTGGTGAAGCATAAAACATTTTCGTGATAGCTGTCATTCCATTGCATTGAAACTTCCATGCTTATTCCGCTAATTCTGTCTTGCGCGGTTACGCTGATGGTTTGGTGCAAAGAATTTTTACTTTTATCGAGATATTTTACGTAAGCTTCGACGCCGCCTTCATAAAATAAGGTTATTTCTTTTGGCTCTTCGCCGCGAAGATCTTGTAAAAGAATTTTTACGCCCGAGTTCAAGAATGAAAGCTCGCGCAAACGCTGTTCAAGAGTTGAAAAACTAAATTCTAAAACGTTAGAAAAAGTTTGATTTGATGGGTGAAAAGTAACTTGCGTACCTTTTTGACCTTTTGCTGCAACGCCAGTAATTTCTAATGGAGAAACCGCATCACCATGTGCGAAACGCATGGTGTGTTCTTTGCCGTCGCGCCAGATTTTTAATTCTAACCAATCCGAAAGCGCGTTTACAACCGAAACGCCAACGCCGTGTAAACCGCCAGAAACTTTATAAGAATTTTGGTCAAATTTACCGCCAGCGTGAAGTTGAGTCATAATAACTTCAGCCGCCGAAACGCCTTCTTCTTTGTGAATGTCGGTTGGAATGCCGCGACCATTATCGCGAACTGTAACTGAACCATCAGCATTTAAGGCAACCAAAACTTGATCGCAATGACCCGCCAAAGCCTCGTCAATTGCGTTATCAACAACTTCATAAACCATGTGGTGCAAACCGCTACCATCATCTGTATCGCCAATGTACATACCCGGACGTTTTCTAACTGCTTCGAGGCCTTTTAGAACGCGGATTGAGTCAGAAGAATATTCGGCACTAACGGTGTGATCCATTTTTTCTTCAACGGGAGAATTATCTTGTTTTTTAGCTGACATTTTTTTGTTTTTTGGATTGTTTTTTAAGGAAAGCAGAATTGCTCTAAAGCCGTGGTAAATATGGCTTAAAAAGGATGAATAGATGATAAAAAGTGAAAACTAAAAAAGAAGGAAATTTTGCGGGTTTTTAGAAAGTTTTTTTGATGAGTTTTGTTGCAAATAAATTGAAACCAAGTCGGACGGGATTTGCAATCCCACTCTCCAAGTTCCTGTCATTTTGAAATTGGAATGAAGATGTGGATTGGGTTACGAACCCAATCCAGCGAATGAGTGGGAATAGAGTTTTAAATCTTGATTAATATCCCAACTTAATCTCAATCTGCGATTTTTCTTCACCCGAATCAGCTTCAATTCTTTGCTCGTAACTTTTGATGTAACACAAAGAATTTTTCTTATCTTCGCAAAAATAAATCGTGCCTTGCAGCATATAATCTTTGCCATCTTTTAACTTCGGCAATTTAATTTCTTTGGCTGAAACTGTGCGCCAGTCAAAGCTGGCAACCATGTTGGCTTTGTCATCGTCAACTAATTGCAACAGATTTATAAAACTCGGACCTGATTCATTTATTTTCCAACCTTTTTTCAAATCAATTTTGATCACAACTTCCGCATCAGATTTTATATCAATTTCTTCGGCTTTTTGCAGATTTGGTAAATATTGCAAAAAACCTTCTTTTGGCAAACGAAGTGGCGGCATAACATCGAGCAATTCTGAATTTAATGAGCCGCGACCAATTGCTAAAATGCGATTATTATTTGAATCAGAAACATAAAAACGATCTAGAACCGCAATGATTCCTTCTGGTTCATCAAACTGCGTATTTGCAGATGTTCCAACGCCATTACCATGTTTACGACCACCAACAAAATCACGGATTTGATTGGAAGAAAAATCATATTTGCGAATTACATGATTAAAGCTGTCGGAAATATAAGCTCCCGTATCATCAACCATCAACCCAAGCGGGTGTTGCATTAGCGCCCTACTTTTTTCGCCATTTTCATGACCGAATTTGGCTAAATCTTTACCAATTAAAGTTTTTATATTGCCACTTTCATCAAGAACTCGCAGGGATGAACTTTGGGAATCAACAAAATAAAGTTTGTGGTTTGAGGCTGACATATCGGCAGTTTGGGCTAAAGAATTTTCTGGATATTTTCCATCATCCATTCCTTCCAAACCATTACCAGCAAGGATTGAGACTGTTTTTTTCTTTAGGTTATAAGATAAAATTTGATTGGTTCCAGAATTAGCAATTACAATATTTTCGTGATTAGGGAAAAATTCGATATCAACTGGAGATGAAAGATTAACATTTTTTGCCTCAAGAATTTCACCGCCACTTTCAATCACTTCGCCTCTTTGGCTTGAGCCAATTAAAGTCGACACTTTTCCTTCTTTAAAATTAATTTCACGAATGGCGTGATTGCCGCGATCTGCAACATAAAGTTTTCCCGAATCATAAAGCAATCCTTGCGGAGAGCTAAAATTTGCAACATCAAAAGTTCCATCTTGAAGACCTTCTTTTCCCGAGCCAATTTTGGCAATTATTTCACCAGAAAGTGAACTGATTATAATATTATGTTGCCCCGTATTGGCGATGAAAATCACTGGCAAATGGCGGGTTTTATAAAGGAAATCGGCGGCATATTCTAATTTGGTTGGAAAATCCAAGACATTTCCAATCATATCATATTTCTCAAGCAATGTTGGCATTGGCTCGCGATTAACTTCAAACTTATATTTGGAAATTAATTTTTTGAGGTCGCGCTTAACTTTCGGCAGCTCATTTTCACCTATATAAGTTTTAACAATATTGCCGTTAGGATTAATCAGGATAAAGGTTGGCCATGATTTAACCTTGAATTGATTCCAGATTTTTAGATCTGAATCATTAATTATAGGATGTTCGATATCGAATTTTAAAATAGCTTTTTTGATTTCAGCTGGATCTTTTTGATTTTCAAATTTACCGCTGTGAACACCGATTACTGTAAGTTTACTGCCAAATTGGTTTTCCAGTTTTTTAATTTCAGTAAAAGCGGAAATGCAATTTACGCAATCGTAAGTCCAGAAATCTAATAAAATTATACGTTCTTTGAGATCAGAAATTTCCAGTGGCCGCGCGACGTTGAACCATTGTTTATCTTTATTATTTACTAATTTTGCGATGTCAGAAGAGCGATAAGTTGCGGAGAAAAAGAAATGCGAAATAAATGTGAAAGCACCCCAAATAATGATCAGAACCGCAACGATGAATAGTAAAAGTGATTTATCTTTTTGGCTAAGTTTCATTTGTAAATGAGATAAATATTGGGGGCTTCTGTTTAATTGGTATTTTTATGTTACGAGATCGGATAGATCCTGAAACGAGTTCAGGATAACGCTTTAGGATGATCTACCAGAACAAATCATCCTGAACTGGTTTTGGGATCGGTAATTATACTTTGATTCACAAAAAAACTCGATGTCACCCTGAGTTTGTCGAAGGGTGATTCTAAGATCGAAGCCTTAAATCACCCTTCGACAAGCTCGGGGTGACATTTATTGTGTCTTAAGGGATAATCACCTCAGGATCTACCTGAAAATATTTTTTAGGAGTCTGTCGTAAATCAAGCTTTTATCAAAAAAAAGGGATGCGATTTCTCGCATCCCCATAAAATGGTTTAAACCATTTCGCCTCTTCTGGCTTTTTTCTTTCTGGTAATACTTTCTTCTCTTCTTCTTTTTACTTTTTCAGAAGGTTTTTCGTAGGCTTTTCTTCTTCTCGCTTCTTTCACCAAACCCTCTTTTTGGGTTTTTTTACGGAAAGCGCGAATTGCCATTTCTAGATTGCCACGACCGTGAACTGTAACGTCCATTTTAAATTTACCTCCTTTGTGCGGTAAAAAAATTTTAATATTATTTTAAACTATTTTAAACTCTGGGATCAATCCAAGAAATGTTGCCATCTTTTCTTTGATAAACCACGTTTATTCTTTTGTTCTGCTTATTGATAAAAACAAGCGCCGGTAAATCAGCTAAATCCATTTTCATGATCGCTTCATTAACGTTTAATGATTCAATATCTGTTGTTTTTTCAGTGATTACATTCAATGACTGAGCCAACTCATCAGTTTCTTCTTCTTCCATTTCTTCAAAAACATTGAAGGCTTGCGGCGGAAGAATGTATTTCATCGCATCAATTGCTTTATAGTTTGGTTCAACTGATTTTAATCCGCCACCATTTCGTCTAAAATTTTTAATTTTACTTTTATAACGGTTTAATTGTTTGGCCGATTTGCCGCAGGCCTCATTGAAACAAGCATAAACATCTCCAGCTTCGGCGTTGCTTTTTACAACAATTCCGCCTTTCACTCCTTCATTCACAATAACGATCACCCTAAACATATTGCCATCTTTTGAAAAATGCACTTCCGCATCAATCGCTTTGTCAAAATATTTGGTAACTGTTTTAGCTAAATGTTCTTCAACATAGCTGGTCAAAGCTTGACCAATATCCATGTTCGATCCAACTACTCTTACTTGCATAATTTTTCCGAATTAAAATTTAAGAAATTTGCCCCATTACATATTGAAGAATGCCGCCAAGTTTGAAATATTCAACTTCATTGCTGGTGTCAATTCCGCAAGTTAAAATTACATTTTGCTTAGAACCATCTGATTTAGTAATTACGCATTCAATATCCTGACGCGGTTTGATATCTGGATTAATTCCCAAAACATCAATCACTTCATCTCCGGTTAAACCAAGAGTTTTTCTATTTTCTCCAGCCTTGAAAACCAAAGGTAAAACTCCCATTCCAATCAAGTTAGAACGGTGAATTCTTTCAAAACTTTCGGCAATTACCGCTTTAACTCCAAGCAAAAATGTTCCTTTCGCAGCCCAATCGCGCGAAGATCCAGTGCCATATTCTTTACCAGCAAAAACGACGAGAGGAATATTTTTTTCTTTGTAAAGCATTGCCGCATCATAAATTGAAAATACTTCATTTCCCGCCGCATTATGATCAAAAACACGGGTAAATCCACCTTCTTTAATGCCGCCTAAAATTTCATTTTTAATTCTAATATTAGCGAAAGTTCCGCGCACCATAACTTCATGATTGCCACGTCTTGCGCCATATGAGTTGAAGTCATTTTTAGTCACACCTTTTTGCGCCAAATATTGCGCTGCCGGAGAAGTTGCCGAAATATTTCCGGCGGGAGAAATATGGTCCGTAGTGATTGAATCGCCAAACATCGCCAGAATTCGCGCCGCTTTAATTTCAACGGCATTTTGACGATTTAAATCATCGAAATAATTCGGCAGACGAATGTATGTACTGCTTAAATTCCAATTATAAGTGCTTGATCTTTCAACTTGGATTTTCTGCCAAGCCTCGTCGCCCTTGAATAAATCAGAATATTTTTGGGCAAAAACTTCACGCGTTACGTAAGAATTAATTACAGCATCTATTTCTTCTTTGCTTGGCCAAATATCTTTCAAGAAAACCTTGCTGCCATCATCTGCAATACCGATTGAATCAGTTGCCAAATTCATTTTTAAATTACCGCTTAATGCATAAGCAACAACAAGCGGCGGCGAACCTAAATAATTGGCTTTAACCAATGGATGAACTCGACCTTCAAAATTGCGGTTTCCCGAAAGAACTGCGCCAACTAAAAGATTTTTGGCTTTAATCGCTTCTTCAATTTGCGGATGCAGCGGGCCAGAATTTCCGATGCAAGTTGTACAACCAAAACCGACTAAATAAAAACCCAATTGATTGAGATATTTTTGCAAACCTGATTTTTCCAAATATTCAGCCACAACTTGTGAACCCGGCGCCAATGAGGTTTTAACGTGACCTTTAACTTTCAAACCTTTTTCAACTGCTTTTTTCGCCAATAAACCTGCGGCAATTAGAACTGAAGGATTGGAAGTGTTGGTACAAGATGTGATCGCAGCGATTACAACATCGCCATCGCCAATATCGCTATTTAATTCAGGGATTAAAACTTTGCCGTCGTGATTAGAATTAAGCTCTTTTTGTAAAGCGACGAAAGATTCTTTAACATCAGGAAGAAGCACGCGATCTTGTGGTCTTTTCGGACCAGCTAAACTTGGCAAAATTGTTGAAATATCGAGTTCAAGAATTTCGCTAAATTCTGGCGCGTGATTGTGATCTTCAACAAACATGCCTTGCGCTTTGGAATATTCTTTTACCAATTCAATATTTTCTTCGTCGCGAGCCGTAAGTTTCAAATAGTTTAATGTGACATAATCAATCGGGAAAATACCGCAAGTTGCGCCATATTCCGGTGCCATATTAGCAATTGTGGCGCGATCCGCCAAAGAAAGCGAAGCAAGCGCTGGTCCAAAAAATTCTACGAATTTTCCAACTACACCTTTTTTGCGCAGAATTTGTGTGATCGCTAAAACCAAATCAGTTGCGGTAATTCCTTCTTGCAATTTTCCCGATAATTTAAAGCCGATAACTTCGGGAATTAACATTGAAACTGGTTGACCAAGCATCGCCGCTTCAGCTTCAATTCCACCAACGCCCCAACCTAAAACGGCCAAACCGTTTATCATTGTAGTGTGGCTGTCAGTTCCAACAACGGTGTCTGGATAAGCAAATAATTCGCCATCAATTTGTCTGCTCCAAACTACGCGGGCCAAATTTTCTAAATTCACTTGGTGGCAAATTCCGGTTCCCGGTGGAACGGCGCGAAAATTATCAAAAGATTTTTGCGCCCATTTTAAAAATTCATAACGCTCAATATTTCTGGCATATTCAATATCGACGTTTTTTTGCAAAGCTTCTTTATTACCATAATAATCAACTTGTACCGAGTGATCAATCACCAGATCAACTGGAACTAAAGGATTAATTTTTTCTGGATTTTTATTTAAGCGAACCGAGGCATCGCGCATCGCTGCTAAATCAACAACCGCTGGCACGCCCGTAAAATCTTGCATTAAAACGCGGGCGGGAGAAAAAGCGATTTCAATTCTTTTTTCTGCGTTTTTTACCGAATCAATAATGGCTGCGATGTGAGATTCATTTACAATATCACCATCGAAATTTCGGATAACGTTTTCGAGGAGAATTTTTAAGCTGAAAGGAAGTTTTGAAATATCGCGACCGACTTTATTTGCAGCGTCATTCAAGGAAAAATATTTATATTCCTTATTGGCGATTTTTAGGGAAGATTTTGGAATAAAATTTTTTGTCATAAAATTCTTGTAATTAATTAGAACCGGTCGCCGAAACAACCCAGTTTGGATTTGCAGAATTAATATCTTTTTTGAAGGTCCAGATGTCGGTTATTTCATTGATTTCATCTTTTTTACCTTCAACCGTCTGACCTTTAGAATCAATGATGTAATTGATTTGTTTTGAGACGATTTTTATCGCAACCGAAGCATTATTTTCAAAAATAAGCGCCGAAATTATTTCGGCTTTTTCAATCGAAATTAAATTGGTGATAAGAGTTTTTTCTGCCAATTTTCTTTGGATTATTGCGCTTTCAAAACCTTTAAAAATTTTGTCAGAAAGTAAAAATTTTAATGTTTCTAAATCAGCGCTGGCAAAGGCTTTTAGGATCATTTCAAAAGCTGATTTTACGCCATTAACAAAAAATTCTGCGGAAATATTGGTGCGGTTTAAGATGTTGTTGAAGATTTCTTTAGTTGCGACATCAAGGCTGTTTAA
Organism: Rickettsiales bacterium; assembly: GCA_947487845.1. Classification (GTDB taxonomy): domain Bacteria; phylum Pseudomonadota; class Alphaproteobacteria; order Rickettsiales; family UBA1997; genus UBA2645. The sequence goes on along the minus strand of CANKYC010000014.1, from coordinate 9,267 downwards.
TATTTTTTCACTCGCCTGATTATCGGCTTCAATTGCGAAAGATGATTGCTGCTTTTGTTGCTTTATGACTTGTTGCGCATCTAGAATTTTTTTCCGCGCCGCAACAACTTTTAATTCGATATTTTTTTTCTCTTCCTCATCAACTTTTCCTAGCTGTTTATTGAGCTTGTAAAAGATAAAAAACGCAATTGCTGCAAAGAAGATAATATCCATTCAAGATAATTTTAGTGAGTGGGGCAAGCGACGGGGATCGAACCCGCGACCTTCAGAACCACAACCTGACGCTCTAACCAACTGAGCTACGCCTGCCAAAAGAAAAACGAAAACCCCTCAAAAATGAGGGGGAGAAGTGCCGAAGAATTTAGATGTGCAACCTGCTTTGTCAAGCAACCAAAACCAATTTTTTAGAAATTATTTTTTATTTCTAAATCAGTATTTTTAACCATCTTTCAGATTCGCCATCTCCGCTTCAACTTTTTTAACACTATTTTGACTTTGAAATAACTGGTCTTCAAGTTCAAAAACTTCCGCTTTTAGTTTATCTATTTCTTTATCGTCAACTTGACCGCCGGCAGTTTTTAATTTTTCTAATTGTGAAATTTCAAACTCCTTCATTTTTTTATTTATAGTCTGAATTTTCAATTTACCTTCAGCCATATTTAACAAAGTTTTGGTAGAATTGATTTGCGCCGATTTATCGACTTTATTGTCTCTATCAGGAATACCGAGTAATATATTTCCTGCGTGAAGACCGACATCTGGATCTTTCAAAAATAGATCGGAAATTGAGGCGCCAAATTCTATTTTCATTGTATTCGCAATAAATCCATTTGCTTCGACCTTCACTCCTTTTAACACTTCTTGCAACAAAGCATCATCTTTTTTCGCTTTAATATCTGCAATTTTATTCTCGTTTTCTTTTGCCAGAGCTTCCATTTTTTGTTCAATTACTTCAACTTTAGACTCAATTTCACCATTAATAACTTTTAAGACTTCTGAAGCAGGTTTGTCTGAAAGCATTTCTTGAAGTTGCTTTTTCGCTTCTGCAAGTGCTTTTTCTTTCTCATCAGAGAGTTTCGGATCGTTTTGGCTCGAGGCTTTAGATTTTTCTTGAGAAGTTTGATTTGCAGCATTCGGATCTGGAATAGCCCCCGATGTTTCATTTCCTACTTTTGCCCCTTTTTCGTCAGCAATTTCTTTTTCTATTTTCTGAATTTCTGCCATTTTTCCAATCACATTATCTAAAAACTTATCGCGGGCTTCTTTTTCTTTGGCTTCTTTTTTGGCCTTATCAGCGCGTTCAGATTCTTCCTTTTTCAAAGCTTCTTCTTTTTCAAATAGAGATTTGTTAATTTGATCAGATCTCGCTTGAGATTCAGCTTTTTCTTCGCTGATATCTTTATCATTTTTCGCATCTTGTTTTTTGTCCTTCTCTTTTTCTTGGTCAGAACCAGCGTCAATTTTAGATTTGGCAACTGGTTTAACTTCCAGAGATTTTTTAAGATTTTCCATCGCTTTATCACGCCTCTCTTTCATTGCTTTTTCTGAATCTTTTGCATCTGTAATCTGAAGTTCTGAACCAAATAATCCCGTTTTTAAATCAACAAGATTTTTGATATCTTTTTTTACCCCATCTAAATCATTCAGATTTTTCGCTAAAGCAATCGCTTCTTCAACTCTTTTAAGGCTGATTGCGGCATCAGCTTTCAAAACTTCAAGAATTGCTTTTTGTGGACTTTCGCCTTCGAGACCAAATTTACGGTGTAAATAATCTAATTTTACCACCGCTTCAAAAAGAGTTTTTCCGTCTTTGGCAGTGATTTTATCATCTTTTAATTCAATACCCGAAAGCGCTTCCCGCAACATTTTTTCTTTTGCTTCTTTTGCTTCTTCATCTTTATTCTGTTTTTCTAGTTTTTCTATTTGAGCTACGTCTTTTACTAGGTCTTTTATTGCATTTTCACGTAACTCTTTAATTTCTTTTTCTTTGGCTTCTTTTTCTTTGGCTTCTTTTTTTTCTTTATCTTCTTTTTCTTTGGCCTCTTTTTCTTTAGCCTCTTTTTCTTTAGCTTCTTTTTTTAGAGCTTCTTCTTTTTCAAGAAGAGCTTTATTGATTTTATCTGATCTATCTTGAGTTTCAGCCTTCTCTTTGTTTATGTCTTTATCATTTTTCGCATCTTCTTTTTTGTCTTTTTCTTGGTCGGAACCATCGCCAATTTTAGATTTGGCAACCGGTTTAACTTCCAGAGATTTTTTAAGATCTTCCATCGCTTTCTCACGCTTTTCATTCATTGCCTTGGAATCTGGGTTGGCTTCTGAAGCTTTTGCATTTGTAATCTGAATCTCTGAACCAAATAATCCTGTTTTTAAATCAGCGAGATTTTTAGCGTCTATTTTTGCTTGAGCTAAATCTGCTGGAGTTTTTGCTGAAGCTATCGCTTCTTCGGCTCTTGTAGCGTTGATTGCGGCATCAGCTTTTAAAGCTTCAAGAATTGCTTTTTGTGGACTTTCGCCTTCGAGACCAAATTTACGGTGCAAATAATCTAATTTTGCCGCTGCTTCAAAAAGAGTTTGTCCATCTTTGGCAGTAATTTTGCCGTCTTTTAACTCAATGCCTGATCGCGCTTCCTGTAACATTTTTTCTTTTGCTTCTTTCGCTTCTTGAGCTCTATCTAGTATTTCTAATCTCTCTATTCGAGATACATCTTTTGCCAGCCCTTTTGTAGCATTTTCACGTAACTGGCTTTGGAAAAATTCTCTTTTTTTAGCATCCTTTTCATTTTTCTTTTCTGCCGCTCTGATATCTTTTGGCAAGTCAGTTTTAGGAGTAACTTTTTCCAATTTAGCATCACCTTTTAATGTACTAACCAAAGCTGCTGTTCGGGCGGCATCGGTTCTTTCGGAAAGTGAGCTAGCTTTTCCAACAAATACACTCATCATATTCATCGAGCGATCAAGCGTATTGCTTCGATTCAAAAGGTTTAGTACCAAAGCTTTTTGTGCAGCACTTCCAGAATCCCATCTCTCTTCATTACGCACGTTACGTAAGAAACTTTGCTGCGCCATTTTTGGATTGCGATCTTCGGTGCGCATTACGCCATCAAGCGCGCGTGATGCAAGATTTGGAACTTTTTTCCCAAGAACATTCGCGGCAACATCAACTGAAGTACGCATTGCATTGGCAGTTTTACCCAATGCAGTTTCAGCTTTGGGTAAAGAAGAAATTGGGGATTGAGCTTCGGAATTTCTAAGATTTCTCTTAAATTCTTTTTCTTGCAGATGTTGCAAGAATTTATTTTGGAGTGACGGACTTCCAGCAAAGCGTTTTGCGGCTTCTGCGGTTGAAAGTTCGGCCGAGCTTTTCAAAACATTATTAATATCTCTCGCCGCAACAGCAAAAGCGCTTCCGCCAGCCTTTCCAGCATCTCTTCCTTCTTTACCAAGATATTTTTCAACAGCAGAAGAGCCGCCGACTAAATTTTTATCAGCCCAAGCCATGGCATTTGCTCTAAGTTGATTCCTCATATCTTTGCCCAATGGAATTTTGTCGGGATCCTGATTTTTGAGTTTTTGCGCTTCTGCTTTTAAGAAATCTTTTAATGGCTGCTGTACCATTTTTTGCTCAAATCGAGCTTGAATTGCCTGCGAATCCAAACCAGTAATAGCAAATTCATTAGGCGTGCTGTTGGAAACTTTTGGGTCATTCAAACCTTTCGGCAACATCTGATTCTGTAATATATTATTTGCAGCTTGTCTTACATGAGCGTCGGCTTCTTTGCCAGTTAAGCCCATAGAAGTGGCTTCTTTTTGGGCTGAGGAAATCGCGGAATCAATTTTCATATTATTATACATAGTTGCCGGACTGCTAATCGGAAAACCACTCATCATATTTCCTAAAGCTTGAGAAGCACCACTGGCGCGCATCGCACTTCTTCCCATTTCCATGCCTTTTCCGGCAGCATATCCTGCCGCATTAAATGCTCCTGAAGCCGCTGCCATTGCAACATCTTTAACGGCGCCCATTATTCCGGCAGCACCAGAGCCATGACTGGCAACTGCTCCACCGCCCGTAGAACCATCAGATCTAACTTTTGCGCCACTAATATTAACAGAAAATAAGGCGCTCGAAATATCAGGAATTTTATCCATAATCAAACGCATGATAAATATTAAACCTGCAATCATCACATACATTGTCAGCCATTGCATTAATGATCTGCCGCCAATATCAGAAACCAAAATTTTCAATGTGAAAATAGCCAGATTATAATTTTTTACACAGGTTCTAAAAGATAAAAGATCGGTAAAATTCTGGTCGATCAAGCTTACAAAGCTGTAAAGAACGGAGAATAACATTATGATTTCGAAGGATCTGCCACCCAAATATCCCAACCAACTTTTAAACATTGAGGCAGTGTGAGAGAAAAGCGTAAAACAGATAAATATTGGACCCAGCGACAACACAAAAATAATTTTCATGATGTTAATAGTATAGGCCACGGCCGCCCAAAGCATAACATAAATGAAATATGCAATTACTGCGTAAGTGGCTGGAATCAATAATATTCCGTAGTAAGTTCCAAAAAACAGACCAAAAACTTTCTTCGCCGTGGCAACAGAAAGTAATTTTTTAATCATCACATCAATATAAGAAAAGCGGGTAGCATTACTTGTATTAGCAGCGCGATCCATTTGCGAAATCACCGTCATTGAAGTGGGATCAATATTGGAATCTGAAAGACTCATCATCATTGCAACAACGTAATCCATGCTATCTTTAAAGAAGCCGACGATAATTTTATTGTAGAAATACCAACTTGTCGGGCTGGTAAAGAAAATGATCAAGGCAATTTTTAAAATCCTACTCATCACTTCCTGCTTGCTCCATTCAGTCAAGCCAAACATGTGAGCAGCGCCAAATAATGCGATATAAAGACCCAACGAAATTTGCACCACTCTAATAAAATTTGTATCCTGAACAATTGATTGATACATGAATTGAATAATGCCGCCTTGCCTATCACCATTAGCATCAACTTCGCCAAGCATTGTGTCTTCTACTAAAGACACGAGAAATTCGAGCAATCCATCATCATAGCCATTGGCTCTTCCTACGCCACGCAAGATTGAAATCTGATATTTTCCAAAATTATCATCATAATAATTATCGTAGATCTTGAATTTTACATATTCATTAGGGCCGTGATATTCATCATCAGAAGTATTGGTATCAGTGCCATCATTACCAGCGTGATCATCTTTAAGGAAAATTCTTTTATTTGGGCTGGTATAAATATAGCGCGTCATGTCAGAGCCATCACTAGCTAAGCATTTACCGCTAGAATTACGTTTGATATTACATATTTCATAAGTTGAAAATAAGTGATATAATCGCGAAGGAACTTCAGTTCCCCGACTTCCAAATAAACCTATATAAAGACCCATGCCCCGATCATATTTACATGTGCTTTGCAGGTCAGGATTTTTTAAAGCTTCATCTTTATTTTGGGGATTTAACGGAAAATGATAAGTTTTATAATCAAGAGCGGTTCCGTAAGTCGGATCATTAGTACAAGAACAAGAGTTTGGTAAGTTTTGATTGGCGGTAGTACTACAATCAATTGACTGCACCACACCATCTATTCCTTTTTCCGCAGTGGGAGTTGATCTAATGTTTGGGTCATTACCCGAACCACTAGTATTAGTGCCAGAATAAGTAATGCCATCAGAAGTATATTTGTAACATAAACAGTTGGGAGTTAGAGGAGACAATTTCTTGGCACAGAAATCACACCTAGACATAGCGCCAAGCTTGGTATTGTCCAATTCATTTCCATTCCATGTAGTCCAACCACCCCCAACCTGAATTAAAAATTCATCACCATTTGATTTTAAACCGGTTTCATGCCATTCCGCATTTTGACCACCATTAACAGGGTCATAAGTGCCGGTAATTCCATCATTAGTTGGTTTCGCTTCTACAGTTAAGGTTTCTACATCAAACTCATCAGCTTCAACACAGCCATCATTATTGCCAGATACAATTGCGGTAAAGCCCATCACAACAAAAAAAACCGGGACAGTAATCTTTATTATTTTCGTGGCCAAACTCATCAATAAGGAGGGATTATTTTTTAGACGATCAGTGGTACCTGCGGCCGGACTTGAACCGGCAAGAGCGATAAAGCTCCACGGATTTTAAGTCCGTTATGTCTACCATTCCATCACGCAGGCGAAAATAAAATGAGGGCGGAAAGTAGTTTTGGTCGCTTAAGAATTCTACAAGAATTTTAAAAAATTTTTTAGGCGTTATTTTAAGATCGAGCCTGCATCTCGACGACGCTTCGCTTTGCTCGATTCTTAAACAAACTCCCGCAAAACCTTCTCAAACTCGCCCAGTTCAACTCCCTTCACAACTTCCGAACCACCAATTTTATTCAACAAAATAAATGTCAGCTTTCCGCCTTCATTTTTTTTATCTTTGTAAAGATGACTCACTAAATTTTTTTCATCCCAATTTTTGCGGATTTTTTTGGGATCAATTACAAATCCACAATTCTGTAAATGATTTTTTACGCGCAAAAAATCCCCTTGCGAAATCATCGAAAAATTCTGCGACATTTTCGCCGCCATCACCATTCCAAGAGCCACAGCCTCGCCATGCAAAATTTCATCGGAATAATTAGTTTCGGTTTCAAAAGTATGACCAAAAGTATGGCCAAAATTAAGTAAAGCTCTTTCGCCCGATTCTTTCTCATCGCGACCAACAATTTCGGCTTTTATTTCACAAGAACGGCGAATTATTTTTTCTAAAACTTCTACATCATATTCAAAAATTTTAGCATAATTTTTTTCTAAAAATTCGAAAAATTTTTCATCATAAATAAATCCATATTTCACAACTTCGGCGTAGCCCGATTTCATTTCCCGCAACGGTAAAGTTTTTAAAAAACCTAAATCACAAATCACTAATTGCGGCTGATAAAAACTGCCGATCAAATTTTTTCCCGATTTACTATTCACCGCAGTTTTGCCGCCAACCGAACTATCAACCGCTGCAAGCAATGTTGTTGGCACTTGCACAAAATCAATTCCGCGCAATAAAATTGCCGCAATAAAACCAGATAAATCACCAATTACGCCGCCGCCAAAAGCAATAATCAGCGATTTGCGATCAACACCTTTCGCTAAAATTTCTTCACAGATTTCTTCTAAAAATAAAAAGGATTTTGTTTGTTCGCCAGCTTTGGTAATTATAGTTTCAACTTGAATTTCGCTTTTTTGCAAAATGGTCTGCAACCTTTTCAAATGAAGCTTGGCAAGGTTTTCATCGGTGATTATAAAAATTTTACTATATTTTTTTTTGCCCAAAAATTCCGGCAAATATTCAATTGCATTGTCGCCAATTGCAATATCGTAACTTCTTTCTGCGAGATTCACGGAAATTTTATTTTGCATTCTTGAGTAAATTTATTGATTTGAGAATTTTAGCAATCAGCGCTTCGTGATTTTCATCGCTAGTATCAAATTTAAAATCGGCTTCGGCGTAGATTGGATAACGCTTCGCCGCTAATTCTTGAAGGGCTTCTCTTTTATATTTCTGATTTAAAAGTGGCCGCGTAGTTTTATTGCCGATGCGATGCAGAATTGTGTCAATCTTGGCAAAAAGCCAGATTGTATAAGATTTTTCTTTCAGAATTTGCCTAGTATCAGAATCGATAAAAGCCCCGCCGCCAAGGGATAAAACGATGTTTTCATCGCGCTCAACTATTTCGCGAATAACTTTTTTTTCAACCTGACGAAAATATTTTTCGCCATTTTGAGCAAAAATTTCTTTGATAGTTTTGCGTTCGCGATCCTCAATTTCACAATCGCAATCGATAAAATAATATTTGGTTTTTTCGGCTAATTTCGCACCAATCGTGGTTTTACCAACACCCATCAAACCGACAATCGCGATAATTTTTTTATTCTTCATTCTTGAAAAAATTAATTGGCAAAACTAAATGCATAGACATAGGTTTGCTTACACAAAGTTTAAATCAAGTTTCTTTCAGCAATATTATTTAACAATTCAGAGGTTTTGAATGTCCAACTTTAACAACAAAGCAACTTCTTTTGCTTCTTCAGCCGCAAGAACAACAACTTACGATTCGGCGCTGCGCGATTATATGGTAAAAGTTTATAATTTTATGGCCATTGCTTTAGCCATTTCTGGCGCAATCGCATTTTTAGTTGCAAACACACCATCCTTAATGGCAGTTATATTTGGAACTCCTTTAATGTGGGTTGCAATGCTTGCTCCGCTTGGTTTTGTAATTTTCATGGGCGCAAAATTAAATTCGATTTCTGCCGCAACTGCAAAAAATTATTTGTGGATTTATTCAGCATTAATGGGAATTTCTTTGGCATCAATTTTTGTAGTTTACACTGGCACCAGCGTTGCCCGCGTTTTCTTCATCGCCTCTTCCGTATTTGGCGCAACCAGCCTTTACGGATACACCACTAAAAAAGATTTAACCAGCATGGGTTCATTTTTAATGATGGGCTTAATTGGTTTAATCGTCGCATCAATTGTTAATATTTTCTTAAAAAGTTCTGCCTTTGATTTCGCCATTTCTCTAATCGGCGTTTTCCTTTTCATCGGTCTTACCGCTTACGACACTCAAAGAATCAAACAAACTTACTACCATTTTTCTGGCAACAGCGAAATGGTCGCTAAAATGGCGGTTGTAGGCGCGTTAAATCTTTATATGGATTTCATCAATCTTTTCTTGATGCTACTAAGATTTTTCGGCGACAGAAGATAGTTTTTGAATTTCAGTTTCATAAAAAAGAGTTGGGATTTTAAAACCCCAACTCTTTTTTTTGCCTAAATTTTTCTTCAGAAAAATCCCCTCTTCCTCTAGAACAAAAATTCATAAAATAAGGTAATTATCCCTTGATTCACAAAAAAACTCGATGTCACCCTGAGTTTGTCGAAGGGTGATTCTAAGATCGAAGCCTTAAATCACCCTTCGACAAGCTCAGGGTGACGTCTATTGTGTCTTAAGGGATAAAATCACCTAAAATAATAAAATTACCTTATTGATTTTCTTTTTTTTAAAAAATAGCATGCCCGCCCCTTTGAAAAAATAAGTGAAAAAATCACCCAAAAAATTTAAAGAATATTCCCTGGTAGCTCAGCGGTAGAGCAAGTGACTGTTAATCACTTGGTCGGAGGTTCGATCCCTTCCCAGGGAGCCAACTCTAGCAAGAGTCGGCTCA
>CANKYC010000013.1 GCA_947487845.1 Rickettsiales bacterium | reverse complement strand
CCTTATTCGATGTAAACGAGCCACCACCACCCGCAATACCCAAAAGGCGTGTTGTGTTCCTTTCAAATGGTGATTTAAAGTCATTATTTGAAAGTCTTTCCTGTGAAGGGAAAAGGCTCCTTCGGGTTAAACCGGAGGGGCTTTTTTTACAACTTCAAGCTAGCGAATTATATATTGCAAAAATGTTGCAATCGAAAACACGTCAATCACCAGCACAATAAAAATTGGATCCCATTTTGTTATTGATTCTTGTAGAAAAAATTTTCTCGCCAATCTTTTGCCAAAATCTTTGCGTGCTTCTTCGCGCAATATTTTCTTTTCTTCTTTGCTTAATTTGGGTTTTTTAGGCGCGCATTTTCTCATCGCGTAAAAATGCCAAGCAAAATAAATCACTATCAAAAGCGAAACTAAAATATCGATAATTCTACTGTCACTTACTTTTACAATGCGGTTGGCAATAAAAAATGCCACCATGTAACCACAAACTCCCCACCACCAAATCATGTTTTGAACACTTTCCTCGCCCTTTGTTGCCGCTTTGAAAGAAGTTTCAATTTTATTAAAAAAAGCGTTCATAGAATTTTAGAATTTATTTTTTGTCTTCTTTTGAAATGGCATATTGAGTGCCTTCCCATGGCATTTCAAAATCGAAATTACGAAATTCCTGCATTAATTTTACCGGCTCGTAAATAACTTTTTTCTCTTCTTCGCTATAACGAACTTCAACATAACCAGTTAGCGGGAAATCTTTACGCAAAGGATGACCTTCAAAACCATAATCGGTAAGGATTCGGCGCAGATCTGGATGCTTATCAAAAACAATTCCATACATATCAAAAGCTTCGCGCTCAAACCAGCCAGCAGCGCTGAAAACCGGAATTGCAGTTGGCGCTTTTTCGCCATCTTCCAGCGCAACTTTTATAGTGATGCGATTGTTTAATTTGAAGCTTAGAAGATTGTAAATCACTTCGAAACGAGGCGACCTGATTCCAAGCATGTCAGCGCCAAAAACATCAAGCAACATTTTGAATGATAGATTGTTGTCATCGCGCAGAAATTGTAAGAATTCGATAATTTTTTCTGGCGTAACATAAATGATTAAATTGTCGAAAGCGATTGGCTCGATAATTTTAACATCTGCGAAATTTTCTTTGATGTAAGCGGCTTGTGCTGATAAGTCTTTGATCATTTTTATCTGAAAAATTTTCCGGTTCTTTTGATTTTTCTTTGCAATAGCAAAACGCCGTAAAGCAATGCTTCTGCGGTTGGAGGGCAACCCGGAACGTAAACGTCAACCGGTACGATGCGATCACATCCTCTAACTACCGAATAAGAATAATGGTAATATCCGCCACCGTTGGCGCAACTTCCCATTGAAATTACGTAACGCGGTTCGGCCATTTGATCGTAAACTTTACGTAACGCTGGAGCCATTTTGTTAGTAAGAGTTCCGGCCACAATCATAACGTCAGATTGACGTGGAGATGGGCGGAAAATAAGGCCAAAACGGTCAAGATCGTAGCGGCTTGCCGCCACTTGCATCATTTCAACAGCGCAACAAGCAAGACCAAAAGTCATTGGCCAAAGTGAACCAGTTCTGGCCCAATTTACCAACTCGTCGATTTTGGCGGTGACGAAGCCGCGGTTATTGTCTTCAACTGAATTGTTAAGAAGAATATCTTGATTTAGTGGGCTAAGATTTGTCATTTTTAAATATTATTTCCATTCAAGCGCGCCGCGCTTCCATTCATAAATAAAGCCGATGGTTAGCATTACTAAAAATGTTACCATTGACCAAAAACCAAAAATACCAATTTTACCAAGTGAAACTGCCCAAGGAAAAAGGAAAGCTACTTCAAGATCAAAAATAATGAACAAGATGGCGACTAAATAAAATTGTACGTCAAACTCGTTACGCACGCGGCCCTCGCCTTCAAAACCGCATTCATAAGGTGAAAGTTTTTCACGATCATTGGTTCTTTTATTGAGGATAAAAGGAATCAGCATAATCACGCAGGAAAGGCCAATTGCGACTGCTAAAAACAATAAGATCGGAAAATATTGCGACGACACTAAGTCAGCGCTGACAATAGTTTGAGCCACTTGTGTTATAGTTTGGGAATTGTCCATTTTGTAGATTGAATTTAAGAAATGCGTCAAATAATTTGCAAATATATCAAAGTTCTTTGGACTTCGTTATATTCTTTATTTTTTCACGCGAAGCTAGTCGCGCCCCGCTTTGCGGGGAACCCCGATATACCAAAGCAAAATTTGTTCGAGTTTCAAGTAGCTTTGGCATATATTCACTGATGAAATTAATTTTTGGTTACTACAAAATCAATTTAAAAAACAACTTACATATAAAAGATTTTCTATGACTACAGAAACATACACGGCAATTGTAACACCTTTCAAAAATAATAAAGTTGATGAGCAGTCATTAGAAAAAATGGTTGAGTTTCAAATTAAAGGCGGCGTTACCGGAATTGTTCCTTGTGGTACAACAGGCGAATCACCAACACTTTCTCACGATGAGCATAATTTAGTAATCGAACTTTGTGTTAAAATCGCCAATGGCAGAATTAAAGTTATGGCTGGAACCGGCTCTAATTCAACTGATGAAGCTGTGATGATGACAAATTATGCTAAAAAAGTTGGCGCCAATTCTTGTTTGATCGTTGCTCCTTATTATAACAAACCAACTCCGGAAGGCATTTATCAGCATTACAAAGCTTTGGATAAATGCGGCATTCCGCTTTTCATTTATAACGTTCCCGGTCGTTCAGTGATTAATATTTCTGATGAAAATTTAGCCCGCATTGCCACTCTTGAAAACGTAGCCGGAATTAAAGATGCAACTGGTGATTTAGCGAGAATTGCAACTCTGCGTTTATTGATTAATAAAAAATTTTCTTACCTTTCTGGCGAAGATGTAACCGCCGTTGGTTATAATGCTATGGGCGGAAATGGCGTGATTTCAGTTACTTCAAACATCGCGCCAAAAATGGTGAGTGATTTACAAAGAGCAACTGCGATTGGTGATTACAAAACTGCTTTAGAAATTCAAGATAGATTGACCGCTTTACATGACGTTATGTTTTGCGAAACCAATCCGATTCCAGTGAAATATGCCGCGAGTTTGATGGGACTTTGTAGCGCTGAAACTAGGCTGCCTTTGGTAACTCCTTCAACTAGCGCGAAAGAAAAAATTGAAAGAGAAATGAAAAAATTGGGATTGATTTAATACTCAATAAATCAGTAATTCTTGGATCGAAAATCCGAGAATGACCGAAGTTATTACTTCTTACTCTCAACCAACTTCTGCAAATCATGCAGCGCGCCGCTTAAATTATCCACCCCGCTTTCTTCCAAAAATGCTACCAGCGACTTATTAACTTTCTTGAAAAGCCCGACTTCTTTATTCAAATTCAGAATTCCGTAAGCATTTAATTTCACGCCGTCTGGAAAAATAAGTTTCATCTCGCCTAAATTTTCGCGATTATATTCTTTAAGTTTACGCACCAAATCCGATGCTTTTTCTTCAACCCAAGAAGCGGTGAAAAAATTATTTCTTATTTTCTGATATTTTTTAATCACAACAATTGCATTAGCGCTTTTATTTTCTTCGGCAATTTTTAGTGCAGCGTCCATTTTATAGGCACCCCAAGCAAGTAAAATTCCTACCATTTCATCATGATTAGATTTTGCTGCAAACTCAAGAGCGGTAAGACTAAAAGTGGTTTCTTTATCTTTTTCAATTCCAGCTTTTAAAAGCGCCAAAGCTACATCTTTAAAATTCTTAACCGCTGCATAATGAAGCGCCGTCATTTTGTGATTATCTTCCGTAGTTTGACCATTTTTTTGCGCTCCAAGTGAAAGCATATATTCAACAATAGCGATATGGCCAAATTCAGAACCAATCATTAAAGGCGTAAGGTTAAATGATGTTTTAACTTCCTTATCAACTCCCGCTTCTATTAAAGTTTTAAGCACCTCAAGATGCCCAAATTGTGCCGCGTAATGAGCAGGAACCCATCTGCGATATGATGCAGAAGCTGCGGGATTTTTATCAACGCCAGCTGCAAGTAATGCGCGAACCACCGCAATATTGCCATTTTGCGCTGCGTAATGTAGCGGGGTATAAGCATTGTCATTTCTGATATCGCGATAATTTGGATCAATTTCAGCAGCGATTTTTAGAATTTTTTCGAGCTGAATTGAATCACCAAATTTAGCTGCCAAATGAAAAACTGAACTGTGAGTTTGGCCAAATTTAAAATCGAATAAAATCTTTTTAGTTTGTAAATCCGATCCTTCAATTTCACTTACAAAAGCGGCTATCGCAGCTTTAATTTCAACAGTTTCTGTTGCTGTAACTCTTGCCAACATTCTGTCAGAATTTTTATCTAAAATTTCTTTAATTTGTTCGGGTTGCATTTTTGATTTTATTAAATTTTTAAGAATTACAAAACCTCTTAAAAAACCAGGATTTCCCGAGGGATTTTTAGGCAGTTAAGAATTTTGAAACTTGAGCGTACAACAGTAAGTGAGTTTCAAAATTCTTAACTAACGACAAAATCACCAAGAAAGACGGTTTTTCAAGAGGTTCTATCTACCGCGAGAATGTTGTCTTCCAGCTTCGCGCTCTTTGGCTTCGATCATGCTTGCCCAAAAACCTTTATCACCGCGTTTATTTAAAATTTGCGCTGACTGGATTAGATAAGTTAATTTTTGACCAAGAATCATTGAAGTCCAAAAACCAACCGGTTTCACGATATCAACAATATTTACTTCACTCAATTCATGTCTCGCCCGCTCTTGCTCTAATGATGGAATTATTTCGTAACTTCCATTTTGAGGCCCGCGCTCTTTCATTTCGGCTTTCACTTGCGAATGGGCGCGCGGAATTTCTGCCTTAACTTTCATCAATTCTTCATCTTCTTTGATGAAGTCTTTTTTTGCTGAAGGTAGTTTGCTTTTACCAAATTCTTTAAGTGCGAGATAGCGTTTATAGGCTTGATTTAACAAAAAGGATAAAATTATCCGCGTCAGTAAAATCAAACAGAAGACCGTGATAAAAATCACAATCAAAATAGGCAAAGAATTTTTTACAGTTAAAAGAGAGTCGATATTCATCATCTCAAACCCTTACATGTTTCTTTCATTTTGGAATAAGCCTGAATAAAACCGATCAAAGAATAAGTATCAGTTGCAATCTTGCCGTCACGCGCCACAGCGCTTACGACCAGATCGTCATGTTTTTGCATTTCTTTAATAACGTCAATATCATCATTTTTGTCATTGGCCCAAGCCAAGGTGTTGAAAGGGAAAAGATAGAATTTTTTTGAACCAAAAGAAATTTCCACGTCTGATTTCTTGTTATAGATAAAACCAGATGAGACGCTGATTTCATCAGCATCATTTTCAATATTGGTGACTAAAAAAAATGGCTCGCCTCTTTTGTCAGAATTACCGCCACGCTTTATCGGCAACGAAGCCACATAACAAACGGTTTTATCTCCTCTTTCGGTTTTAAAAACATTCCAGTCCTGAAATTTGGCTTGGAGTTCTTGAGCCTGAAGATCAATTCCAAAAAATAAAAACAAAACAGTAAAACCCAATGTCACCCCAAGCCTGTTGAAGGTTGATTCAAGCCCATCCGCAGAATCACCCTTCGACAAGCTCGGGGTCAAATTGACTGGGTTTAAAAATATTTTAAATAATTTTGTAAATTTCATAACTTGACTTTTTTTTGGGTCAGAAATATTTTGCCCGCTTCATTTTTAGATCGTTGATAATCAAGCTTTCATACAAGTTTTAAAAATCAGCTCAAAGCACCATAAAATCACAAACCTTTTTAAAAAATCCAACAAATTTTCAAATGTCTGGTCAAACTCAAGTAATTCAAGAAAACGTTGCGCCCAACTCTGCCGTTGAGGTAATTGAAACTGCAACGCATGAAACCGCTAAACATAATCCCTTGGCGCAATTTGAAGTTCATAAAATCTTCGATTTGCATATCGGAAAATTTGATATCAGCTTCACTAATTCCGCTCTTTACATGGTGATTGCAACTTTCTTGGCGATTACATTCATGCTTTTTGCAACCAGAAAAAAATCTTTAATTCCTTCAAAAATTCAGGTTATCGCTGAATCAATTTACAATTTCGTTTTCGACATCATCAAAGGCACAATTGGCGATGAAGGAACTAAATTTTTTCCATTAGTTTTCAGTTTGTTCTTCTTCATTTTGATGTGCAACCTTTTGGGTATGACTCCTTACAGTTTCACTTCAACCAGCCAAATTGCGGTGACACTTTCTCTTGCTATGTTGGCATTTGTAACCATCACGATTTTCGCAATTGCCCGTAACGGATTTTTCGGGTTTTTACACATGTTTTTACCAAGCGGCGTGCCGCTTTGGATGGCTCCTGTAATTTTCGCAATCGAGTTTTTCTCATTCTTAATTCGCCCAGTTACACTTTCCGTTCGTCTTTTTGCCAACATGGTTGCAGGTCACGTATTGCTTAAAGTTGTTGCTGGTTTCATCATTTCACTTGGCATAATTTTTGGAACTCTGCCTTTTTTATTCAGCATTATCATGACTGGTTTCGAATTATTCGTTGCCGTTTTACAAGCATATATTTTTGCAATCCTTGTTTGCGCTTACTTAGGTGAAGCAACTAGAGAACATTAATACCGAAATTTGGCTATCCCTGCGCGCCAAATAATTCCCGATCAATGGGTTTTTGCAGGATCTTAAAAAATAGGTAAAACATGGAAGAAGTAGTAGTTAATTATACCGCGTTTAAATATATCGGCGTTGGTTTGTGCTCAATTGGTATGGCTGGTGCAGCTATTGCAATTGGAAACATCTTCGGATCTTTCTTCAATTCAATCGCAAGAAATCCATCTGCCGCTCCTAAATTGGAAAAATATATCTATATCGCTGCCGGTCTTGCTGAAGCTATGGGTATCTTCGCTGTACTTTTGGCGTTCCTTGTTATGTTCTCATAAATTCACTTACGATTTAAATTGAATCGCTTTGGAGAAAGAAATTTTTCCAAAGCGGTTTATTAAAAAATTTTTAAAAAATGCCTCAGTTAGATATCTCAACTTATATTCCACAAATTTTCTGGTTTTTAATTTGCTTCGCGGTGCTTTACACCTTTGTTGCCTGCATCATTTTGCCAAGAATTACCAATATTTTGAAAGAAAGAAAACGCGTGATTGATGCCGATCTTGCTTCAGCTCATGAGCTTGATAGCAAAATTAATGATCTTCAAATCCGAACTGAAAAATTAAGAAGAGAAGCAAATCATCAATATCAAACCAAGCTTGATGAAACCGCTAAAAATGCAGCAAAAGAAAGAGAAAAATTAATCGAAGATCTGAAAGAAAAAATTGACCAAACTGCTAAAAAATCACGCCAAGAATTGCACGCTTTTATTGAAAAAACCAATGCTCAAAGCGAAACCGCAGTAAAAAATCTGGTTCAAAAAATTAAAGAAAAATTCTTGTCTCGCGCAAATTAAATTACTAAAAAAGGGAAAAAATGTTAAACGAAAAATTCTGGTTAGCGGTTGCATTCACTGCTTTCGTTCTACTTGTCATTAAATATGTAAACCCAAAAATTTCTAAAGCTTTGGGCGATAAATCTAAATCAATTGCGGAAGAAATTTTAGCGGCAAAAGAAATGAAAGAAAAAGCGATTCAACTTTTAGCCAAAGCTGAGAAATATCAAAAAGAATCGGAAAACTATTCCCAAAAATTGATGAAAGATGCACAAGATGAAGCGCAAAAATATGCGGCAGAATCAAAACAAATGGTTGAATCAGAAATTGCTAAAAAAACTGCTGCCGCCCTGAATCGTATTCAAATTGAAGAAGCTTCGGCGATTCGTGAAATTAAATCCAAAATCGTTGCCTTGGCGATTGCTAATTTATCTGAGAATATCAGCAAAGAATTAACATCAGTTAATCACGAGCAATTATTTGCTCAAGCGATGCAGGATTTGGAAAAAACTGTTTAAAATTTCATGAAACTTACTCTCTCTTGGCTTAAAGAATATCTCAATACTTCCGCTTCCCTCGAAAAGATCTGCAATAAATTAACCAGCATCGGATTGGAAGTTGAATCAGTTGAAGATAAAGCCAAAATTCTTGCACCTTTTACAGTTGCCAAAATTATCACCGCCAATCCGCACGAAAATTCTACTAAATTAAAAATCTGCCAAGTTCAAACTTCTGATTCTCCAACTCCGCTACAAATTATTTGCGGCGCCGCAAATGCCAGAACTGGTTTAAAAGTTGCTTACGCGCCAATTGGATCAGTAATTCCCTCTAACCAAATGGTAATTAAAAAAGCCAAAATCGCCGGCGTTGAAAGCAATGGAATGTTGTGTTCAGCGCGTGAATTAAGTTTAGGAAATGAAGATGCTGGAATTATTGAAATTGATGAAAAATGGGAAATCGGCAGCAAAATTACTGAAGTTTACGCCTTAAATGACGCAGTGATTGAAATTAACGTTACGCCAAATCGCGGAGATTGTTTAGGAATTTGCGGAATCGCGCGCGACTTAGCCGCAACTGAAATTGGCACTTTAAAAAATCTGGAAATCAAAAAAATTTCGCCCCAATTTTCTTTTCCAATTGAAGTAAAAAATGAAGCGGAATCAGCCTGCAATTACGCCGCTTTTCGCTCGATAAAAAATGTAAAAAACTGCGAATCACCAAAATGGTTGAAAGAAAAATTAACGGCACTTGGTTCAAATTCAATCTCGGCAATCGTTGATATCACTAATTATGTGATGCTTTCGCTAAATCGCCCGATGCATGCTTATGATGCCAAAAAAATTGATGGCGCGCTTGAAATTCGTTTTGCTAAAAATGATGAAAAATTCACTTCACTAAAAAAAGAAGAATATGTTTTGGATGAAAAAATACTCGTAATTTCTGATTCTAAAAAACTAGTTGGAATTGCTGGAGTTATTGGATCTCTAAATTCTTCCTGTGATTTAGAAACTTCGGAAATATTGCTTGAAGCGGCTTTTTTTGCGCCTTTCGCGATTGCTTATTCTGGACGTAAATTAAATATTTTATCCGATGCCAGATTTCGCTTCGAAAGAGGTGTTGATGAAAATACTTGTGAAAGCGGCATTGATTTAGCGACACAATTAATTTTAGAAATTTGCGGCGGCGAAGTTAGTGAAACAAAAATTGTTGGCAAAAAAACTGAAGTCAAAAAAGTTGAATTTGATTTGGCTAAAATCAAAAAATTAATCAGCGTTGAAGTGCCGTCAGAAAAGGCTGTAAAGATTTTGACTGATTTAGGATTTGGCTTAGAAAAAATTGCTGCAGAAAAATTTTTAATCACAATTCCATCGCATCGTCATGACATCAATGGTTCAGAAGATTTAGTTGAAGAAGTAGCGAGAATTTTTGGTTACGATCAAATTAAGAAACAAATCCTGAATCAAGATCAGGATGACAAAATGGATGATAAAATTGTAGAGAAAAAAGAAATTAACATTCTTCATAAAGTTAGATCTTATCTGGCTTCGCAAGGCATGATCGAAACTATTAATTGGTCATTTGTTGATGCAAATTTAGTCGAAATTTTTGCCGAGAAAAATGAAAAATTAATTTTAAAAAATCCAATCAGCATCGAGTTAAATCATATGCGCCCGAATTTGATGATTGGTTTACTTGAATCTTACAAAAGAAATTCTTTAAGAAATTTTTCTGATCTTTCACTTTTTGAAATCGGAAATGTTTTTTTAGATGGTCAGAAATTAATGATTTCAGGCATTCGCGCTGGAAAAAATAAAGAACAAAATCATTATCATGATAATCGTGATTTCGATGTTTTTGATGTAAAAAAAGATTTTCTTGATGTGTTAGAAATTTTTGGTCTGCGTGCTGAAAGCCTGCAAATGATTAGCGAAAATTCCCCAAAATATTATCACCCTCATCGCTTTGCCGCTTTAAAATTAGGTAAAAATTTAATTGGTTATTTTGGCGAAATTCATCCGGCGATTGCTAAGAAATTTGATTTAAAAAACCGCGTTAATGCTTTTGAAATTTTCGTTGATTCCTTGCCAACGCAACAAAAATCAAGCACGCGCAAAGCATTCGTAATTAATGATTTACAAGCTGTAGAACGTGATTTTGCGTTTTTAGTAAATAAAGATCAGGCGATTGGAGATTTGGTGAAAACTATTGCCAATTGCGATAAACAACTAATTAAAGAAGTTAATATTTTCGATATTTTCAGCGGGAAAAATATTGCCGAAGATAAAAAATCAGTGGCTTTGCGAGTCAGAATTCAGCCAATTGAAAAAACTTTAACCTCGGAAGAAATTGATATGATTAGCAAAAAAATTATTGATGCAGTTGAGAAATTTTATGGCGCGACGCTTAGATAAAATAGCCTAAACGGCTATTTTTCGGCATTCACGAGGAATAAGGTGAACTGCCTGACTATTTCCTGACCTTTCTTGGCAAAACAAAAAAAGTATTTTCCGTAATGCCATTCATATCTGACACCGCAACTTCGCTTTTAGAAATTTCTTTTATTTTATTTACAACGTCTTGAACCAAAACTTCTGGCGCCGAAGCTCCCGCTGTTAGACCAATAGTTTTTACATTCTCAAACCATTTAGGATCAACGTTAGAACCGCCATTAATCAAATAAGATGGTAATCCACATTCTTCGCCCAAATCTCTTAGGCGGTTCGAATTTGAACTATTTTTTGCACCGATAACCAATAAAATATCCACCATTTTTGAGAGAGATCGTACCGCGTCTTGGCGGTTTTGAGTGGCGTAGCAAATATCTTTAGTTGCGAGCCCAAGCTGCATTTGCGGAAATCTTTTTTCTAAAATCTCGACGATTTTTTTAGTGTCATCAACGCTTAAAGTAGTTTGAGTTACGTAAGCGATTTTTTCAGGATGCTTTATCTCAACTGTGCGCGCATCATTTTCATCAGTCACCAAAATCACGTCTTTTTTTACGCGGCCGCTAGTGCCTTCAACTTCTGGGTGACCTTTATGACCAATCAAGATTATTTCATAATTTTCTTCTTCATACTTTTTAGCTTCGCGATGCACTTTACTAACCAGCGGACAAGTTGCGTCAATTACATCTAAACCCCGTGCCAGCGAATCTTCTTCAACACGATCAGAAACACCGTGAGCTGAAAAAATTGTAATTGCGCCGACAGGAATTTGATCAACTTCATCAACAAAAATTGCACCTTTTTTGCGTAATGATTCGACTACAAATTTATTATGCACAATTTCGTGGCGCACATAAATTGGCGGACCAAATTTAGCGAGAGCTTTTTCAACGGTTTCAATTGCACGAGTTACGCCAGCACAGAATCCGCGTGGCTTGGCAAGGATTATATTCATTTGGAAAATGGATTTGAAGAAAAATTGTTGGGGAACATCTTTGGTGTTAAGAAATAATTATGGATAGATCCTATACCAAAATGAAATGAACTCAGATTTTGGCATATTTTTAGTAAAATTATGACGCATATCTGGATATATTCGGAATAATTTTACTAAAGAATAAGTAAAAATAGGACGAAATATGAGTTCACTTTATTTTTAATACAGGCTCTAAAACAAGTTTGGAATCCATCCAATCTTATCGCAGGAAAAATGACTAATTAAACAGGCATTCATATAAAATTTAACCAAGTAACCGAAGTGGAGTTTTTATTTTTCCAAAAGTTCTTCGTTGATGAAATCTAAAACCAAACGGAATTCTTCTTTAACTTTATTTATAATTTCGCCTTTTTGATCAGAATTATCTTCCGGGTGTTTTTGCGCATATTCCAAAACTTTAGAAAGATCAAATGCACCAATTGATGCCGAAGCGCCTTTAAATGCGTGGGCCGCCATGTACCAAGAGTTATTATCATTTTCTTTGATCGCATCTTCCATTTTAATGATATTGCGATGAGCGTTTTCTGAGAAAATCTTAAATAGCTCTCTCTCGAATTCAGCATCATTATCGATAATGCTTCTTAAGAATTCTACGTCGATTGCTTTTTTATGATTTTGATTATTTTCCATATAGAGTTTTAAATTAATTAATAACAAGACTTGTAGATAAGGCATTTAATCTGACGCCAGACTCTTTTACCACTTTCGAGTTTAAAGTTAACTCAAAATTTCTTCTTCCCATTTGAACTTGCAACATACCACCGATTTCAGTGAAACCGTCAAAAATTGCAATTGTCAAAATTTTCTTCTTATTCAATTTTTCAATCTCAACTCTTAAGCTTTTTTCACGACCTTGAGCAATATAAACTGCCTTACATTGCTCATATTTCTTTGGTTCGAGATCAAGGTCAATAAATGTTTTATCCTGAGCGGCAATTACTTTAGAAACCTCGTCACTGCCAATACCACATATTGAACCACGTTTCGGGGTTTGGGTTGTATGAACAAGGTCTTGTATGAAGCCAGCAAATGCAACGGCAGTTTCGTCTTCAATGACGTCAGAAAAACAATCAAAAGTTACGAAAAATAATGCCGTAAAAAAAGTTACTAATTTTAAATTGCTAAACTTCATTTTTATTTCTCAAAGTTTTTTTAGATGAAATTACGATTAATACTGCCAAACCAACTTAAAATCGAAGGTTCAGAAACAACATAAATTGCAGAAGGCGAATCAAATTATTTTTGATTTGTCTCCGCTTTATCTTCAGTATTTGAAAATTTGGAAAAAAGAGTTAAGCAAACCAGTGAAATCAACAATCTGGTGATTGATAGACTTCTGTCAGAAATCATTTAGAAATTTCCTGATTTAATATTGCCAAACTGCTTTAACGTAGAACGTACGTCCGATTTCAGTTTGGTTATTATAAAGCGCCGCTTTGAACTCTCTGTGGCCTTGATTTAACAAGTTTTGAATTCCTACACTCAAGTCGAGATTTCTTGATGGAAGATATCCAAGTCTGGTGTCAAATCTGAAATAAGATGGGATGCCAGTTGTGCGATAAGTTGTGCCAGCGGTTGGAAGGTTATCGACATAATATAAAATATTATCGAACTCAATTTTTGGACTGATATTATAAAATGATCTCAACTTAACCTGATTTTTTGGAGACATTCCTTCTGCAACTTGAAGACCATCAGCAGCCCCGATGATCGAAGTGTTGTCAGTTGAATTATCGCTAATATGAAGATCAAGATTTAAGTAATCATAACTGGCTTCCATTCTCCAGTCGTTGGTTACTTGCCATTTACCACTAATTTCAAATCCTTGCGATTCGCCATAACCAAGATTTGCCGCAGTTGGAACTCCATTAATTAATTCAAAAGTTCTTAACTTGGAATATTGATTATAAAATGTAGTCGCATCGATCAAGGTTTTGATCGTTGGCTTGATTCTGTATCCAGCTTCATAAGCAATTAACTGTTCAATTCCGTAAGTTGGACTGCCTTGATTAAGAGTGGTGTTAGTATTGGCAGATTTTAAATTAATGTCACTTTCCGCTCTGGTCGGAGTTCTGATCGCTCTTGAGACCGATGCCCAAACGGTTTGGTTACGCGATGGATAATAAGCCAATCTCGCATTTGGTTGATATTCAAAGCTGGTAAATTCGTTTTTCTCAAATTTTGAACCGATAGTTAAATATAATTTATCCGAAATCAGGCCAAATTTTTCTTGGATAAATGCAGTGAACCATTGGTCATTTCTATGATCTGGAGAATAACTAACTGGAATATCCCCGTTTAACATGGTGCTTTCTTCAATATCATCAGCAATTTGTCTATATCCCAAGCCCCATATAAACTGGTTATCTTTAGAAGAATTATAAAAATGCTGGAAATCGACGTCAAAAGTTTTTGAACTTCTCTTCAAAACTGGAATGCTGAATTGATCATAATCAAAATAGCTATTCAGAATAAAACTTGATTGTTTGGATAATTTCTTATCCCAGTTCACGACAATATTTGCACCGCGAGAATCCTTATTATTTTTATTCGGATTATTCAGGGTAGTAAAAAAATTGCTGGCAGTGCCACTAAAAATATCGCCGTGAATTGAAATTGAGCTATCTTTTATCGAGCTAATATCATATCTGAAGCCCGCTCTATCTTGACTATTACCATCATGATTATTGCCTTTAGTTTTATAATTATCCAAACCATCTCTTACCGCTTTTTTAACATATAATCTGTAGTCATCTTTATTATTATTTAAAGCTCCACCGTAACGGGCTTCTGTGATGGATTTATCTTGATCTCCCACAATTTGTGAAACGTAAGTACCTTGCGTTCTAACTGCACTTTTAGTGATGATATTAATAATTCCATTAACTGCATTTGATCCCCAAATCGTTCCACCTGGACCTCTGATCACCTCGATTTTATCAATATCTTCCATTACATAATCATGTATATCCCAAGACACGCCTGAGAATAGCTGCGTATAAACAGTTCTGCCATCAATCATTACCAAAAGCTTATTGGAGAATTGTCTGTCAAAACCGCGAATTGAAATCGCCCAATTATTACCACTCATTCTGGCAACTTGTACACCCGGAACCAATCTTAAAGCTTCTGGAATTGAAGTTGCACCTGATCTTCTAATATCTTCAGAACTCAGAATATAAGTTGCAGAAGCTGCATCAAAAGCATTTTCTTTTTTCTTGGATAGCGAAAAAATCTGCGGATTAAATGTCATGCTTTTCT
This sequence comes from Rickettsiales bacterium, assembly GCA_947487845.1. Lineage (GTDB taxonomy): Bacteria > Pseudomonadota > Alphaproteobacteria > Rickettsiales > UBA1997 > UBA2645. The sequence continues at coordinate 4,056 of CANKYC010000013.1, read as the reverse complement.
TTTCTTCAGCAGTTGTGTCATCTATAGCACCTGCAACTGGAGAAAAAGAAACAAAAAAAATCATAGAGATTGCTATTCCAAATATTTTTCTCATAAGTTTTTATCTTAATTAGTTATTGAAGCTTGGTGTACATTGGAAACATTTTGATGAAGTTATAGGTTTTCTTTTCTTTCCATGGAAAATTCATCACTATTTCTACATCATAACCGAGTCTTCTTAGTGTTTTTCTATCATTTCTGCAAACCACCGCAACCGCAACTGCAAAAACATAATTGCAACCGTGAACTCTTGATTCATTAAATAAGTAATCAAACATTGCGGTCGTCACATTTGAATCTCTATGATGTTTTTCTACTACCAATGCTGAGATTTCACTAATTATAAGATCTTCTCTGTGATCGTATTTTTTAATAAATTTTTTGTAGTCATATTGAGTTCCTGGAATTTCATTAGAAAGAAATTCGCATTGGTCAGAAAACATAACTCTGATTCCACCAATTACTTTTCCATTCTCAACCGCTACAGCAATTTTTCCGGTAAGATCAAACTTATTTTCCGATCCATCATAATCTGTCCATCCATTTTCATCGCGATATGCTGTTTGACGTAAGTCGTAATATTGATTCAATAAATCTGAATCTTTTGTAAAAAAAACTTCCACTTCGTCTCCTTGAGTATTGTTTGTTGGTTTGTAAGTTTTTTTAAGAAAAATTGAAAAAAATTCTGGCAAAAATTTGCTTCCAATAAAAAATTGTCGCTCAAAGATTAGAAGTCTCAAAAAAAAACAATGAACAAAATACTTTATTTTAGCCTGATTGACAAAATGTTTCAAAAAGGGAAATTTAAATTTCTTCCAATTTAAAGATCGGTAAAAATGTTTGACAGCGCTCACTCTCAAAATAGAACGCTTGGGATCAAAATCAAAACCATCATCCATTTTAAAAATAGACGAGATTTCTAAAAATCAAATGTTTCAAAGCTTATCAAAGTTTATAACTAGAAAAAACCTTACTGCGGCAACAGTTCTAAAAAAAGATAAACCTAAAAAAAGAAAAAACTTTGCGGAAAAAATTTCTTATTTCTTTGCACTCATATTTTCAGTCAAAAATGATTACTATCACGAAAAAATAATCTCTCGCAGCAAATTCGATCCTACTTATCCTCGTCGCTTTTGGAAAATTCGTCGCCGTTACGAAAGAAGAAAAAAGCCATTAAAGCGCGAACAGCAAATGGATCTGGGGCAATCTTATACAATATTCTCCTATATTTTAATCGCACTGATTCTGGGTTGGGTAACTCTAAATACTTTTATGGTCTACCGCAGCTTCTGGGTTTCGCTTGATAAACAAGTCAAATTCCAAAGTGGCGTTGTAGAAAAAGCCGCAACTTCTTTGATGGCAGCGGTTGATAATTATTTAAACTATGTCGGCGATAAAATTTTGACTTTGCAAGGCGAGAAGAAAAAAGACACCATTTCAAAAGTCCTGAAAAAAACCCTGAATCGCGACGCTTTACAAAGGAACGTTTCATCATGGATGAATATCAGTTTCGTTGATGACAAAAGTTTAGTCGCCGTAACTTCCGATGAAGGTGTTTTAAAAAAAGCAGTCGAACCAAAAGAATATTTTCCGGTTAAAGAAGCAGAAAAGAAAAATGCTTGGCGCTTGAAAGTCGGCCGCAAAACCCATATTGAAACTGACATCGCTTCTTATGACATGTTACCGATCGCGATGCGTATTGATTATGATGATTTAAAACCGATTGGAACTTTCATCGCCCAACTTCCGATTGAAGTTATTCAAAGACAAATAGGTTGGGTTTTTGGTGACGAAGATATTTGCTATATGTTAGTTGATCACAATTTTGATTTGCTGGCCAATTCTACCAGTTTTGATCGCCAAGATTTCAACCCCACTGATCTTGCATCGCGGGGCTATGTTCGTGAAGCAGTTGAGCGTTATCGCGGTGGTGTCAGCGATTTCTTACCTTTCCGCTTTAAAATGGGAGAATGTATTTATGCTCATTTCCAAAAATCTCCTGAATATAATATAACTACAATTACCGGCTATCATCAAAAAAGAGCTTGGAAAAACCTTGGTTTCGCCTTGATGGTTTCAGTCGGCCAATCAATTGGTGTGGCGATTTTTTTCATGGGAACAATTTATATTTTTAAACGCATGAGAATCGGACCCTTCGTTCGCGAATTGATTAAAGCTAAAGAAGGCGCAGAAGCAGCGAGCGTTGCGAAAAGCCAATTCTTATCTAATATGAGTCACGAACTTCGAACGCCGATGAACGGAATTATCGGCATGAGTCAGGCTTTACGCGAATCACAAAATATTAAAGATGACGAACTTGATCAGGCCAACACAATTTATCGTTCCGCCGATGCATTGCTTGTGATTTTGAACGACATTTTGAACTTCTCTAAAATTGAAGCCCGTAAAATCGAAATTGAAACTATCGCTTTTAATATTCATGATTTAGTCGAAGACGTGGCTGATTTAATGTCACCAACCGCAAACACCAAAGGTCTAGAAATTATTACCAATATCGCCAGCGATATTCCCAATTCTCTAATGTGCGATTCAGGAAGAATCCGCCAAATCATGAATAACCTAGTTAATAACTCGATTAAATTCACTTATTACGGACAGGTTTTAATTGAGGTAAAAATAGAAAAAGTCGAAGGTTCAGTTTTTTACATAAATTTTAACATTGTTGACAGCGGCATCGGAATTGCACCAGAAAAACTTACCACAATGTTTACGGTTTTCTCACAAGCTGATATGTCAACTACCAGAAAATATGGTGGAACAGGTTTGGGACTTTCAATCTGCAAAGAGCTGGTTGAATTGATGAAGGGAAAAATCGGCGTTGATAGTGAAAACGGCAAGGGTTCGAATTTCCACTTTACGATTCCGATGTCTAAGTCAGAAAATGACACCAGTCTTGATGAGGAATATCGCACTCAAAAACAAGAAATTATCGGACGCAAAATTGCCCTTATCGAAAATAATAAAATTGGTGCCAAAATTTTAGGAGAAAGTTTTTCTGAATTAGAATTGCATCATCAAGTTGTTCATATTTCCAGCAGCATTACCAATCAGGAAGAAAGAGCCGATATGGCGATTAAAGAACTTGAACAATTCTGTCTCGATTCAAATGCCATTGTGATTAGTCATAATTCTTATATCGGAATTAATGGCGTTAGTATTGCTGAAAGAATCAGAAATCATCCGCAATTAAAAACCATTCCGCTGATTTTATTAATTTCTATTCAAGAAAAATTAAAAATCCCGGCCGATAAATTAAAATTATTCAACCGCATCGTCACTAAGCCAATCAAGAAAAGTAAATTGATGTTGGCATTATTCTTCATTTTCAAAATTACCTATTATGAAGATGAGGGAACATTAATTGAAAAAGGCGAAGTGAAGGAAGAACATTTAACAACTAAGGGTCTGCGCGTTTTGCTTTGTGAAGATAATGAAGTGAACATGAAAGTTGCGATCACAATTTTAAAACGCTTTGGTTTTGAGCTCGATTTTGCAGAAAATGGTCAAGAAGCGGTAAATAAATTTATGCACTTAACTTATGATATAATTTTGATGGATTGCATGATGCCAGTAATGGATGGATTTCAAGCCACTAAGAAGATCAGAGAAATTGAAAAAGAAACAGGAGAAAAACCAATAGTGATTGTGGCACTAACGGCGAATGTTGGAGAAGATGATAAAAAGAAATGTTTGGATAGCGGTATGAATGATTTCGTAGCAAAACCAATTAAACGCGAAGCGATTGAAGAAGTTTTAAATCGCCAGATTAGAGGTCGGAAGGCTTAAGCTTAAGCAACTGATAGCGCTAACTTTGTCTTTTTGGTAAATACCTCGTCGAATTGGCAATTAAAAAAAGCCCCTCCGGTTTAACCCGAAGGAGCCTTTTCCCTTCACAGGAAAGACTTTCAAATAATGACTTTAAATCACCATTTGAAAGGAACACAACACGCCTTTTGGGTATTGCGGGTGGTGGTGGCTCGTTTACATCGAATAAGG
>CANKYC010000012.1 GCA_947487845.1 Rickettsiales bacterium | reverse complement strand
ATCTCTTGATAGCGCTAACGAAGTATTTTTGAGGAAAAATTGCGACTGGAAATGTAAGCTGTATCAAGTGATACAGCGTCATTTTCTGAGCAAATTTTTACCAAAAAGACAAAGTTATGGCTATCAAGAGATAGTTAATTTGGTATATGTTTTAAAATGTTGCCAAGTAACTTTTCAAAGTGGCAAAATGTTTATTCGCATTTTGTAATTTGGTATTAATAATCAACTCCAACAAAATAAAGTCCAAATGCTGGTGCGTTTGGTCCGGATTTTGTGCGATCACGGGCTTCTAAAATTTCTTTCATTGCGATTGGTAAAATCTTTTTTGATCCAACCCAAACAAGAGTTCCGACGATATTTCTTACCATGTGATGCAAAAATGATTTGGCGCTGAAATCGATTAAAATTTCATCGCCATTTTGCGTGATTTCAATTTTATTGATACTGCGAATTGCTGAATTTGCCTGACATTGGGCATCGCGAAAGGAAGAAAAATCATGTTCTCCAATCAAAAATTTTGTCCCTTCTTTCATTAATTCGATATCGAGATCTTCGCTAAAAAAATGCCAAGCGCGGTTTTTTTGAAAAGTAAGTGGAGCGCGGCGATTAATGATTATATAGCGATAATGGCGGGATTTTGCACTGAATCTGGCGTGAAAATTTTCATCAACTTTTTGGCAATTAAGAATTGAAATTTCTTCTTCGCGCAAAAAATTATTCACGCCCATCATGAATTTGTAATCATCGAAATTTTTTTCCAAATCAAAATGAATAACTTGGCTCGAAGCGTGAACGCCTGCATCGGTGCGGCCAGAGGCGATTATTTTTATGCGTTCGTTGGTTAATTTAAAAATAGCATCTTCCAACACGCCTTCGATGGTTTTATTGGCGCAATCAATTTGCTTCTGAAATCCGAAATAATTTTTACCTTCATATTCAACGGTTAGTTTGTAGCGCATATTATTTACTCAATTCTTGCGAGATTGCGATATTCGCTCCGCAAATTTTTCCCCGTTGCCAAATAACCATTTTCTTCATCGCAAAAATATGCAAAGAGCCTTTCCAAACCTGCTTTTGCAGCGGAAGCTAAAATTTGTATTTCTTCATTATTATCGCAAATATTTTTAATTTCGTTAAGTGAAGAAGCGGATAATTTCCAATAACTTAGTGAGGCAATTTTTTCTAAATCCAGTTTTTTTATTTCACCTTCAATCGCGCCTTCAAGCATCATCAATGCTGCAATTGTAAGTTGTGGATTTGCGCCGCAAAATACTTCTTTTTTAGCTGGAACTTGTCCGGTTTTATAATCAAAAATTGTAGCAAAGCCCGCTTCATCAATAATTACGCGATCAATTTTTCCGCGAATTGTAATTTGCGAAACCTTTAATTCCGCTGCAATTTCGACATGATTTTCTGAATTTAAAAACCTTTCATTTTCAATTGTAAAATCAGCAAAGATTTTTTCAAATTTTGACCACCAAATTAATTTAGATTCATTCGACAAAAAATATTCTTCAAAAATTTTCTGTGCTTTTTTAATAAAATTTGACTGCTGCGGATTTTTTACAAACTCTTCTAAAGCTTTGTGAATAAAGCTTCCAAACTCTGCGTAAGAAGGTTCAAAATCAATTTTTTCTAATTCTTCCAGTTGCAGAATTTTTTTAGCATAAATGTCGTAAGGATCAGAAATTAATTTTGAAATATCAGTTACCGAAATTTTTTTCGGACGAAATTCAATTTTAGGTTTAGGGTTTGGATTCTTAATTTGCTTGATCGTAGGGCTGTTTAAGTTTTTTAACTGCGTAAAATATTTTTCCCCTAAATCAAGTTTTACTCCAATTTTTTGGCAAATAGTTTTGAATTTTAAGAGAAAAGGCGATTCAATTAAAACCGCGCCATTCCTGCTTTTGCAGCGAGTTAGAATTATTGATTGATTCGATAAATAATTACAAAAATCATAAGCATTTTGCCCGATTTTTTTTAAAGTTTTATCAATTCCTAAATCTTTTTTTATCTTTTTTCCTAGCCAATTTTCTGCTGCGATTTCAGGAAAATCTCCTTCATTTAAAGAAGCTATAATTACCAAATCAAAATTTAATAAACGCGCTTCAATAGTTGATAAAATCTGGATTGGAGCTTTAGAATCTGATTTTTCAAAATAGCTAATTTGAGAAAATAAAGTTTTAAAAGTGGTAAGAATATTTTTTGGCTTGAGCGCGGTTTCATTTTGTGATTTTAATTTTTCAAAGAATTCAAAAATTTCAACTTGAGCAGTTTCGCCTTCAAGCAATTGGTTCCAGTTTTTTTGACTAAGATTTTCAGCAGTTTCAATCAGGTTTTGTGATGTTAAAGCGAGTTGAGAATTTTGTTTTAAGGAGGAAATATTTTTACAAAATTCGATGAAAAAATTATTTAAAATTTCTTCATTTTTTAATTTTTCTAAAATGCCAGAAATCCCTGAATCTGCGCGATCTTGGCGCAAAATTTTGATTTCAAAATCAGCCAAAAGATCAGAATTTTTTGAATAAAAACAAAAAGAATTTTTAAGAAGCGCCAGCAAATTATGCGAATTAAAATCGCTTTCGATTAATTCCAGAATTAGCATTAAAAAATTAACCAACTTGGAATTGAAAATACTTAAATTTCTGGTGTCGTTAAATGGTAATGAATTTTGTTCAAGCTCAAGTTTTATAAGGTTTGCCAGCTTATCATTATTTGTAATTACGGCCGCGGTTTTTTTATTATTTAAAGCTTCGCGCAACGCTAATGAAATAATTTTAGCTTCTTCAATCTCGTTTTTTGCCTCAATTAATTGAAAGTTTTTTTCTAAATCGAGAGTAGTTTTTTTAATATCTAAATGTTGTGAAATTTCCTGCCATTTTGTAGTTTTTTCTGCTGGCAACATCATTAATGAAATTAGATTTTGCCTAGTTTCGTCGCTTAAAATAAATTTATCATTAGCAATTTTTTTGATTGTATTTTTATTAATTTCTAAAAATTCGGTTAAACGATTTAAGAAAAATTGCGGATGATTTTCTGTCTCATAATTTTCCGTAGTTGCGCCATGCAAAATAACATAATTTTTTTTAGAAATTGCCTTAATTAATTTTTTGCTAAATGAGACGCTTCCAGTTGATCCGGCAATAATTATTGGGGCTTTCGAGCCATATTTTTCAAGCAAATAGACCAATTTCTGAATTATGAAATTTTGGCTCGAAGAGCTAAAAAAAATATTTTTTTTGATTAATGAATTTTTAATTTGAACGTGAAAATCTTTTAAAAATTCTAGCGTTAATTGGCGATGGCGGGAAAGATTAGAGTCATCAATTTCATCCAATAGATTTAAATCAATTTCATCGCGCTCAATATCGTCAAAAAGGCTTTGTAAATTGGTGGCAATTTTAAAGGCTTGATCAAATTCAAGATTGTCGCCAAAAATTGAGAGTTTTTGGATTTCTTTGGTTAGAAAAAAAAGATAGTCTAAGTTAGATAAAGACTTGATTTGCAATAGTTCATCGATAATTTCTTTGGCTTCAACATTTGGTAAAAAGTCAAAAAAATCTTCATAAGAAATATCAGAAATTGCCTTAATTTTTGGCAAAATTATATTGCTATTTTTGGCTAAAAATAATTCCCGAAATTCGCGACATGAACGGCGATTTGGTAAGAAAATTTTTACTTCCGAAATCTGGCTCGAAAAATTATTTTCAAGCCAGTCAAAAAGCGATCCGAAAAAATGATAATTTGCTGGAATGTTGAAAATATTGGGGTTATCTAGCATTTTAGATTATTAAATTAGATTTGCTCACACTTCTAGAGTCGGTATTCAGATTCAATTTAAAAAAAAATTTTTGCGATGAAAGTGATAGTTTTAGGTGCTGGCGTAATTGGTGTTACGAGCGCTTATTTTCTAGCCCGTGCCGGACACAAGGTTATTGTGCTTGAGAAGAATTCTTTCTCGGCTATGGGCTGTTCCTACGCCAATGGCGGGCAATTGAGTTATTCTCACATCGAAACTTGGGCGGCAAAAGCTTCGTCATGGGCAATGTTAAAGGCGGCGTTTACCCCCGGTTCATTTTTGACTATTTCTGATTTATTTGGTAAAAGATTTTTTAGTTGGGCCAATGAATTTTACAAAAATTCTTCGCTTAAAAAATCGCAGGAAAACAGTAAAAAACTATTCAAGATTTCATCCTACAGTAAAAAGGTTTTAGAACAGATTTTAGAAGAAGAAATAGACATCAAATTTGATTATAAAAAACAGGGTATTTTGCATTTTTACCGCAGTCCAATAAAATTTGAATCAGCAATTAAAGAAGCAGAGTTTCACAACTCAATTGGTTGTAAAGCGCAGATTTTAACTGCCGAAGAATGTGTTAAAAAAGAGCCAACTTTGGTTCGCATTTTTGATGAAGGAAAATTATGCGGCGGTATTTTTTATGAGATTGATGCAAGCGGTAATTGTATGCTTTTCACGAATTCTTTGGAAAAAATCTGCCGCGAAAAATATGGCGTAGTTTTTGAATATGACGTTGATGTGCGAAATATTTTTACTAATTACGATAAAGTAACGGGCATCAATACCAGCAAAGGAGTTTTTGTTGCTAATAAATATGTTTATGCGCTTGGCGCCTACGGAAACAAGCTTCTAACTGGAATTGGAATTAATGCCCAAATTTATCCGTTAAAAGGTTATAGCCTTTCAATCAATGCTGATGAAGAGTTTATTGCGCCAAACATGACATTAACGGATACTGAAAATAAAATTGTTTATAGTCGTTTGGGTAATATTTTTCGTGCAGCAGGAACTGTTGAAGTTTGTTGGTTAAAAAATAGTAAAAATAAAAAACACATTAATTTTTTGAAGAAAGTATTGTTCGCAACTTTTTCTGATTTTGGAAATTTTAATGAGATTCGCGATTGGTCGGGCTTTAGGCCATTTCGTCCAAGTTCAATTCCATTAATTTGTGAAGTTAAGAAATATGGGAATTTAGTTCTCAATGTAGGACATGGATCGCTGGGATGGACTTTGTCAGCTGCTTCGGGAAAGATTTTGACTGATGTAGTTTTGGGAAATAAAAATGAAGAATTTCAGTTTTTGGAAGATGAAGAAAAAGGAATTTATTCGTAATCTAAATTTATACCAAATTTTCTAACATCGCGCGCCAAATGCAAAGAGCCGCAAATCACAATTCGGCAAGGAGCATAATCATTCATTTTGGAAATAAGATTAATCGCATCTAAAAGATCATCAGCTGTTAGAATTTTTATTCCTGACAATTCACCAATTTCTGCAATAACTTTAGCCTCTTCAGGATAAGGCTCGCCATCAACTCTTAGCGCTACAATTTCTGCCACATTTTTAAATTTTTCTAAAAATTCTTTTCTGCATTTTCCGCGACTAAATCCGCAAATTATAAAAGTTTTTTTATCATTTTTTTCCAATATCCAACGCGCTAAAGAAAAAGCCCCAGCTTCGTTGTGAGCGCCGTCGATCCATATCTCACTTTCTGAATTTTTTAAAATTTTATTTAAATTATTTTCAATTTTTTCAATTCGACTTGGCCAAGAAACCGTTGAAATTGCTTGAGAAATATCCTCTTTTTTTACTGGAAATTTTTCACTAATTGCTAAAACCGTCGCAATCGCCGTTGCGAAATTGATATATTGATGAGAGCCTAACAGCGCTGGTTTTGGAAGTTTTTCAAAAATTAATTCGCCAAATCTTAAATCAAATTCACCACTTTCTTCATCGGCAATAATTTCAAAATCTTCATCGTAAAAATAAGTCAAAATATTTTGGTCGTGCGCCAAAATTTCAATTATTTCGCGCGCTTTTTTAGGCTGCGATGAAACAATTAGTGGCGCGTTGGGGCGCATGATCATTGCTTTCTCGAGCGCAATTCTTTCAATTGAGTTTCCTAAATATTCAACATGGTCAAAAGAAATTGGCATTAAAACTGTGGCTAATTTTTTTTCTAAAATATTAGTTGCGTCAATTCTGCCGCCCATTCCGCATTCAATGATTAGAACATCCGCCGGCACTTTAGAAAAAGCTAAAAATGCGCCGATTGTAAAAGCTTCCATGAAGGTGAGGGGGGTGATTTGTGGTTCTTGAGCGCCGTGGATTCTGGTTTCTTCCATTACTTCAAATAAAAAAGAATCGGAAATTTTCTCGTTTGCCAGAACAATTCTTTCGTTGCAATCATGCAAATGCGGCGAAGTGTAAATGTGAGTTTTGTAGCCGGCGCAAGTTAAAATTTTAGAAATTAATGAAACGGCAGAACCTTTACCATTTGTGCCTGCGACGTGAATTACCGGCGGAAGTTTTTGATGAGGATTTTTAAGTTTTTTTAGAACAATTTCCATTCTTTCAAAAACGGTTTCGTAATCAACTTGGCGACGACCTAAAGTACTTGGAATTGGCCAATGAGGAAGATAAACCATTTTGAAATAAAAAATTGGGAGTTAAGAATTGATGTATAAAAATCCTTTAAAATTAGGAAATAGATCCTGAAACAAGTTCAGGATGACAGAAAACGCTAGATCTTCCTTCTCTGATCTCAAATCTTAACTTTAACTGTAATTAATTTGAAAAAAATAAACCTAATCGCATCAATATTAATTTCTTTTCTTTCTTGTAAAATTGTTTTCGCTCAAACAATTCCGGAAGCAAAATTTACCAAACCAAATTTGCCGGTTTTTTTGGTAAATGGCTTTGTTAATTTTTCGGCTGCTTCCAGAAATCAGGCTGCAATTTTTGAACAAAAAATTCTTCCCAACGGCATTACAGATAATCGTTTAAGTAATAATCAAGCCATTGGAAATGACTCACAGTTTTTTTTTAAAAGTGGAATAATGACTGAAAATAAAGATAAATATGGCGCAGTTGCAAAGGTTGAATTTAGTGTAAATTCGGATCATAGAAATGAAATGCCGAATCTCGATCAGGCATTTATTTATTCACAAAATTCATTTGGAAAATTTGAGCTGGGAAATAATCAGGCAGTAAATCAAAAAATGAAATCGAGCCCAGCGCAGTTTGCGCGCGGTGCTGGCGGCATTAACGGAAAATATTTAGAAAATATAAATATGCCGATTTTAGCAAATTCTCCGACAACTGTTTGTTCTGGAGCTAATTGTTCTAATGTAAAATTTCCTAGTTTTATTATGCTCGCACAATCACCAATCGGACATGGCGGGGGCGCGCGCAGCTTTTATAATAATAGCGCCGATTCAGTGCAAAATGATTTTAATAGTTTTAATCGCGGCAATTTTCGCGCTTTAAAAGATGATAGTTTTGATGGCGTTGAAGATGCGACAAAAATTAATTATTATTCACCGCGAATTTCTGGTTTGCAGCTTGGAATTAGCTATGCGCCAGATAGTGCGGATAGTGGAATTACTTCAACAAAATATTATAATGTTAATGGAATTCGTATAAAAAATATTATGAGTTTTGGAGTTAATTATTCAGAAGATTTTGACAATTTAGGAGTTGAAATTTCAGCTACTGCCGAAAGAGGAAAAATGCAAAATTCGCAATCTTCAATTGGCGTTGAGCGCTCTGATCTAGAGGCTTACGATATTGGTGCAACTTTTAGTTATTTTGGTTTTAATTTTGGTGCTTCATATGGTTCGTGGGGAAAATCTATGCAGCCAAAAAATGGAATTTATTCATGCGATTATAATTCTTCCGAAACTTTGCTATTGCAAACTTGCGCAACAAATGTCAAAAAATTCGAGGATCCACATTATTACACAGCTGGAATTGCTTATGCATTCGGACCGATTGCTACAAGTATCACCGGCATAAAAAGTAAGTTCCAAGAAAATAGTTACGAAGCGATTTCGCTAGGGGTTGACTATAAGCTTTCACGAGCTTTGATGCCTTACGTTGAAATTACCAAGTTTGCATTTAAATCTAATCAGCCAAATTCATCGGATATAATTAATCAGTACGCGATCCCAAGTAATCAAAGACAAATCAAAAATAATCAGGGTTACATTTTGTTAACCGGAATTTTAATTTCATTTTAAGTTTTAAATGAGCGTAGCAGCATTAGACTCGTATCTACTACCCTTAAAGCAAATTCTCGAACGTGATGGCGTTAATGAAGTTTCCATAAACCGTCCTCACGAAGTATGGATTGAACTTAAAGGCGACATGATTCGCGAAGAGTTACCAACCTTCGATTTAGAGCATTTAAAATCTCTTGGAAGACTAGTTGCTCAAGCCACAGAACAAAGATTAAGCGAAGAAGAACCGCTTCTTTCCGCTACGCTTCCAAATGGATATCGTATCCAGATTGTTTTTCCTCCAGCTTGCGAACAAGGTTCAGTCGTTATTTCAATTCGTAAACCATCAAGCTTGAAATGGAGTTTGGAAGATTATGATAAAATGGGCATGTTTGATTCAACTTCAGTTGGTGAAGTTGAAGATAAAAATGATTTAATTTTAGCAAAACTTCTTAAACTGAATCGCATTAAAGATTTCTTACACCGCGCGGTTTTATACAAAAAAAATATTATCATTTCTGGTGGTACTTCAACTGGTAAAACTACATTTACCAACGCCGTTATTCGCTCAATTCCTCACGAAGAAAGATTAATCACGGTAGAAGATGCTCGCGAGGTTGATTTAAGTTCGCATCCAAATCGCGTGCATTTGATTGCATCAAAAGGCGGACAAGGTCGTTCAAAAGTTACAACGCAAGATTTGATTGAAGCTTGTTTGCGTTTGCGTCCAGAAAGAATTATCGTGGGTGAGTTACGCGGTTCGGAAGCATTCAGTTTTCTTCGCGCTATTAACACTGGTCATCCGGGATCAATTTCTACTCTTCACGCTGACACGCCAAGAATGGCAATTGAACAGCTAAAAATGATGGTAATGCAAGCTGGTCTTGGAATGACGCCAACTGAAATTACATCTTATATAAAAAATGTAGTGGATATTGTTGTGCAGTTGAAGCGTGGTGGAAAAGGGCGGCGCTATATTTCAGAAGTTTATTTTCGCGCTATTCATAACAAACCTTCTAATGCTGAAGCTGGTCATCAGCTTCCAGAGCCACCTCATACATAATCATTAGCTAAAATAAATATTTTTAAATGTCTCGTAGTCGTTTTTTTAATAAGAAGTTCGAATTTTTAACTTTAGCACAAATTCTTGAAATTACTGGAGCGGTAGCCCATAAAGAAAGCGATTTAAGCAAAAAAATTTTTGATATTTCTACGCTAGATAAATCTGATGAAGAAAAAATTTCATTCATAAATGCTGGTCAATATTTAGATAAATTTTTAGCCTCAAAAGCTGGTTTTTGTTTTGCTGAAGAAAAATTCGCCAGCAAGGCGCCTCAAGGAATGACAGTGTTAAATCATAAAAATCCTTATTTTGCTTATGCGCAAATTGCACAAACTTTTTATGAAGAAAAAATACCAGAATTTGACGGACAAAAACTAATTCATCCAGAAGCTAAAATTGGCGAAGGAACAAGAATCGCGCCAAATGCTTATGTAGGAAAAAATGTTGAAATTGGCAAAAACTGTTTTATAGGTCCAAGCGCTTCAGTGCTGGATGGATGCATAATCGGCGACAATACTATTATTAATGCTGGAGCGGTAATTTCTTTTGCTCAAATCGGTTCAAATTGTATAATTTATAATGGAGCAAAAATCGGTCAGGATGGTTTTGGTTTTGCTCATAATGCTGGAGTTAATCACAAAATTATTCAGCTGGGAGTTGTGAAAATCGGCAATTTTGTTGAGATTGGCGCTAATAGCTGCGTTGATCGCGGCGCAATTGAAAATACTGAAATTGGTGATGGAACTAAAATTGATAATCAGGTGCAAATTGGTCATAATGTTGTTATCGCTCGCGGCGTTGTAATTGCTGGTTGTACCGCAATTGCCGGAAGTACCAAAATTGGTAATTTTGTACAAATTGGTGGCGGAAGCAATATTTCAGGACATATTCAAGTTAAAGATGGCGCCAAAGTTGCGGGCATGACTGGCGTAATGCGCGATGTTGAAACGATGCAAACTGTCGCCGGAATTCCATCCGTGCCAATTAAAAAATGGCATCGGATGAATAGTTTGTTGCTAAAAATGACCGAGCTTAAAAGCGAACAAAAAGATAATTAATTGAACTTAAAAAAGATGGTAGTTTGCCTCTTTTAGTTCCTATTTTTTTAATTCTTCTAGCTCGAGCCACCTTTCTTCAGAGGCGTCGAGTTCTTTTTGGAATTTGGTAATTTCCATCGCAATATGAGCTAAATTGGCGGGATTGCGGTCTTCGGTTTCGCTTAATTCTTCACTTAAATTACGAATTTTTTCTTCAAGTTTTTCAATTTTTGCCGGAAGTTTTTCTAGTTCTAGGCGATATTTATAAGCAAACTTTTTTGAGTCTTCGGGTTTTTTTGCGCTTGCTTCAACATTGGTTGCAACCTTTGTTTTCAAGGCTTCTTGGGCATCCTTCTGGTATTTTTCTTTATATTCTAAATAGTCAGAATAGCCACCAACGTGATTTGTAATTACGCCATCTCCTTCAAAAGCTAGAATGCTGGTTGCGACATTATCTAAAAAATCGCGATCGTGTGAAACCACAATTAGCGTGCCTTCATACTTCATTAAATAATCTTGCAGCATATCCAAACTATCCATATCGAGATCGTTTGTCGGTTCATCTAAAATCATGAAATTACCAGGATTAGCCAAAGTTTTTGCCAGCAATAAACGGTTTTGTTGCCCGCCCGATAAGGTTCCCGCCAATGTTAATAAATCTTTAGGATCAAACAAAAAATCTTTCATATAACCACAAATATGGCGGGTTTTTCCATTTCCAAGTTGAACATAATCTGAACCGCTATCGCATAAAATTTCCTGAATTGTTGAGTCAGGTTTAATCATGCTGCGCCCTTGGTCAAAATAAGAAACGGCCATATCGCGCGCTGGTTTTACGGTTCCTGAATCTGGCTTGGTTTCGCCAATCATCATTTTTAACATCGTTGATTTTCCCGAACCATTTTTGCCTATAATTCCGATTTTTTCACCGCGTAAAATCTTGATTGAAAATTTATCAATCAGCGCTTTTTCGCCAAAAGTTTTCGAAACATTATTAAAGCTTATAATCACTTGTGGCGCGTCTTCTTCCAGTTTTTGGGATTCGATTTTAATGTAACTTTGATTGGCGCGAACCAGTTTTTTTTGCGCTTCCAATTTTGCGCGCAGCTCAAGCAAATAATGCAAACGCCCAATATTTCTTTTTCTTCTGCCGGTTACTCCGGTTTGAAGCCAGCCGCTTTCTAAATTTACTTTTTTAACTAAATTTTCCAGCTCGCGACGTTCATGCTCGATAATGTTTTGCGACCATTCATCGAAATCTTTGTAACCTTGTTGATTCACTTTCAACTTATTGGCGCGCAGCCAAAAAACCTTGTTGGAAACTTTTTCTAAAAATTTTCGATCGTGCGAAATCACGATTAGCGAGCCTTGATAGCTTTGGAGATAATTTTCTAGCCATTGAATAACGTGTAAATCTAAATGGTTTGTTGGCTCGTCAAGCAGCAAAATATCTGGTTCTAAAACCAAAGCGCGAGCCAAACTAACGCGGCGTTTTTGACCGCCAGAAAGATTGTGAGTTAGGGCATTTTTATCAATTTCTAAATGGTCGCAAACAATATCGACAACGTAAGTTTTGTGTTCATCGATTTTCAAACCGTCCATAATAAAATTAAAAACTGTGACATTTTTAGGCAGTTTTTCATTTTGCGAAAGATATCCCACAACCGCGTGTGGCATGATCCAACGTTCGCCGCAATCAAGATCAAAGTTGCCGACAATGGCATTCATTAAAGTGGTTTTTCCAACGCCGTTTTTACCAATTAAGCAAATACGATCGCGTGGAAAAAGATTTAAATGCAGATTTTCAAAAAGGGTTTTTTTAGCAAAAGAAATCGTAGCTTCGCGAATCGATAGAAGTGGAGAATTTTTCATTTAGGGAAATTGAAGTTGGACTAGTTAAGAATAGATTTCGATTAGCTTTGTTATAGAAAGGCTTTTTAAGTTTGTGAATTTTTTTCTGCCGCAACCCTTTTTAATCAAGGTCTTTAAAAAAGGCGATCCTCAAAATGACACGATAAATTTTTATCTAATTTATATAAATTGACTTTTGCTGTTTTTAATCTGCGGATGGATGTCCGACCTAAAACTCGGGTGTTTTACTTACTACTAACTTAATTTTAAATGAGGTTACGTATGAATAGAGAAAATAATAATAATAACACTTCGTCATCAGCCAAAAACACTCAAGCCTCATCTTCAGGCTTGCAACAAAAACTGTCAAATTTCCTAGAAAAAGGAACTCACACAGATCAAGAAATTATGGCTTTCTGTGAAAAGCAATCTTCAGGCTCAAGCAAAAAAAGCTCTGACAATGAATAAAGAAATGGGGGGAGAAAAACTCTCCCCATTTTTTTATACTTAAAATTTAAAACTAGGTGTTCACATGACAAATCAGAATAATCAAAACAACAATTCTCAAGCTTCTACAAATAATAGCGGAAACAAAGATTTCCAAAATAAATTATACAGCTTCTTGCAAGAAGATCGCACTGAAGAAGAAATCAGAGATTTCTGCGATACCAATGGTAAAAATGCTAATCAGCAAAACAAACAAAACTCTTAACAAGAGGAAGAGGAAAGAGGATAAAAAACCTCTTTCCAATTCACCCGCTTTTTTAGCAAGATTTTCGCATCAAGATCAATACTTTATGCAGGAAGACAAAAGTTTTTGTAAATTTTGTAGAAAAGCATCTAGTTTTTCTTTTATGAAAATCGGCAGTAATGGTCCAATATCAATAGCAAACTGCCATTCATCTGTGAGAAATTCTGGCTCCATGGATTGACAATAATAAAGGGCTATTCAAGATAATAAAACTCCCTTAGAAGCCTGTCTAAAATCTTTTTAATCCCGCTTTTGATCCAATTTTTGGTAAAAAATATGCCAAAATCCGAAATTAAAAAAATCTTAGACGGGCTCTTAGAACCTGTTCAAAATACAAAATCCTTTCCCTTAGTTTATGTCTAAACAAAAAATAATTACTTTGCCAAACGGGCTTCGCGTTGCCGCGGACGAAATGAAAGAAGTCGAAACAGTTTCGGTCGGAGTTTTTGTAAATACCGGAAGTAGAAATGAATCTGCTGAAATTAGCGGAATTTCACATTTTCTTGAGCATATGGCTTTTAAGGGAACCCAAAAAAGAAGTTCAAAAAGAATAGCCGAAGAATTTGAAGGAATCGGCGGCAGAATTAATGCTTATACATCCAAAGAAAAAACGGTTTATTACGCTAAAGTTTTAAAACAACATGCTGAATTTGCGCTGGAGTTTTTATCTGACATTTTGCAAAACTCGATTTTTGATAAAGTA
Organism: Rickettsiales bacterium; assembly: GCA_947487845.1. Lineage (GTDB taxonomy): Bacteria > Pseudomonadota > Alphaproteobacteria > Rickettsiales > UBA1997 > UBA2645. The sequence goes on along the minus strand of CANKYC010000012.1, from coordinate 5,380 downwards.
GAATTGGAAAAAGAGCGCGGTGTGATTTTGCAGGAAATTGCGATGACGAATGATACGCCAGATGATATTATTTTTGATTATTTTCAAGAAGTAGCTTTTCCGAATCAGTCTTTGGGACAAACAATTTTAGGCCCAATAAAAAATATCAAAAAATTCAAGCGCGAGCATTTTATTAATTACATTCGTGATCAATATAGTTGCAAAAATATTGCAGTTGCAGCGGCAGGAAATATTAATGAAGAAGATTTGGTTAAATGGTCGAAAAAATATTTTACCAAACTCGGAGATTCAAAAATTAAAAATTCCGAAACGGCAAAATATAGCGGCGGCGATTTCAGGAAAGAAAGAAAATTAGAGCAAATTAATTTGGTTTTGGGGTTTGAAGGAAAATCATATTTGGATGAAGATTACTACGCTTCGCAAATTCTAGCGATGATTTTGGGCGGCGGAATGTCTTCGCGCTTATTTCAAGAAGTTCGTGAAAATCGCGGTTTGGCTTATTCGATTTATGCATTTAATTATGCTTACAAAGATTCGGGATTGTTTGGAATTTACGCCGGAACTACGCCAGAAAAAACTAATGAACTAATTTCTGCAACTTGCGATGAGGTGAAAAAAATCTGCGGAAAAATTTCAAGTCAGGAAATGGATCGTGTACATACACAATTTAAAGCTGGTTTGTTGATGGCAAAAGAAAGCACCGGATCAAGAATGCAAAGACTTGGCGGCGATATTTTATCGCATGATCGACTGATTTCAGACAAAGAAATTTTGCAAAGAGTTTCTGCGGTGACAAAAGCCGATATTGCGAGAGTTGCGGAAGCGATTTTTACTGCTTCAAATCCAACATTTACAGCGATTGGCAAGGTGAAAAAAGTGATGGATTTAGATGAGATTAAGAAGAATTTTAATTAAATATTTTCTTCTTAATTAAATATTTTCTTCTTAATTAAATATTTCTTCTTAATTAAATATTTTCTTCAAAAAAAACTCGATGTCACCCTGAGCTTGTCGAAGGGTGATTCAAGCCCAAAAACAGAATCACCCTTCGACAAGCTCAGGGTGACATCGAGTTTTTTTAATTATGCCAAGAGAGTATTGGGTTTTAATTGATTATTTTCTCCGTGATGAGATCGGATAGATCCTGAAAACAAGTTCAAGATGACGAAATCTGATAGATCTTCCTATATTATTCATCCTGAACTTGTTTTTAGGATCTAGCGTGAACTGGAATCTAACGAAGAAAAAATCGAGCAAGCATCTCGACGACGCTGCGCTTTGCTCGATGACCTAAAAATATTTTCTGCTCGACAAAAATAAGAAAGTTTAGGTAAAAATAAAAAACCCTTAGGTAAAAATAAAAAAGCTTTAGGTAATCGAGCAAAGCGCCTTTGGCGCGTCGTCGAGATGCTAGCTCGATTTAATAACAGCTAAAAATCAATCGCCCGACCATTCACCTGCCAATCACCAAAACGAGTTGGATCTTGTTCAACTTTTTCTTCCACTTTTATTTCTTCTTTTTTTATATCATTGGCGGTTTTGCATTCGCAAGATTCGCCACATTTTTTCTGTTCTAAATTTTCCTGATTTTTCATATATTATCAACTTTGTGATGCGCCACCTCTGGCGCTTAGATGTTTTAATTGAGTATCGCCAGAAACATTGGGAACCGGTTGAAAGCGTTCTCCGCCAAGATTATCTAAAGATAATCCCGGTTGACCATCTGGTTGAGTGGTAACGTGATGACCCAAAGATTTTTCTATTTGGCCAGTAATAGTTTGACCCAAAGCCCCGCCTTCATTATTTAATTCACCAAATAATCCTCCATCTATACCGCCGTTGGTAAACGTGTTATCAAGAGAGCTTTCACCAAAACTAATTTTATTTCCTTCAAGGATGGAAAGCATGCCTTTTGCGCCAGAATTTTGAGGGATTTCCGAACCAGTCGAAACGTTACCTAATGCTCCACTGGATTGGAGCATGTGTGAGTCAATGGGCATGTTAATAATTAATTATTTAGAAGAGCTAGTAGCAGCAATCGCCGCCATGTTTAAAATATCATTAACCGAACTATTCATCGTCACGATCTGAACTGATTTTTCAAAACCATCCAAGATTGGGCCGATAACTGTGCAATTGCCAACTTCTTCTAAAAGTTTAGTGGCAATTGAAGCTGAATGCAAACCGGGGCAAATTAAAATATTTGCTGGTGCGGTTAAACGGCTAAATGGATATTTCGCCATTTTATCCATGTTTAAAGCCACGTCAGCAGTCATTTCGCCGTCATATTCGAAATCAATTTTTTTCATGCCATCCAAAATTTCGACAGCATGTTTAATGCGGCTTGATTCAACTTTTAGAGCTGAACCAAAATTTGAAAATGACAAGAAAGCAACTCTTGGTTCGTAACCCATATCGCGCACTTTTTTGGCGGTTTGGATGGCGATGTCAGCTAAATGTTCCGATGAAGAAAGTTCTGAACAAGCGGTATCGGAAATGAAGATGGTTTTGCCTTTTGAAATCACCATTGAAATACCAAGAACGATATTATCTTTTTTATTTTTCAAAACTTTCCAAACGTCAGTCAAAGATTGGCGATAACCGCGGGTTAAGCCTGTGATTAAAGCGTCGCCATGTCCGCAAGCCAGCATTGAAGCGGCAAAAATGTTGCGATCATTTTTTACCATGCGCGCGCAGTCAGAGCGAAGCACGCCATTTCTTTGTAATTTTTGGTAAAGGTAATCAGTGAATTTAATATTTTGTTCAGAAATTGCGGCGTTGTAAATTTCAATTCCATTAGGAGAAATATTTGCTTCTTTCATATTTTCCAAAATGCGGTCTTTTTTACCAACGAGAATTGGCAAGCCATAACCGCTATCGCGCCACATTGCAGCAACGCGGATCATTTCTGGTTGTTCGCCTTCAGCAAAAATTATTTTTTTCGGGCTTCTTTCAAGCTTTTCAAAAATCATGCTCAAGCTGTTCATCGAAGGATCGCGACGCGCTTGTAGTTGTTTTTTATAAGCATCCCAATCTTTAATTGGTTTTCTGGCAACTCCAGTTTCAACCGCAGCTTTAGCAACAGCCAATGGAACCACGCTAATTAAGCGTGCATCGAATGGAGTTGGAATAATGTAACGCGGACCAAATTTCATGTCGCGGCCGCCATAAGCTTTGATAACTTCAGCCGGAACATGTTCGCGAGCAAGTTCTGCAATTGCATGAGCTGCGGCGATTTTCATTTCTTCATTAATAGTTGAGGCGCGAACATCTAAAGCGCCGCGGAAAATATAAGGAAAGCCCATTACGTTATTAACTTGGTTTTCGTAATCAGAGCGACCAGTTGCAACAATTGCATCGTCACGAGTTGCGTAAACTTCTTCTGGAGTAATTTCAGGATCTGGATTGGCCATAGCAAAAATCACCGGATTTTTCGCCATTGATTTTACCATTTCTTTGGTAACGGCACCTTTAACCGAAAGACCTAAAAACACGTCCGCTCCTTTCATTGCTTCGGAAAGTGTGCGCGCTTTGGTGTTGGCGGCGTGAGCTGATTTCCATTGGTTCATACCTTCGGATCTGCCTTTATAAATTGTGCCTTTGGTGTCGCATAAAATTGCGTTATCATGCGGCAAACCCATTGCTTTTAAAAGTTCTAAACAAGCAATACCAGCAGCGCCTGCGCCGTTTACTACAACTTTAATATCTTTAAATTTTTTGCCCGAAATGTGCAAAGCGTTGATAATGCCCGCGGCAGAGATGATTGCAGTTCCATGTTGATCGTCGTGAAAAACTGGAATATCCATGATTTCACGAAGTTTGCTTTCAATGATAAAGCATTCTGGAGCTTTGATATCTTCAAGATTAATGCCGCCCCAAGTTGGGCCTAAATATTTTACAGCGTTAATAAATTCGTCGGTATTTTCGGTGTCAACTTCGATGTCGACTGAATCGATGTCGGCAAATCTTTTAAACAAAACTGATTTGCCTTCCATAACCGGTTTTCCGGCGATAGCACCTAAATTTCCAAGCCCGAGAACTGCGGTTCCGTTTGAAATAACGGCAACGTAATTTCCTTTAGAAGTGTAATCGTAAGCTAAATCAGGATTTTTTTGAATTTCCAAACAAGGAATTGCAACACCGGGAGAATAAGCTAAAGCTAAATCGCGTTGAGTATTAAGTGGTTTAGTTGCATGCATTGCAACTTTTCCTGGTTGTCCTTGAGTGTGAAATTGTAAGGCTTCGAGATCTTTTGAATTTTTCGTTGCCAAGTTAGATTTTGCGCTGTTTTTTGAAGCGTCTTTTTTGCTAGCCATAATATGGATGTTTAAATGTTTGAAATAACGTAAGTGAATTGCGGCGCAACTTAGTTTTAAGAATTTTAATGTCAAAAATTATGCTGATTGATAAAAGTAAAAAATTTTCAGAATTTTTCGAAAAGAAAAATGAAAGCAGAAAAATTAATTTTTTGGTGCTTCATCATGTTGAGGCAGATTCAGTAGAACATGCGGTTGAGCAGTTTAAAGAGCATGGCGTTAGTGCGCATTTTTTAATTGCTGAAGATGGAAAAGTTTTTGAATTAGTTGATGAAAATGATGTAGCTTATCACGCGGGAGTAAGTTTTTGGAAAAGTTTTGAAAGTTTAAATAAAAATTCGATTGGCATTGAATTTATTAACAGCGCGCCTTTTGAGAAAAAATTTGAAAAAATTCAGCTGCAATCGGGATTAAAACTTTGCCAATATTTGATGCAGAAATATCATTTAAAACCCGAAAATGTTGTCGGGCATTCTGATATTGGATATGTTAAAGAAACTGGATTTTTAGACCGCAAACAAGATCCATCACATTTATTTGACTGGCGGTTTTTAGCAGAAAACGGAGTTGGGGTTTTTGTCGATATTTTTGGGGCGGAAGAAAAATTATTTGAGATTGGAAATGAGGCTTTGGACATTCTAAAGATTAAAGAAAAACTTAAAAAATTTGGCTATAAAGTTGTTTATTTAAATGAGAGTTTTGATGAGGAAATGCAAGCTTTAACAAGAGTTTTTAATCGCCATTTTTGCGAAGAAAATTCAGATGTTTGGACAAAAAAATCGCAAGCGGTTTTAGATTGCCTATATAAGCAAATTTGTGAAGTAGGAAAAACGTAGTTTTACCACGTAGTTTTAAAAGATGATTAATTTTTTTATCAGTTGACACGAAGAAACCCGCAAGATTAAATAAATTTTCTCCGCAAAAATCCCCGTATAAAAACCTCCTAATTTTATCTTTTAAGCCATTAAGAGCTTAATTAGATCAAATCTCAGCAGCACAATAAATCAAAGTCATAATGAAAATTGTAGAGATGTTTAAAGGCGTTATAGATAAGTTGGAGCCTA
>CANKYC010000011.1 GCA_947487845.1 Rickettsiales bacterium | reverse complement strand
TCTTCGTGGTATGTAAAAGTTACCGACTTTAAAGACCGCATGGTTGAATTAAACCAAGGCGTCAACTGGATTCCAAGCCATATCAAAGACGGACAATTTGGAAAATGGCTTGAAGGCGCGCGCGATTGGTCGATTACGCGCAACCGCTTTTGGGGTTGTCCGGTGCCGGTTTGGAAAAGTGAATCGGGCAAAATAAAAGTTTTTGGATCAGTTGCCGAACTTGAAAAAATTTCGGGTCAAAAAGTTGAAAATCTGCATCGCCCTTTCATCGACAATATCACTTTTGAAGAAAATGGCGAAACTTACAAACGCGTTTCCGACGTGCTTGATTGCTGGTTTGAAAGCGGTTCGATGCCTTACGCGCAAGTTCATTATCCGTTTGAAAACAAAGATTGGTTTGAAGAAAATTTTCCAGCTGATTTTATCACCGAATATGTCGCCCAAACTCGTGGTTGGTTTTATACGCTTTTTGTGCTTTCGACCGCGCTTTTTGATCGCGCGCCTTTTAAAAACGTGATTTGCCACGGAACTATTTTGGATGAAAAATCGCAAAAACTTTCCAAACGTTTGAAAAATTACGCCGATCCGCTGGAAATTTTTTCGACTTTTGGATCAGACGCGATGCGTTTTTATATGATTTCGCAGCCGGTAATGCGCGGTCAAGAACTTCGCATTGATAAGGATGGAAAAGCAATTCGTGATACTTTGCGTCTTTCGATTAAACCTTTGATCAACGCCTTTAACTTTTTCTGCCTTTACGCCAACGCCGACGGAGTTTTAGCGCAAAGAATTGAGTTTAAAAAAGACCTAAAAAATATTTTAGATCGCTATATTTTGGCTAAGTTAAAAGCCACGGTTAGCAAAATTGATGAAGCGATGCAAAACTATGACACCGTTATTGCTTGTGAAGAATTTAACCAATTTTTTGAAAGTCTAAATAATTGGTATATCAGAAGAAATCGCCAACGCTTTTGGAAAGGTGAAATGGATCAAGATAAGCAAGACGCTTACGATTCGCTTTACACGGTTTTGGTTATAATGTGCGAAGCGGCGGCGCCTTTATTGCCTTTTACGACTGAATTTGTGTGGAAAGGTTTGGTTAATAAGCTGTAATTCCAGCTTCAATAATTTGTAACGCTGCGGTTACGGCTGCTTTTCTAATTTCATCACGATTGCCCGAAAAGTTAAATTTTCTAACCTGATTCTTTTTGGCAAAATAAAATCCGATATAAACCAAGCCAACCGGCTTATTTTCTGAACCGCCATCTGGTCCGGCAATTCCCGTAATTGAAATTGCGACATTTGATTCAGAATTTCTGCAAGCGCCTTTAGCCATTTCAGCGGCGGTTTCTGCGCTAACGGCGCCAAAATTTTCGATGGTTTCTTTTTTGACTGCGAGCAATTCTATTTTTGCTTGGTTGGAATATGTAACGTAACCGCGTTCGATTACTTTCGAGGAACCTGAAATATCGGTGAATAAGGCTGACAAAAGACCGCCGGTGCAGGATTCGGCGCAAACAAGCCTGAGGTTTTTTTGCTGCATTTGAGTGATTATTTTAGCGGCGTGGTTGGTGAGGATTGATGGAAGGAACATATTTTTATATGATTTATTTTGGCGCGGGATGACCCGAAATTTTAAAACTCACTTCTCGTCTTAAAGGCGATTGAAATTGTTCCTTCATCCAAATAATCCAACTCACTTCCAACTGGAATTCCATGCGCCAAGCGCGTGGTTTTTACAGAAAATTCTTTCAAATTTTCCGCCAAAAAATGCGCCGTTGTTTGACCGTCAATCGTTGCGCTTGTTGCGATAATCACTTCTTTTGTATTTCCTTCTTTCAGGCGTAAATACAAATTTTCCAAATTCAAATCTTCAATAGTTTTTCCTGAAATCGCCGAAAGATTTCCGCCCAAAACATGATATTTTCCATGATAATTTTCGGCGCGTTCAATCGCCCATAAATCTGCAACTTCTTCGATCACGCAAATTACACTATTGTCGCGCCCAATATTGTCGCATATGGCGCAGATTTTTCCTTCATCTAAATTGCCGCAAATTTCGCAATTATGAATTTTATCATGCAACGCTTGCAAATTTTCAATTAAAGGCAGCAAAGTTTTTTCTTTGTTATTAGCTAAATGAAGCACGATTCTTTTAGCGATGCGCGGACCCATTCCCGGAAGTTTGGCGATGATTTTGCTTAAATTTTCGATGAGATTTTTTTGCATTATTTTTAGTGAATTTGCGAGAAATAAAAAAGGCCAGCTCTTTTTAAGGAGCCGACCTTAATTCTCAAACAATTCTATTAATTAGAAATTGTAAGCAAGTCCGACCATATAAGTTTCAAGTCTAGTATCTGAAAATGAGCCACCTGGAGCGTTTAGATCAGCTTGTTGGTAGGTATATTCGAGATTTAAAGTCCATTCTTTACATAATTGAGCATTAAGACCCAAACCATATATTGGAGCATATTCGAAATCACTGTTTTTGTCTGAAGCATTGGTGATTTTATAATCAATTGAAGAATAACCAGCCATTAAATAGGCAGCCAAATATTCTTTAATATCATAACCAACATCTACTCTTGCGTTATAACGATGATTGATTTTTACATCATTTTCACCAGCGCCAGTGTTGGTTCCGATATAATTATAAGAAACACCCGGAGCAACATAAAAGTTGTCACCCAAAGGAGCGCTATATTTGTAGTTTAGTGCAAAGCTCAATGCGTCGTCTTGATAATGTATTGCATTAGAAGCAGAGCTTTTATGATCAGAAGCTGATCTCATAAGTCCGACACCAACTGAATTTCCTTCTGTTCTAGCAATTGCGTTTGAGGTGGTTAGAGATGCCGCCACAGAAACAATAAGTAATAATTTTTTCATAAAATTTTTATTAGTTGTTAGGAGGAATGGTAAGACTCTTTTAGACACTGTTAGCTAATTATTTTTATTCCATATTTCGTCCTATTTCGGCTTATTTTTTGGTAAAATTTCTCAAAATATATCCAGATATTTTTCGAAATTTTACCAAAAAAGCGCTCAAAATATGCCAAAATCTGGAATAAAAAATAATTAGCTAACAGTGTCTAAGAAGAGAATTGCAGCTAATATGGTGGGATAAAATTTGTAACAGAAAATTTGAAAGCGACGCAGAGGTGGTTTTTTTGAGAAATTAAGAATTTTTTATTTTCTCAAACCGCAATTGGCTTCAACGATATATTTATAAGTTGTGAGTTGTTCTAATCCAACTGGGCCGCGGGCGTGTAATTTTCCTGTGGCAATTCCAACTTCAGCGCCAAGTCCGAATTCGCCGCCATCAGCAAATTGAGTTGAAGCATTATGCATAACGATTGCGGAATTTACTTTTTTTAAAAAACGCTCCGCTGCTTTTAAATCTTCGGTAATAATGCTTTCAGTATGTGACGAACCATAAATTCCGATATGTTTTATCGCGTCATCAATATCGCGAACGATTTTAATCGAAATTATTTTATCCAGATATTCAGTGTAAAAATCCTTTTCCTCTGCAATTTTGATTCTGCTGTCAATCTCAACAGCTTGTTCATCGCCGCGCATTTCGCAATCAACCTCCGCCAAATCATCAGCAATTAAAGGCAGAATTTTTTTAGCAATTTTTCTGTCAATTAAAAGCGATTCAGTTGCGCCACAGATTCCCAACCTCCTCATTTTAGCGTTGAGCAAAATTTTTCGCGCTTTATCAAAATCAGCTTTTTCATTAATGTAAGTGTGACAATTGCCGTCGAGATGACGAAAAACCGAAATCTTGGTATTTTCCATCACCGCTTTAATTAGAGATTTACCGCCGCGTGGAATTACAACATCAACATGATTTTCCATGCGCAATAATTCAGAAACATATTCGCGCTCGATATTTGGCACTAAAATTACAGCATCTTTATCAATTTCAAATTTTTCTAAAGCTTCGCGATAAATATCAGCAAGGATTTTCGAGGAATTAATCGAATCAGAACCACAACGCAAAATCACGGCATTTCCTGATTTTAAAGCCAAAGCTGCAATGTCAGAAGTTACATTTGGACGTGATTCATAAATTGCCAATAAAACCCCGATTGGCGTGCTTACGCGGCGAATGCGCAAACCATTTTCGCGTGATGTATCATAAAGAATTCTGCCAACAGGATCTGGAAGTTTGATAATATCTTTAACTGAATTTGCCAAACCCATAATTCTTTTTTCATCTAAAACCAAACGATCAATTTTTGCAGCATCGAGCTTATGTTCTTTAGCAATTTTAACGTCTTTTTGATTGGCTTTGATAATTTTCTGCGTGTGTTTTTTCAACAGCTTTACCACTTCCAACAACACTTGATCTTTAGTTGCAGAATCAAGCGTGGCAATCTCTGAACTCGCTTTTTTAGCGTCGTTACAGATTTTTAAAACTTTTGCTTTTACTTCATTCATATGAGATTGGTTAAAAGTGGAAATAGAATTAACCCAAGAAATATTGTTACCGCTACAATTAATGCACTTAAAATAAGGCCAGAATCAAAATCAATAGCTTTAGCAATTTCTCCGGCACTTTTTATTTCTTCGGCTGAAATTTCGGGATCACTTTTTGGATCATCTAAAAAAAGCGGGTAAATCACTTTCCAAGCAAAGAGTAAAAGGCTTATAAAATTAATGCCAAAGATAATTCCGGGAACGATTAATTCTTTTTGGAAAAGGATTTTAATGAGATAAAATTTTTCTACAGCGCCAATTCCCGGAGCCAATCCAATCAAATTGAAAATGGCAAAAATAAATAAAACTGAAGTGATTTTTAAATTGTAAAAAAGCCCGCCCAACCATTTATGTTCTGATTTGGAGAGATATAAAATAAAGTTAGAAGTAGTTAAAAAAATCAGGGTAATTGATAATAAAAATGAGAATAAAGCCAAACAAACCGCCGATTTATCGTAAATCGCAAAAATAAAAATTGAGAATAAAGCGAAGAGAAATTGCTGAAAGAAAAGATAGAAAAATGACGACTTTAAACCTTTGCTAAAAAGCAAAAATATTGAAGTGGCGATAATGTTAACGAGAAAAATCCATTCAATAATTTGCAGAAAATTTTCACCCATTAAAGCGAATGATTTAAAGCCGAAAGTGAATGCCAGAATTTTGATAAAAATGTAAAGCGTACTAAGGCCGTAAGCTAGAAAGAAAAGGATGTAAATGATTATTGGATCAAGATTTATAAGGTTGCGATAAAGTAAATAAGACGGAATAAAAATCGCCATAAACAGGCCGCCTAAATATAAAGTTAAAATTATCGAATATTGAACATCGCTTAAGCTGTCAGAAATTATTCCTTCAGCAACGAAATCGATTTTGCCAGTGAATTTGTAGGTGGCAACGATTGCCAGAAACAGAAGGATTGATTCGAGATAAAGCAGGAAAGTAAAAAAATGGGTGAAACTATTTTGTTTTTTATAAAGAAATTTGGTGGCAAAAAAATGGCATAAAATTATCAGGCAATTGTAGAAAAATAAAACGCTAAGCAGGTTTTTGCTGATGATTATAAGGTTTAAAAAAGCGATGATAATGGCAAAAAAGCTTTTTATATTAGTGGCATTTTTGGCTTCAGAAATTTGGAAAAAACGCTGGGAATAAAAAACAAAAATAATCCAAAAAAAAGTTAGTAAAAATAAGCATCCCAAAGCAAGAGCATCGACATCAAAACCCAAAGCTACGCCACGCGTGGCTTCTGCTATTATCAAATAAGAATTATCGCGATTTAAATTTCCGTAAAGACCGATTAAATTTGCTAGAAATAATGTTGGTAAAAGTTTTGAAGAGATATCTACAAGTTTTGGAGATTCAGCGCACAGCTTTATAATCAGGCAGTTTATGAAGGGAATTATTGCAATTAATAAAAGTAAGAATTGCGTTTGGGTCATAATTTTAAATTGTGTTCGAAAGTAAATAGGAGGCGAACCTTAGAGACAGGTTATTAGTAAGTCCGGAGCTAAAGGCGGCAACGTAAATTGTGATGATTAAAAACCAAAATGAAATCAGGTAAAATTGATATTTCTTAATTCCCAAAAGTGGCATTTCTTCAATTTGATCATTATCATGCTTAGCAAAAAATGAGGAAATTAATTTTATTGCCAGACTAGCGTGAACAAAGCTTGAAACCGCAATTGCGACTAATAAAAATAATTCAAAACCAAAATTAAAACTGGCGTAAGCGAGATACCAATTGCCAAAAAACAACATTGTCATCGGAAAAGCTGCGATGAAGAAAATCAGTAATTTGATTGGTAAAATTAAGAGAAAATGATTTTTGCGGATGATCCAAATTTTATTGATTGAAGAAGTGGCAAAATAGCGTTTTAAGAAGGTGGCAAAAATAAAAATTAGAAGATTTACCAAGGTGAAATTAAGCAGATAAAAAAACAGCGCTTGTAGTGATTCAATGGTTTGAAGCGCAATACAAGAAAAAATAAATCCCAAATTATTCAGGCAAAAATAAGCGGCGATAATTTTAAGATTTTTTTGCTGGTAAAGTTTAATTGCGCTATAAAAAATTAGCAGAATTGAAAGGAAAATCAGAATTGGCGCGAAGTTGAAATTAACAAAAAGAAGATGATTTCCAAAAAAGAAGTAGATGAATTTTAAAGTTAAAAAAATGCCGACCGTGGTTTTGATAAAAAGTGCGTCGATCGCCAGAAAATTAGCGATTAAATTAGTGCTTTTCAGTTTTTCAAAATAAAGCCAAAAAGGGAAAAATTTTATTACAAAAGCTATGGCTAAAAGTATGAAAATAGAGGCTAGAAACCATAAATGCGTTTGAGTAATTAAAGATAAATTTTCGGCAATTTTATCGAAATTTATTTCACCAAAAGTTAGGTAAATTGCAAAAAAACAAAAGAGAATTAGAAGCGAAGAAGTGGCGTTTAGACAGAAATAACGAAATGACAATTTTAAAAGCTCGCTATCGCGAGAAATTGAAATAGTAGCAAAAAAACTGAAGGCGTAAATTTCAAAAAATAAAAATAAATTAAGCAGATTATTGGTGGTGAAAATGCCAACTAAGCTAAAAAGATGAAGCAGAAAAACGGAATAGAAAATGCGGATACTTTTATCATCTAAAACTCTTTCAATATCGGTGCGATAGAAAAATAAAATTACGATTTTTAAGAAAGTTAGTAAAAGTAAAAAAATCATTCCAAGCAAATCTAGCCTGAATTCCAAGGCAATTGAAAGTGGCGAAAGCTCAAAATCATTGCTGATTTTTTCGTAAATCAAAACATCTGGAAAAACTTTTAACGCCAGAAAAAAAGTCGCAATACAGGAAATAAAAGCGATCCAAAAAGAAAGGCTTTTTTTGGCAAAGATCTGGCAAAAAAGTGAAGCAACTAAAGGTAAAAAAATAATGAGGTAGATGTTGCTAACTACGCCCATTTTCTTTCATTAATTCAACAAATTGCTCGAAGAGATAGAAGCTGTCATCCGGTCCCGGCGAGCTTTCGGGATGATATTGTACTGAAAATGCTGGCTTATCTTTTAATCTCAAACCTTCCACCGAATTATCGAAAAGCGAGATGTGAGTAACTTCGGCATTGTTTGGAATTGAAGCAGCTTCAACACAAAATCCATGATTTTGGCTGGTGATTTCAACTTTTTTGCTACGCAAATCTTGCACCGGATGATTAGCTCCGCGATGTCCCTGCCCCATTTTGGATGTTTTGGCACCAATTGCTAAAGCCAATAATTGATGACCTAAACAAATTCCAAAAAGCGGGATTTTATTTTCAAGAATTTTTTGAATTACAGGAATTGCATATTTGCCAGTTTCAGCAGGATCTCCCGGGCCATTCGATAAAAACACGCCGTCAGGATTTTTTGCCATTATTTCTTCAAAACCCGCTTTAGCACCAACAACTTCAACATCGCAACCTACTTGAGTTAAACAGCGTAAAATATTTAATTTTGCACCATAATCAATCGCTACAACTTTAAATTTTTTCTCGCTAATTTTGTTATAATCATTTTTGGTTTGCACCCATTTGCCCTCATATTCCCAATGATAATTGCGGTTTTCACTGGCGCTTTGGGCTAGTTCAACTCCGGCTAAATCAGGAGTTTTTTTAATTTCTTCAATTGTTTTTTTAATTAAATTTTCGTCAATTTTATCAGCAAAAACAATGCCGACATTCTTAGCGCCATCTGATCTGATGAGTTTGGTGATTTTTCTGGTATCAATTCCGGAAATGCCAGTAATATTATGTGATTCAAGCCATGAGTTCAAATTTTCTTGCGAGCGATAATTTGATGGATTGGTGATCGCTTCACGAATTACAAGGCCGCTAGCTCTAACCAAATTGGCTTCGATATCTTTAGAATTAGTTCCGATATTTCCGATGTGAGGAAAAGTAAAATTAATGATTTGTCCCAAGTAAGATGGGTCGGTTAAAATTTCCTGATATCCGGTGATTGCGGTGTTGAAGCAGATCTCGCCCGTAGTAACGCCTTTTTTTCCAATTCCATAACCATAAAAACAAGTGCCATCGGGGAAAATTAATGCAGCATTTTTTGGAGTTTGATAAAAAATATTTGCGTCTTTCATGTCTAAGGAAATAGATTGGTTTTTATAAAAAAATTTGGCGCAAAATAAATGCCCGCATTTCAATCCGCAATCATCAATTTAAAATGATTAACTTAACAGATATATCAACTTGCCAGCCATTGGTAGTGCTTCGCGGCGAATATGGCGTTGTTAAAGGCGATGAATCAATAATTGCTTCGCCAAATGCCAAGAGTGGCGTTATCGTGATTATTTCTGATCAGAAAAATAAAGTTACCGCTCTTGGTCATATTGAAGATACAGAAAAGCTCGATGAAAATTTAGAAAAAATTATCGCCGACATGCTTGAAATGGGCGCTGATTTAAATCACTTAACCTGTAATATAATGGAAAATGACAAATCTTAAAAATATTGTACATGAAATTGCGCATGTGGCGCATGAGATTACTCACAACATCGCGCATGTTGTTCATGATATTGCGGATAGTGTTCGTCCGCTTGGTGATCAAATTGAAAATTTTTTTAAAGATAAGAAAATAAAAGTTAGCCGCGAAACCAGACATGGTAACGACATTCATAATGTTGTCGCAAACGGTGCCGGTCAATTTTCTACTAATAATGACGGTGATTTTATGAGAAAATTACTGAATTGCGTCTTATTTAACGATGGTGGAGAAATGCGTTTGAATAATGCAATTAGCGGCACAAAAGAAAGCCAGTTTGTTCAAAGAGTTAAAAATCCGCATGCTGAAATGCGACCAATAAAAGTAATTCAATTAGCGCCAATGCCAATTAATGAAATGGGTGGGGAATAATGAAAAAAAAATCACAATTATTATTGGGTCAAAAAACTGACTATAATTTTAAAGAGCCAACGCAGAAAATTTTGCAGAAAGTTCCAAATCCTCATTCAGATGTTGATTACGCCATTCGCTTCGCCTGCCCCGAATTTACCTCAATTTGTCCAATAACCTCACAACCTGATTTTGCCCATTTGGTAATTGATTATGTTCCGAGCAATTCGATTGTTGAAAGCAAGTCATTGAAGCTTTATTTGTTTGCTTACAGAAATCATGGTGCGTTTCATGAAGATTGCACGGTGCAAATCGCCAAAGATATTATTTCTTGTATAAAACCAAAATGGCTGAGAATCGGCGGTTATTGGTATCCTAGAGGCGGCATTCCGATTGATATTTTTTTCCAAAGCGGAAAATTGCCGAAAGATGTTTGGATAAAAGAACAAACGGTTTCGGATTATAAAGGGCGAGGATAAATCGCGAGATATCAACCTCGACGACGCGCTAAAGCGCCTTGCTCGATGATCTAAACTTCTTTATTTGCGACTTACTTATTTAAGTCATCGAGCAAAGCGAAGCGTCGTCGAGATGCTAGTTCGATTTAGCAATATGAATTCCATAAATAAAATCATGTTCCCCATCCATCTTCCAGAATTAAACCCAATCGCAATCGCAATCGGTCCGATAGCAATTCGTTGGTATTCTCTTGCTTACATCGCCGGCATTTTATTTGCACTTTTCTGGCTTAAAAAATCCAACAAAGAAGAGCCATTCTTAACTCCAAAAGCCTACGACGATTGGCTAATCTGGGCTGTTTTATCTGTTCTTTTCGGTGGTCGTTTCGGTTATGTCTTTTTCTATAACCCCGCTTTTTTCCTCTCGCACCCTTTTCAAATTTTCGCCTTTTGGCAAGGCGGAATGTCATTTCATGGCGGGCTTTTTGGTGTAATTTTCGGCATGTGGCTTTTTGCGAGGCATTATAAAGTAGAATATTGGAAACTGATGGATGTTCTTGCGGTCGCAGGGCCAATCGGACTTTTTTTTGGTCGTATTGCCAATTTTATAAATATGGAACTTTTCGGCCGCATTACTGGTTCTAATTACGGAATTATTTTCCCCAATGGTGGCGATTTACCAAGACATCCAAGTCAACTTTATGAAGCAGCTTTGGAGGGAATTTTGCTTTTCATTATTTTATTCACTTTAAGTCGCTTTGAAAAGTTAAGAAAACAACGAAAATTTTTAAGCGGTATGTTTTTAATTTTTTATGGGTTCTTCCGAATTTTAATCGAAAATTTTCGCGAACCGGATGAACAACTCGGATTTTTTCTTTCCAAAATCACTATGGGACAGCTTCTATCTTTGCCATTAATTTTTTTCGGAATTTATTTAGCTTTTTTTTCACCCCAAAAAAGAAAACTTTTAAAATAATTTTAAGAAAAAACTTGCGTGATTTAGAGTTGTTTCCCCTCTAGACTGCGATCGAAGTTCAACCTTGCGGAACCTTCGTAATTAAGCTTCTACGACGAATTAAAAAATTGTTTGTTGTCATGTTTTAGCCTCGCTGGCTGTCAAGAAATTTATTTCCTAAAACAAAAAATAAATACCTTTACCTAAGCAAAAATTACTCAAGTATTAGCTCAACTTTTTGACTAAAAAATATAAGAAATTTTTCATCACTAATTTCTTTCCCAAGTTGCCAATCATTTTAAAAATGTCAGTTATTCAAATAAATGCTTCAGACGCTTTTGAGCGATTAAAAAAAGATCAAAATTCTATTCTTATAGATGTCAGAACCTTCGAAGAATTCAACTTCGTAGGAATAGTAAATGCTGCGCAATTCAACAATAGAATGACGCTATTGCCTTGGCAAATTTTGCCTAACATGAATGAAAATCCTGATTTTGCTATTTCTTTAGAAAAAGCCGCTCCAAAAGATGCCCACATTTTTTTCTTATGCCGTTCTGGCGCTAGATCTAACCAAGCCGCGAACTATGCGACAAATATTGGTTACGAAAATTGCTACAATATCACTTCCGGTTTTGAAGGCGATTTGGATCAAGATCAGCAAAGAGGAAAAATCAATGGCTGGAAAGCTAATAACCTACCATGGAGACAGAAATAGATGTCGCAAGTTGCTATAAAAAATACAGAATTATCCCAAGAAAATGATCTTTTTCTAAGCGCATTTCTAGCTGCCTGCAAATCAGAATTCGGTGAAGATAATTATAATAAATGGTTGGGCGCTTTAGAAATTTTTTCGCAATCAGAAAGCGAAATTATTTTTGCCGCTCCTTCAAAATTCATTCGCGATTGGGTTATTCGTGAATTTGTTGAAGTTAAAGGCAAGAACTTGAAAAACTTGGCTCATGCAATTCGTCCGCAAGTTAAAAAAGTACGCGTCATTTGTTCGGCTAAAACTGCTTTAGAAGCTCCGCAATTTACAATCACTGAAGGTAAAATTGTTAATCTTTCTAAACATGATAATGTTTTTGCTTTTGGAACTGAATTAAATTCACGTTATACTTTTCAGAATTTCGTTAGCACTAAATACAACAAGCTTGCGGTTTCAATGGCTAAAATCGCCGCCGGTCTTGATGCGCAAATCAATTTGTTTGATGATAAAATTCCGCTTTTCATTCATGGAAATGTTGGGATGGGAAAAACTCACCTAGCGCAAGCAATTGCGTGGCAAATCAAAGAAGCGGATAAATCTAAAAAAGTTGTATATTTATCAGCTGAAAAATTCATGTTTCATTTTGTGCAGTCAATTCGCAGCAACGATGTGATGAGTTTTAAAGAAAAAATGCGCTCAATTGATGTGTTAATTGTCGATGACGTTCAATTCATCGCTGGCAAAGAAAGCACGCAGCAAGAATTTATGAACTGCTTTAATTCACTTGTTGAAGACAATAAACAGGTAGTTTTGATTTGCGATCGTTGCCCTTCTGACCTTGAGAATATTGATGAAAAACTAAAGTCACGCATTTCTGGTGGCATGATCGTTAATTTCAAAAATCCAGATTATTCTGATCGCGTGGCGATTTTAAAAGCTAAAACGCAAATGCATGGACAAGAACTTTGTGATAAAGTTGTTAGTTATGTTGCTGAAAAAATTACCACTTCGGTTCGTGATTTAGAAGGTGCGATGAAAAAATTGATCGCCGAAAAAGTTTTAGATGATCGCGAAATCAGCATCGAAACTGCAAAATGTATTTTATCAGATTACATCCGCGCTTCTTCATCAACTGCGCCGACAATTGATAAAATCAAAAAGGCCGTCGCTCATTTTTATGGCATTAAACTTTCAGATTTAACTTCCTCTAATCGCGCCCGCGCCATTGCCAGACCTCGTCAAATTGCGATGTATTTAGCAAAAACTATGACTTCAGAAAGTTTACCAAATATTGGTAAAGAATTTGGTGGTAAAAATCATGCGACTGTTATTCATTCCGTAAAAATCGTGAATCAATTGATGAATTCAACACCAACTGTTTTGGCGGAAGTAAAAGGGTTGGAAGAAAAAATTAGAAGTTAGGTTTCCACTTAATTGTTATTATTTTACGATCTTCGAAGTCCTCGTGATCGCCCTACTTTTAATCCTCAACGCCTTTTTTGCTCTTTCCGAATTTGCCATTATTTTTTATCCTCCATCCCTTCGGGATACGGAAACGCGACACGAGTCACGCGCCGCTTTGCGGGGATCCCCATCTCGTATGTCAATGGGACATACGGGTTATTTTTTCTGATAAAGATAAATTAAAACACCTCGCAAAAAAGAATAAAAGCGCCAGAACCGCGCTGAAACTGGCTGAAGAATCGGGAAAATTTTTATCAACAATCCAAATTAGAATTACTTTAATCGGTATTCTATACCAAATTAAAAACCGATTCCAAACAAATCTTGTTACACCCAAAATACTATCGTGGCTTTACTTTAAATGCGCAATTTCATCCAAAGATCGGTTAAAACTTTTTATCAATAAAGGATTTCTTACTGATGTTTCTGGATTCACATTAGAAATTTCAAAAGCTGAAATAATTTTTTCTTTACCAACTGTAGAAATTAAACTTTGAGCATCTTTGATTAAAATTTCCAATAATGGCGAGTTGAAAGGATCATTAAAAACATCCTCATTATTTTTTTTTGTGACTATATAAAACGCAACTTCTTGTACCGCCTCACTATAACAATGATAAGAAAATTCTTTTAGTTCAGGATCGTTATCAAAATTATCTTTGGTTAATGCATTTTTAGGAAACTTGATTTCGTCGTGAGCGCGAATTTTTCCACTAGAAAATAAGTCTATTATTTTATTTGGTGACTCGATCAATGAGCTGAATTTAACTTCCGGCTGTCTTTCATCCTTAATAACTAATTTAAAAAAACTTCCCTCATCTTTTTTGTAAAAAACTATTTGATCGATTTCTTTAACAAGTTCTTCATGGGCGCAAATAGACTCAATCGATTCACCAATGTTATTAAGACTGGTTATACAGGGCATTATTCCATCAATATTTGTAATTGCTGTTTCATTATATGCTATCATAGCAGGATTTGCCTCATTGTTTTTTTGCTGAAACTTTTGATAGAGAAACAATAAAGCTGGAATTGTGATTAGTGGGTAAGTATCGCAATTAAGATTTGTCGTTACCTTTAAATCGCTATAAGAATCGCCGATAAAAGTACGGGTAATTCCAGAGGCTGGAGCAAGAAAAGCAGTATTACTAGAGCTATATATTTCCATCGGTATTCCGGGGAAAACCACACTAGCCGGACCTTCAGCTCGAAAACCATCCTCAAGAACTCTAAGCACAAAAGGCTGATAAAGATTAAACCTTTTATCTGCTTCATTGAAACAATAAGGATTTATTTTTGGAAATGATGAAAAATTTCTAAAGGTTTTTGAACGCAAAGTTTAAATAATTAATTTAGAATTATTTTATTAATGGTTCGCAAATTTCCCCACGATTTGCGCCACTTTCTTCTTTTTCATCATAGTTAAAAGTTTTACTCAACTTTGCTTCAAGTTGTGGATGAATTTTTGGCTTTTCTAAATTTTCAAAAGATTCATTTAAAAGTTCTTTCGTCAATTTATCGCGGCGTTGTTGGGTTGCGCAGCCTAATAAAACTGAAATAATTCTGCGATCTTGTCTTTTTGCTGAAGTTATTAAATTAAATCCCGATGCTTTGGTAAAGCCAGTTTTCATGCCTTCTGCGCCCTTGTAATCAACTAAAACATGGTTGTGGGTTTCATATTTAGTGCCGCGATATTTAAATTCTTTTAGCGCAAAAAGATGATAATATTGCGGAAAATCATGCTTAATTGAAATTGCTAAACGAGCCAAATCATAGCTGGTTGTATATTGTCCTTCCGCGTGAAGTCCGCTGGCATTTCTGAAACTAGTATGAATCATTCCTAACTCCGCCGCTTTTTCATTCATCAGGCGCACAAAATTCCATTCATTGCCGCCAACTGCTTCAGCTAATGTTACCGCGGCTTCGTTAAATGATTTAACAATCACGCTGTAAATTGCATCGCGCACTGTAATTTTATTTCCAACTTTTAAACGCAGAGTATTGGTTTTATTTACTCGCGAAATTTCTTCGCCAAGCTCGGAAATTGTTAATTCCTTATCCATTGTAAGCTGATGTTTTTCTAGCGCTTCGAAAGTTAAATAAAGCGTCATAACTTTCACCAAAGATGCCGGATAAAATTGTTCGTCGGAGCGCTTTCCATACAAAATATCTCCAGTTCCTTCATCTAAAACCAAAGAAGAATAATTAGTGCTACATCCTTTGTCAGCAGCCAAAGACGTGCTTGCAACAAATATTGCGCCAATCAGTGTTAAAAAAGTAAATTTCGTTTTCATAATTTTAAAATTTGCGCTGCTGCTTTTTGGCTTGGGTTTTCGTTACTTCTAAGACCCATTAATTTAAGCGCAATTTCGCTTTCTGTGATTTGTTTTTGAGCTAGATTTTTATCCAAAATCAAGCGCTCCAAATGACCAGCAATTGTTTGCGCGTTGCAATTATCTTGAAGCATTTCTGGGATTAACTCTTTGTTCAAAATCAAATTTATCAAATTAGCGAATTTAATTTTGACCATTCTTTTCACGATAAAATGCGTGATAAAATTTATCTTATAAGCGATGATTAACGGCAAGTGATAAAGCGAGAATTCAAGAGCATTGGTGCCAGATTTGGCCAGTGCAAAATTTGAAGCAAAAAATGCCGAATTTTTTTCTTCTTTTTCAATTAAAAAATATTGAGTTTTTAAAGTTTTGGCCATTTCAAAAACCAAGCCGCGAGTTTTATCAACCAAAGGAATTACCACTTTTAAATTAGGAAATTTTTCAATAAGCAAATTAATTGCGCCGATAAATTCGGGAAATATTTTTTTAACTTCACCATTTCTGCTTCCGGGCGTGATGCAGATTAAGAGATCTTCTGCGGCAATAAAATATTCTTTTCTAAATTGCAGATTCGCCGCTTCTTTTTTAGAAAAATCCGGCGCATTTTCAGTGATTGGATGACCGATGAAAACCGTTTTTAAACCATGTTTTTCAAAATAAGGCGGTTCAAAAGGCAAGATCGCTAAAAGCAAATCGTAAAGTTTAGAAATTTTTTCAGCGCGCTTCGGCCTATAAGCCCAAACCGATGGCGCGATCATGTGAATTTTTTTTACTTTTTCTTTTTGAATTTTTTTTATCACTCGAAAACAAAAATCTGGCGAATCAATTGTAATTACAAAGTCAGGTTTTTCTGAGATAATTTTATCAGCAGTTTCACGAATCCGACGCAGCAATTTCGGGATGTGCGGCACAATTTCAGCAAAGCCCATAATTGATAATTCTTCCATCGGAAAAATTGAAACCAAACCCTGTTCTTTCATTAATTTTCCACCAACACCGATAAATTGTGAATCATGATTTTGGTGATTTTGTATTTTTAATTCTTTAATGAGTTTACTTCCAAGGACGTCGCCTGAAGCCTCGCCGGCAATTATGAAAAATTTTTTTAACATCGAGAAAAATTAAGTTTAAGAATTAAGAATAGGAATTAGAGTGCTAATCAACTTCGTAGAACCCCTCGAACGACGGAGTTCATATGATCTCTACTAAACACTTTGAACTTAAACACCAATTCCTAATTCTTAAATCAAATTTACTATGTCTAGAAGAAAAATCGCCGTAGTTGGCGCTACCGGAAATGTTGGCCGAGAAATTTTAAATATTTTAGCGGAAAGAAAATTTCCAGCTGATGAAGTTGTAGCTTTGGCTTCGCGCAATTCATTGGGTCAAAAAGTTACATTTGGCGATAAGGAATTAACGGTGAAGGTTTTGGATGATTATGATTTTGCGGGAACTGCAATTGCTTTATTTTCACCCGGTGGAAAAATTTCTGCAATTCACGCACCGCGCGCTGCGGCTCAAGGCTGCGTTGTAATTGACAACACTTCTCATTTCAGAATGGATAAAAATGTTCCGCTAATTGTTCCTGAAGTTAATCCTGAAGCAATCGCGGGATATAAAAAAAGCGGCATTATTGCCAATCCAAATTGCTCAACAATTCAAATGTTGGTGGCGTTAAAACCTTTGCATGATTTAGCTAAAATTAAACGCATTGTGGTTGCAACTTATCAAGCCGTTTCTGGCGCGGGAAAAGAAGCTATGGATGAACTTTATGATTCAACCAAAAAAATCTACGCTAATCAATTTAATGAACCGGTAAAATTCAGCAGAAGAATTGCTTTTAACGTGATTCCACAAATCGATTCTTTCATGGAAGATGGTTGCACCAAAGAAGAGTGGAAAATGAAGGTTGAAACCAAAAAAATTCTCGATCCAAAAATTGAAGTTGAAGCAACTTGCGTTCGCGTTCCAGTTTTTAACGCTCATTCGGAAGCGGTTAACGTCGAATTTGAAAATCCAATTTCAGTTGCTAAAGCCAGAGCTGCTTTGGAAGAAGCTGATGGAGTTTTGGTTATTGATCGTCCGCAAGAGATGATTTTTACAACGCCGATTGACGCTTCAACCAAAGATGCAGTTTTTGTTTCAAGACTTAGAAAAGACACTTCAATTAAAAACGGTCTGTCACTTTGGGTTGTTTCCGACAACTTAAGAAAAGGTGCGGCGCTAAATGCGGTGCAGATTGCCGAACTTTTAGTTAAAGATCACGGTTTGTAAAAAATATGCCAAATCCAGCAAAATCTTTGCCTAAAAATTCAGATTTAATTGGAAATTATTGTCGCCTCGAATCACTAAAAAAAGCGGTTCACGGTCAAGATTTATGGCAATTTATCGGCAGCAAAAAAGATGTTTGGACTTATCTAATGAATGGTTCTTGGAAGAAAGAAGATGATTTTCAAAATTGGTTAAAAGCCTGCGAAACCAACGTCAGTCGCACTTATTGGGCAGTAATTGATCCTAAATTAAACAGCGCTTTAGGAATTTTATGTTTAATGGATTTCAATTTAGATCACGCCTCAATTGAAATTGGCGGCATTGCTTTTTCCAAAAATTTACAAAAAACCACAATTGCCAGCGAAGCAGTTTATTTATTGCTCAAAAATGCTTTTGAAGATTTGGGATTTCGCCGTGTTCAATGGAAATGTAATTCAAATAATGAGGCTTCAAAAAAAGCGGCGCTGCGCTTTGGCTTTACTTACGAAGGAACTTTTCGCCAACATATGATTATCAAAGGCGAAAATCGTGACACAGCTTTCTTTTCAATCATTGACAGCGAATGGCAGAATCGCAAAACAGTTTTTGATAAATGGTTTGATAACAATAATTTTGACGAAAACGGTAACCAAATAAAGAGGTTAGAAGATTTTAGGCTGTAGCGCCTTAAAAATTTAACACTTTCTTTATGCTTAAAAAAATATTGATTTTTACCTTTCTCGCCTTTCCAGCTCAAGCTCAAATTCTTGCTAATAAAGATCTCAATATCCTCTTTATCGGCAACAGTTATACGGCAGCAAATAATATGCCCCAAATGCTTGAAAAAATAGCCGCTTCCGACAGTCGTGGAAATTATCGCATTCACACCGAATCAGTAACCATCGGAGGCGCGGGATTAAAAAAATTATGGCAAGAAGGTCAAGCGTTAAAAGCTTTAAGAAGCCAAACTTGGAATTTTGTGGTTTTGCAAGATCAAAGTGTTTGGGCGCAATATAAAGAAAGTATCGAATCTTCATATCAAATAGCGCCGATCTGGGGCAATTTAATTAAGCTTCAGGGTTCAAAAGCGGTGCTTTTTATTACTTGGCCAAGAAAGCCTAAAAGCACTTGGTATAGCAACGCCGACACTTCCTTTCTACAAAGCCCTCAAATAATGCAGGCAAATACGAATTTTCATTCTAAAAAAGTTGCCGCTTTATTAAATGCATCAGAAGTTCCGATTGGAAATTATTGGCTTTACGCGATGAGAAAAGATGCAAAAATTAAACTTTATAGCGAAGACGGAA
>CANKYC010000010.1 GCA_947487845.1 Rickettsiales bacterium | reverse complement strand
AGATATTTTGTTTTTATTTCTCGTTATAAAATTGATGGTAAGAAATAAACTTGGGGGTATAAATGGGGGTATGTTTAATTTTTATAAAATCACAAACCTTTTATTAATAAGGCTTTGTAAGCTATAATGTGAATGCCTCTTTCCCATAATTCTAGTTCAAAAACTATCTCCGCTTAAGTTTTTGTAATTTTTTATATCCCCTCCAATCCCTGTATTTGCGGGATCAAGGGGGGTTGTATTTTTTGATTTGCCTTAACTGCTTCTTCTCCGCAATTCAGAATTTCCGCCAATTTCTCGTCATTTCTCTCTCCGTTTCTCCGAATATGCTTAACCCTCCTAAAACAGTTTAGTATCTAAAACAGTGTTTTTGTGATGTCTCACCTAAACTGAGACAGACTCTTCATTGGACTTGCCGTGACCGAAAAAATGACGGGGAATTTTAACGTTTCGCTGGGCATTTGAATTATCGGTTGGTTTATTTTTGAAAAATTAAGTTGCAACTTATTGGCGAAACTTTGATGTGTGAATACTAGACACTGTTAGCTAATTATTTTTATTCCAGATTTTGGCATATTTTGAGCGCTTTTTTGGTAAAATTTCGAAAAATATCTGGATATATTTTGAGAAATTTTACCAAAAAATAAGCCGAAATAGGACGAAATATGGAATAAAAATAATTATCTAACAGCGTCTAAGTAGATTATGAATTAAAATCCTTGAGCCTTTCGACTCAAGGATAAAAAGTTCAAAATTATTTCTTGGTAATCGGCTGAAAAGCAATGCGATAGCCAAAAGATTTTAGAATAGCTTCTAAAACTTTAACCGTTGGGTTGCCTTGTTTTGAAAAAATTTCATAAAGATATTGGCGGCTTAATTTTGTTTCTCTGGCCAATTGTGAGAAGCCTTTAATGGCGGCTGCTTCTTTTAAAGATTTAAGTAAATCTACGATATCAAAATCATCTTTATAATCTTCAAAAACTCCTTTAACGCAGACTTTTAAAGACTCGGCTTTTTTCCCAGCTTTTTTTGCAGAATCAACATTGTGATCCGTGATTTTTTTAGCGGATTTTCTTTTTAAAACTTTAGACATTTTGATTTTTCTCCCGATAAAATTTACTTTTTATATTTAAATTTGAGCATTTTTATGGATGTCACTAATAGTTTACTTCGACTCCAAACAATCAAGCAAATATTTTTCGCAGCTTGAACAAGAAATTTAGCAGTTCTAAACTGGCGCCATACTATACAAAATTTTTATCAAAATCATGTTCAAAATCGCAATTATCGGCCGCCCAAATGTTGGAAAATCGACATTATTTAATAAATTAATTGGCAGAAGTTTTGCAATTACTGACGACACTCCGGGCGTAACCCGCGATCGCAAAGAAGCGCCCGGAAAGCTTGGGCCGCTTCTGTTTATGGCGATTGACACCGCTGGTCTTGAACATGAAATCAACGATAAATCGTTGGAAAAAAGAATGGTTGAACAAACCGAACTTGCAGTTGCTGATGCTGATTTATGTTTATTTGTAGTTGATGGCAAAGTTGGCGTGACCAAAGAAGATTTACACTTTGCAAAATGGCTAAAAAAAGTTGATAAAAAAACTATTTTGATTGTGAATAAATGCGAGAATTTAAACGAAGAAGTTTTGGCGCAAGAATATTATAAATTGGGATTTGGAAAGCCTACGGCTGTGTCCGCTGAGCATAAATTGGGGTTTGGCGATTTATATGAAAAAATCGCACCAGAAATGGAAGAATATGAGAAAAATTTCTCTGATGTTTTATATGATGCTGAAGATGAAAAATCTGATTTGCAAATTGCAATTGTCGGTCGTCCTAATGCTGGGAAATCAACTTTCTTGAATAAAATTTTAGGCCAAGATCGCTTGATTACGGGCCCTGAAGCCGGTATTACACGCGATGCGATTGCAGTTGATCATGAAATTTTTGGCCAAAAAATCCGCTTCATCGACACCGCCGGAATTAGAAAAAAAGCCAATATCGTTAAAAAATTAGAAAAGCTTTCTAGCCTTGACAGCTTTAGAGCCATACGCTTTGCCCAAGTTGTGATTTTGTTGATTGATGCCAATTCTTTGCTCGATCACCAAGATATGGCGCTGGCGGGCGAAATTATTCGCGAGGGTCGCGGATTAGTTTTTGCGATTAATAAAATTGATTCTGTTAGCGGAGATAAAGAAATTTTTATGCGCGAAGTGCGCCAACAAATTCAATCGCTTTTACCCGGAATTGACGGCGCACCAATTATCGGCGTATCGGCAAAAACCGGATATAATGTTGAAAAATCTTTGGAATTTGCGCTGCAAACTTACGCACAATGGCAAACTTATATTCAAACTAACAAACTTCACGATTGGCTTAAAGCCGCTGAAGCCGCGCATTCGCCGAAACTTTATAAAGGCAAAGCGATTAAGTTAAAATATGCGACGCAAATCAAAAAACGTCCGCCGACATTTGCGGTTTTCACCAATCATATCAAGCCTTTGGAAGGCGCTTATGAGCGTTATTTGATGAATTCTTTGCGCGAATATTTTGATTTAAAATTAACGCCGGTGCGCTTGGTTCTAAGAAAAAGCGACAATCCTTTTGCTGGAAGAGAAGAAAAAACTTTTTCAAAAAAATTGCATAAGCCCAAAAAATAATGAAACCTATGAAAAAAATAGACTGTAAAAAAACTTTCGGAATTGATTGTGATTTTGAGGTTCTGGCCTTCAAAGAGCGCACGGAATATGTTCCGGTGATTGATGAAAATTATCTTTTCGACCCCAAAACCACTGTCGCAATTTTAGCTGGATTTTCCTTCAACCAGCGCGTTTTAATTCAAGGAATGCACGGAACCGGAAAATCAACTCACATTGAACAAGTGGCTGCGCGCCTTAATTGGCCTTGTTTGCGCATTAACTTCGATTCACAAATCACGCGCCTAGATTTAGTTGGAAAGGATGTAATTAAATTAAAAAACGACAAACAAATTACCGAATTTAAAGAAGGAATTATTCCCTTCGCGCTGCGCAACAACTTGGCTTTGGTGCTTGATGAATATGATGCAATTAAAACTGACGTCTCTTTTGTAATTCAAAGATTGCTCGAAGAAAATGGTAAATTTGCCCTTTTAGAAGAAAATGAAATTATAACACCAAGCCAGCATTTTCGCTTGTTTGCAACTTCTAACACTTTGGGCGCTGGCGATGATTTGGGAATTTATCACGGCACAAATTTAATCAATCAGGCGCAAATGGATCGCTGGAATATTGTAGCGGCGCTAAATTATTTACCTGAAGAACAAGAGTTGGCGATTCTCTTGAAAAAACTGCCTTTTTTAAATTCGAAATTAAATCAGCAAACCGCAAAAATGATGGTGCGTTTGGCAAATTTATCGCGCGAAGCTTTTAGAAATGGCGATATTTCTAATTTGATCAGCTTGCGAACTTTGATTTCTTGGGGAAAAAATATTGAGATTTTCGGATCGGTTAAAACTGCTTTTATTTTGAGTTTTTCTAACAAAGTTATTGATGATGAAAAAGCGGTGATTCGTGAATTTTATCAACGAATTTTTGGCGAAGAAATTTAGGGAGACGAAGCTTGGGAAGGGCTTTTAAAGCCCTTCTTGCTGTTAAATTTAGAAGTTAAACACTACCGAACTGAACCTTTTCCTTTTTGACTTTCAACTTTTGGAGTTTCTGGCGGAGATAGGTTTTGCCCTTTCTCCTTTTTATCACCATCTTGTTCCTGACTTTTATCTTCTGGGTTTTGCACCGATTTTTTAGTGTCTTTATCATCAGGCTCAATTACCCCTGCCTTATTCAAGTCATTTAATACTTTGCTTAATTGCGAATTTGTTGCGGCATCAAACCCAGAATTTTCGACATTACTAGAATTTTCGACTTTATTATCTGCATTATCCGACATCTTTCCACCTACCTTTTTCATGAAATTTTCAATCATGTTAGACATAGATTTGGAGTCATCACCTTGCGCGGTAGTTTTTATTCCAATCATGCCACCTTTTCCACGGACAACCTCATATGGAGTTTGGGCCTCATTAAGCCGATTCACATAATCAGCAAGATCTCCATTCAATTCATCTTTACTCAATTCATCGGAAGAATCCGATGATTTTCCACTTTGCCCTTGAGGTCTTTTCTTTTCCGAAAGATTTGCCAATTTAGCCTTCAACTCTAATAGTTTTTTATCTTTATTTTCCGGATCTTTATTTTCCGGATCTTTTTTACCATTATCGCTAGATGAAGCTGAACTAAATATAGCTTTGTCGCCTTCTTTTACGAAATTTATAACCGCAGAAACAATAGTTCCGTTACCTTCTAATTCGGCAATTTCAGCTTTGCATCCCGCTATTTGTTCATCAATATTTTCTGGAATTTCTCCCTTCGGCTTCATTGCTAAATCTGTGAAATTTGACATGTTTCTAAAATATTCAAGTTATTAAAAGTTAAACAAATTACGGTAATTATCCCTTGATTCACAAAAAAACTCGATGTCACCCTGAGCTTGTCGAAGGGTGATTCTAAGATCGGAGCCTTAAATCACCCTTCGACAAGCTCAGGGTGACATCTCAAACTCAGGGTGACATCTCAAACTCAGGGTGACATCTATTGTGTCTTAAGGGATAATAACCTAATTTTTGTACAAGATCAGATAGATTCTAAAAACAAATAAATCTATTGCGGATGCTTCGATTTACTCGGCGCGCAGCAATTCAAATAAAACTAAATTCAAACGAAGTTTGAATTTAAATGAGTTTAAACTAACTCCTCAAACTCCTTAATCGCATAACGATCAGTCATTCCGGCGACATAATCCGAAACTAAAATCGCTAAAATTTTTTTATTATTTATTTTCACCGCCTCAAGCGCGCGCTCATCTGGCAAGCAACTTGGGCTTTCCATATAAAAATCAAATAAACCGCTAACAATTTTTTTAGCATTCGCCGTCATGCGATTTACAGTTGAATGACGATACATATTTTGCATCAAAAATTTCTTCAAAGCCTGATGCGTTCTTTCCATTTCTGGCGAAAAATGAACTAAAAATTTCTTCGCATTACGCACATCTTTTTCGCTTTGAATATTATTTTCAGCGAGATTCTTTTGCGTTGTATCAATTACATCCATAACCATCGCTAAAGTTAGATGTTTCTTGGCTTCGCCAACCAAAAGTTCTCTTTTGATATCAGGATATTTTGCCAGAATATCTTGATAAATTTTACCGAGTAAAGGCAAAGTAAAAAGCTCTTCAGCCTCGAATAAATCTGCGCGCAAACCATCTTCAACATCATGATTATTGTAAGCAATATCATCAGAAATTGCCGAGATTTGCGATTCAATCGAAGGGAAATTTTTTAAATCCAAATCATGCTTTTCATTATATTCACGAATATAGGCGTGAACCCTTGATTCATCTGTGATTGGTCCATTATGTTTAACAACTCCTTCCAACATTTCCCAAGAAAGATTTAAACCTTCAAATTCAATAAAACGTGTTTCCAATTTTGTGATAATTTTCAACGTGTGCGCATTGTGAGAAAAGCCGCCAAATTCTTGCATTTTTTCATTCAAAGCATCTTCGCCGGCGTGGCCAAAAGGCGTGTGACCCAAATCATGAGCGAGAGAAACTATTTCGGCTAAATCCTTATTGGCTTTTAGAGCGCCGGCAATCCAGCGCGCGATTTGTGCAACTTCAAGTGAATGAGTTAAGCGAGTGCGATAATGATCACCTTCATGATTTACGAAAACTTGAGTTTTATATTGAAGGCGACGAAAGGCCGAAGCGTTGATAATGCGGTCGCGATCGCGGCCGAAAACGGAGCGATATTTTGAATCATCATAACTTTCTTGGTAAAGACGACCGCGCGATTTGGCTTCATCAACGGCGAAAGATGCGAGTTCAAAATTTATCATTTTAGAAACTTGATTAAAGTTAAAATTATAAAAATTACTCCCAAAGTTAGAAGCACGATGAACATGGCGATAGTAGTTGCTTTAGCCATGATAAAGGATTTATCGGGGATTTCGGCGGCAATTTTTTCTGGCGATTTTTCTTCGGTTTCATTCATTGCCTAATTCCGTAAAAAATATTTTTCCATACTGTTAGGCTCGCTTTTGACAATGAATAATCTCTTTTCCGCCTCAATGCCAATAAGCGTTTGAAACACATCATTTAAAATCGGGCGCGAAGAATAATATCCATGCCCCAAACCTAAAGCTGGATCATCGACCAAACTCACGTTAATAGTATCAAAGTCATCAGAAAAAATACAGGCACCGAGTCTTTCATTTTTATTGAAAGTTTTTGAGGCAATCATCGCTTTGTCATTGCTTGAGCAATAAAGAGTTATGTGATTGCTAATTTTATTAATGTTTTTGGCAAAAGTTTTAAATTCTGCCGCATCAAAATCGGGCGCATTTAAAATTAATTGCTTGATGTAAATTCGTGATTGCGCTTCACCCAATTGTTTCAAGGCTGGAAGCACAACTTGATGCCCCATTGAATGAACTACTAAATTAATTTTTATATTATTATCCGCCAAATCGCTCATGAAATTTTTGAAAAGTCCAATTGAATTTTTGGCGTTAGATAAATTATTTTCATAAGTTCGATTCAGCATTTTTTCTTCGAAAAAACCTTCTCCCGAACCAGCTGGCCAAGTGAATAAAACTATCGGACCTTGATATTTTAAATCGTAAGCAATTTGCGACGCCCGCAAAACTGCTTCCTGATATTTTACATTAAAACCATGCACAAAAACCAAAGGCGTGCGATTAGATGATTTTAGAACATTAGTTAAATCAGATTTTTGCAAAGATTTGGCTTCCAAAATTTTAAAATATTCATGCGCCGATTGACGACCATCTTTAGCAAGCGGAATTTGTCCGATAGGATGATTTTTAGGAACGCTGATTTGACAAAGTCCAAATTGTAGTTTGCCTTCATTAGCCACGCCGAATTGATCTTCGTTACAAGTAAAACTGCTATTTTTAGATTTACGGTTTGTAACAACCAAAACATCGACGGTTTTGGTTTGGTTAAAACCATCTTGAAAATATCCGCTCCAAGCTTGCTTTAAGCTGGCTTGTATTTTTTCTTCCGAAGTGGCACAGGAAGTTACGAGCAAAAGAGTTAGAACGGTTGCGTAGATTTTTTTCATTATTTTCTTACTTAATTAAATTATTACTTTGGTTTTTTTGCAGTTCGCTAAATCACGCCCAGTTTTTTTCCAACTTTTATAAATGCCGCAATTGCTTTATCCAAATGTTCGCGATCATGAGCCGCAGAAATTTGCACGCGAATTCGTGCTTCATTTTTTGGAACTACCGGAAATGAAAATGCCACAACATAAATTGATTCTTCTTCAACCATCATCTTAGCAAATTTACTCGCCAGAATTGCATCGCCAAGCATTACTGGCACAACGGGATGAATCGCATTTTTATCGCGCAGGTTAAAACCTGCATCAACCATTTTTTCTCGGAAATAAAACGTATTATCCGCCAATTTTTTAATCAGAGTTTTTGATTTTGAAATCATATCCAAAATCTCAATTCCAGTTGCCGCAACCATCGGCAAAATATTATTAGAAAAAAGATATGGGCGCGCTTTGTTGCGCAATTTTTCAATCACTTCTTTTTTAGAAGCAATAAATCCGCCACCCGATCCACCCAAAGCTTTGCCAATTGTGCTGGTTAAAATATCAACGCGACCTTCAACGCCGCAATGTTCCAAAGTTCCACGACCATTTTCACCGATTAATCCTGTCGCGTGACAATCGTCAACTAAAACCAACGCATCATATTTTTCAGCCAAGTCGCAGATTTCTTTTAATTTAGCAATGTCGCCATCCATTGAAAACACGCCGTCAGTTACAACAACTCGAGTTTTATTTTTTTGCGCTTCTTGTAATTTTTTTTCCAAATCACTCAAATCATCAAACTTGTAAAAAAAGCGTTCAGCCTTGGAAAGCCTGATTCCATCAATCAAACTAGCATGGTTTAAATCGGCAGAAATTATCGCATCTTCTGAATCAAAAAGCGCTGCAAAAACTGCGCCATTGGCGGCGAAACATGAAGAAAAAGTAATTACATCTTCAAAGCCCAAAAATTCTGCCAGCTTTTTTTCAAACTCTTTATGTAGATCAAGAGTACCACAAATAAAGCGTACCGAAGCGGTTCCAAGGCCATATTCATCAAGAGATTTTTTAGCAACTTCAACTAAATTTTTATTATTTGCCAAACCCAAATAATTATTGGCGCAAAAATTAATAACGTGTTTTTTTAAACCTTGATGAAAAATTTCGATGTCAGCTGATTGGGATGTGACAATTTCATATTCATTTTTATAGAGACCATTTTTTTTCAGGTCATCGATTTCAGCTTGAATAGTAGTTAAGAATGTTTCTTTGATCATGTTTTTTGAAATTATTTTAGATTTGAGAAGATTGATTTTTAGATTAAAATTTCTGACCAGCAATTGACAAGTCAAAATTGATAAATAGTTTCCGGCTCGATTTACACTACCAAAAGTCCATTTCTCTTTTTAATTAAAATCCAATTTAGGTAAAATCTATGAACAAAAAATTCTTACAATCTGTTGTTATTGGTATCGCGGGCTTAACTCTTGCCGCTTCTTGCTCAAGCCATTCTAAAACAGAATCTAACACTTGCGGTGCAAAAAACGGTTGCGCAGCTAAAAAAGATGAAGCTAACAAATGTTCTTCTAAAAAAGATGAAGCTAACAAATGTTCTTCTAAAAAAAATGAAGTAACTAAAGAAGAAACTAAAACAGTTAAAAAAGCTAAAAAAGCTAAAGTTGCAAAATCAACTGAAACTAAAACTGAAGAAAAATCTAACTAGTTTTTAGTTATGTTTTCACGCAAGGCCTCAATCCCGGCAAATATCGCCGGGATTGGGCTTCGATCCCCTCACATTTCCCACATCCTCAAAAACTCCAAAAAAATCTCAAAAAAAATTGGCTGGTTTGAAATTCATTCAGAAAATTATTACGCCTTAGAAAGTGGTGGATTTCAAAATTTATTAGAAATCAGAAAAGATTTTCCTATCAGCTTACATTCCGTAGGCAATTCACTTGGATCAGCTTCAAGCCTTGATCTTTGTCATTTACAAAAATTAAAAAATCTAGTTGAAAAAATTGATCCATTTTTAATTTCCGATCATATTTCTTGGGGCAGAATTAATAAAAATCATTTAAATGATTTATTGCCTTTACCCTACAACAAAGAGGCTTTGAAAGCAATTTGTAGAAATATTTCGCAGATGCAGGATTTTCTAAAACGCGAAATTATAATTGAAAATCCTTCTGCTTATTTAGCTTTTAAAGAACAAGAAATGGATGAGGCAGAATTTATAAATGCCGTAACTAAAAAAACTGGCTGCGGCTTGCTTTTGGATGTGAATAATATTTTTGTAAGCTCGCAAAACTGCGCGCAGTTTGACCCAAAAGCCTATTTAAAAAAGTTGGATAAAAAAATTGTTAAAGAAATTCATTTGGCCGGGCATTTTAAATCAAAGATTTTAGACGGTAAAAAATATAAAAAAATTCTGATTGATACGCATAATGATTTGGTTTGCGATGAAGTTTGGGAAATTTATAAAATGGCAGCGCAAGAATTTAGAAAAGTACCATTTCTAATTGAATGGGATCAGGATTTCCCAGAGTTTGAGGTTTTGCTTGCTGAAGCAAAAAAAGCTGAACTAATCTTGAAGAAAATTAAGAAATGAATTTGAAAGATTTACAAAAAAACTTCGCAAATCACATATTCACCAAAGCTGATAAAAAAATTCTGTCACAAGTTTTTCATTCAGAGAATGAAGCCTTGGAAAGGCTAAATATCTATCGCAATAATATTTTAGGAAATTTTGAATCGGTTTTAAATTCTATTTTTCCCATTACCAAAAAAATTCTTGGTGCCGAAAAATTTGAAGAATTATCTCAAAAATATTACCGCAAATTCCCCTCAAAAAGTGGTGATTTAAATGAATATGGAAAAAATTTTTTTAAAATCTTAAAGAGTTGCAAGCCTTTATATTTAAAGGATTTATCTCAATTAGAACTTCTGCATCATCAAGCTTTTTTTGTTAAAAAAACTAAAGAATTTGATTTAAAATCTTTTAAAAAAATTCTGCCGGAAAATTTAGAAAATCTTATTTTTATTCTTAATCCGGCGACAAGTTTACTTGCTTCAAAATTTGCAATTTTTTCAATTTGGAGAAGTGAGAAGAAAATAAAAAACTACGCCAAATCTCAATCAATACTGATTTGTGCCGATAAAATTCTGAAACTAAATGAAGAGGAATTTTTATTCTTAACTGAAATTAAGAAACGAAAAAAACTTTACGAAATTTACAAAACACTTTGTAAAAAAAACAAAAAAACAAACATTGGAAAATTAATTAACCAATTCATCACGAATGGCGTAATTACTGATTGGAACTAGTTCGTTTTTCCATTATCCATTTTATATAAATTCCAAAAACAATAATTCCGAGAAACAAAAATATAAATATCAGACTGGATTTTCTAAACTCACGCCAGAAGTCTTTTGAATCATATCCGGTCCAGATAATATAAGGATATTTCGGATCCATTTCTTTTTCAAAAATATAATTTTCATTCTCGATTGAACCCGGCGCATCATAAAAAAATTTTCCCACATATTTTTCTTGATCAACCGAGCCCAAAACAAATTTATCATCACGCTTATCAATAACCAAAAAACGGGTATTTTCACCAATGCCCGCTTCCACATTATTCATTAATTTTTTAATATTAATTCCGGTGGCTACCGTTCCAGCGCGTGGATATTTTTTAGTATTAATTTGTACTCCGACCGGAATTATATAAACAGCACTTGGAATTCCTATCGCCACTTCTGAAAAAAGCATCACCCATAATTCGTTAGAACGATGAGAATAACTTCTTTTTTCCGCAATATGCGGTGCGTCATTTTTTTGGATACCGAGAACTGTGTTTACGGTTTGATATCCACTAGAATTAACCCAATCAAACAAACTCCAAGAATAAATATTTTTAATTGGGTTAATCGGAGTTTTTTCAAGAATATCGTGAATAACTTTCAAATCGAGATCTGGAGTTTTTTTAGAAATTTCTTCGCCAATTTCTATAAGGATCTTCTCGGTTTGGTCAAAATTTTCTTTTAGAATAATATTAATCTGTTTGGCGCTATTAGAGGCTTCAAGATGCTTTTTATTAAGCAGGGTGTAATATTTTATTGGAAAAAAAATGCTGGCTAATGCAATAAAAATAACAATAAAGTTTTTGGTGTGAGCGTTCATAATGGTGAAAAGTAAATTAACACTTTGATAAGTTTGAATTATTATTAAATCCCTCTCTATTTTTTTAAACATTCGCAAAGCAAGATTAAAAATAATTCTAGCAATGTCTCAAAAAAACCCAAATTTTTAACTGAAATCTCATGAAAGAATTTCAACTTATTGAAAAGTTTTTTAAACCATTAACAAACTCCAATAAAGCTGCGCAAGGTTTGATTGACGATGTGGCAAAAATTTCTCTTAAAAAAAATGAAGAATTAGTTTTAAGCAAAGATCTTTTTGTTGAAGATGTGCATTTTCTGGCCAAAGACGGCGCTTTTAAAATCGCTTCCAAACTTTTGCGCACCAATATTTCTGACTTAGCCTCCGCCGGCGCAACCCCGCTTTATTACATGCTTGGCTTTTCAAAAAATGAAAGCGTCGATGAAAAATTTATCAAAGAATTTTCCCGCGGATTGAAATCGGTTCAAGATGAATTCGGACTTTGCTTGATTGGCGGCGATACCGTAAAATCAGAAAAATTGATTTTTTCAGTTACGGTTTTTGGCAGCGTTAAAAAAAACAAAACAATGTCACGAACTAATGCCAAAATTGGCGATCTTATTTTTGTTTCCGGAACAATTGGCGATGCATTTTTGGGTTTAAATAAAAGCGAAAATATTTTTTTAAAAAATCGTCATTTTTTTCCGACAGCTAGAATTGAGTTAGGAAAAAAATTGCTTGAAAAAAATCTTTCAAAATGCGCAATTGATGTCTCAGATGGCTTGCTTTCTGATTTGCGCCACATTTGCAAAGCATCTAAACTTGCCGCAGAAATTAATCTAAATCAAATTCCTATTTCTACGCCAGCGAAAAAATTTCTGGTAAAAAATTCGGCAATAACAATTCTCGATTTAATTGCTGGGGGCGATGATTATGAATTAATTTTTAGTTCTAATCCCAAAAATCATAAAAAAATTCTACAATTATCAAAAGATTTGAATCTTGATATTAGTTGCATTGGCGAGTTTAAAAAGCCAGAGAGCAAAAAATTTTCAATCACGCTTTTTGATGAAAAAAATCAAAAAATAAAAATCAAAAAATTCGGCTATGAGCATTAAAGAACTTTTAGAAAAAACCATTAAAGTTAAAACTAAAGATAAAGAAGAGCAAAAATACGCCTCTTCTTTTCGCCGTAGCACTGCCGCCACTATTGATATTTGGCTGGTTTTACTTTTGCGCGTTGCATTTATGCAAACACTTGGAACTTTGTGGCTTAATTCTGAAATCCTAAAATTTATCCAAGAATTTAATGAAAAATTCGGCACTGAATCAATTAAAAATACACCGGAACATATTGATTTTGTTGTACATCACCGCATCTTTTTTTACGGTCTGCTTTTTTACGCAATCGTAATTTTAGTTGGTGCGCTATATCACGCACTTTTAAATTCATCAGCTTGGCAAGCCACGATTGGTAAGCGTTTGATGAAAATAATAATCGTTAAAGAACCTGATGAATCTCGCATCTCTTTTAAACGCGCAATGGCACATTATTTTTTATCAGTTTTGCCTTTTGCCTTTATTTTTTATTTAATGGGATACCAAATTCAGCATAATTTAAATTTCATACAAACCATTACAGCAAGCGAGCTCAACGTGTTTTTTGGAATTATGTTTGTGCTTTGGCTTCAAATTCATATTTTTACCAAAAAGAAAACCACTGCTTATGACATGATTTGTAATACAGTTTTCTTATGTGACAAAACTGCTTACAAATTTCCATGGGCAAAACATTTTTAATAATTTTTACTTTTTTAAACTTAACCGCCTTTTTTCGTAAATTTTTTAATAAATAAAATGATCACAATTTCACAAAAAACTATTAACAGCAAAATCAGTTGCAATGGCGTCGGTCTTCACAGCGGCGATAATGCTTTGATTACTCTTGTTCCAGCTCCATGTAATACTGGAATCATTTTTAGAAGAACGGATATTGGCGGCGAAAATGGCTTAATTAAAGCCAATTATTTAAACGTAGTCGGAACTAATTTAGGCACCACTTTAACCAATGAATTTGGCGCTAAAGTTTCAACAATTGAACATTTGATGGCGGCAATTTGGGGCTGTGGAATTGACAATCTTTATATCGACATCAATGGCCCAGAAGTTCCGATTATGGACGGTAGTTCTGAACCTTTCATATTTTTGATCGAATGCGCTGGAATAAACACTCAAGAAGAATCACGCCGCGTGCTTGAAATTTTGAAAAAAGTGCGCGTCGAAGAAAATGATAAATTTGTTGAAGTTGAACCTTCAAAAGAATTTTCCATCGATTTGCATATTGATTTTGATCACAAACAAATTCAGCGCCAACAATTTGATTATCACTCAACTTTTACTTCTTTTAAAAACGACATTTGTCGCGCTAGAACCTTTGGTTTCAAGCATGAAATTGAACATTTACATAAATTGGGGTTGGTCAAAGGCGGATCGCTCGATAATGCTATTTTAGTTGATGAAAATGGCATCGTGAATGAAGGCGGTTTGCGTTATAGCGATGAATTTGTGCGTCACAAAACTCTAGATTTTATCGGCGATATTTATTTGGCGGGACATTATATTTTAGGACATTTCAACGCTTCAAAACCGGGACATGGAATTAATAATAAACTGCTAAGAAAGTTGTTTGAAGATGATTCAGCTTGGAGGCTGATTTAAGCAATTGAAGGCTTTTGAAAGAATTAGATCCTGAAGCAAGTTCAGGATCTATACCAAAACATAAATTTATACTCCCATCCAACAAAGGATTTTTGAGGAAAAATTGCGACAAAGAATAAAAACTGTATCAAGTGATACAGTGTTATTCTTCGAGTAAATTTTTACCAAAAAGACGAAGTTGGATGGAGTATAAATTTATGTTTTGGTATATACCAAAACACAAATCTCTTGATAGCGCTAACGAAGTATTTTTGAGGAAAAATTGCGACTGAAAATGTAAGTTGTATCAAGTGATACAGCGTCATTTTCTGAGCAAATTTTTACCAAAAAGACAAAGTTATGGCTATCAAGAGATAGTTAATTTGGTATAGAATAACGAATATAGTTTTTTTCTGCATTCCCAATCAGGCTTTGGCGCAATGAGCATTTTATCATCTCTTCTGGTACAATTTTTTCTACCTTAAACGATCTTTGATTTGGCATTTTAACTGCAGTATAATCTTCACTTGTACCATATTTTTTCTTTTCATTGTAAGCTTTTTGTATTCCAGCCCTCACTTCTTCTTCAGTTGAATATTTCACTAAAATTCTTGAACCATTGGGACAAAGAATTTCAGTATTAAAAATTGGTTTTTGACATGCTGTAAAAAAACCCAGCAGCAAAATAAGTAAAATAAATTTACTGCGATTTAACTTGTCCGACATTACTAAAAAGTGATTTTAAGAATCCAATTTTACGACTTTCGACATTGGTGAAATTTGCAGCAAATTGCAGCTGTTTTTCTTCGTCATTTAAATCAATACGACTTAATTCTCTGATAGTTCCAACTTCATTAAACCTTACAACCAAAACATCTCTCGATATAACATCGGGCTTAAAAAATAAAAGACGCTTCAAATCTTCAGCATAATAAATCCAAGCTTCATCGCTATCTAAATCTGAAATCAGCGTTGGCGATCCCATAATTTTCAAAACTCTTTCTTTGCTGGTAATTCCTTCTTGAAGCAAATTGTGGTCCGACATATCGAACATATAACCACGCTTATCAACCTTAGAAACACAGGCATTTAAAGCGATTAATAAAAATATATAAAAGAAATTTTTTTTCATTTGGCGTTAAGAAAATTATTTGGAAGTAATTAGAAATTTAGCGTTGCTTTTATCAGAGGCAGACTTTATTTTCCGCGACACTTGTTGTAAGTCCCACTTCCCTCAAAATCAAATCAAAAATAATCAACAAAATTCAATAAATTCACGAGGCATTAATCTATGGCAGTTCCTAAAAAGAAAAAATCAAGTTCCCGCAGTCGCATGAGAAGAGGCAGCAATGGCTCTTTGGACGCTAATTTCCCAAATGTTACCACCGATAAAGATACTGGTGAATTCAAGCTTTCTCACCATATTTCTTCTGACGGTTTCTACAAAGGCAGAAAAATTATCGCCGATAAGCAGAAGAAAGCAGTTCAAGAAGAATAGTTACTCGTGACTAAGAATCTTACTGTAGCACTGGATTGCATGGGGGGTGACAGAGCTCCCCAAATTGTAATTGAAGGAGCTGATCTAATAGCCTCCTCAAATCTTGATATCCATTTTCTGCTTTTTGGAGATTCTAAAAAAATCACACCAATTCTGCAAAATTGTCGCTATCTTAAAGGTCGCTACACACTTAATCATACTGAAGAATTTGTTTCATCTGACGAAAAGCCTTCAGTCGCTTTACGTCGCGGCACCAAGTCCAGCATGCGTTTAGCAATAAATTCTGTAAAAGATGGCGAAGCTGACGTGGCAATTTCTGCCGGAAATACTGGTGCATTAATGGCGATGTCAAAAATCGTGCTGCGCCCTCTTCCATCAATTGACCGTCCGGCAATAATAACTTCGATTCCCAATCAAAAAAAGAAAGCCACAATAATGCTCGATATGGGCGCCAATGTTGAATGTGATGCTGATGTTTTATTCCAGTTCGCAGTTATGGGTCACGCTTTTGCCCGCACTACTTTAAAAATTGAAAATCCAACAATCGGAATCCTCAATGTTGGATCTGAAGAAGCCAAAGGAAATGATGCAGTCCGTGGAGCTGCGACTTTATTAAAAGCCAGCAATTTAAAAAATGATTTTTATGGCTATGTTGAAGGCGATGATATCACAAAAGGCACAGTTGACATTGTAGTTACAGATGGCTTCACCGGAAATATCACTCTTAAAGCAATTGAAGGAACAGTAAAATTAGTAACCAACGTTATTAAAGAAGGATTTAGCGATTCAATCTGGTCAAAAATTGGCTATATTTTAGCAAGCGCTTCAATCAACAAAGCCAAGAAAACCATGGATCCACGCCTGCATAATGGTGCTATGTTGGTTGGCTTAAACGGCGTTGTTGTAAAAAGCCATGGCGGGACAGATAAAGTTGGTTTTGCTAACGCTATTAAAGTTGCAATATCACTAGTTGAACACAAAATAAATGAACAAATTATACATGAACTAAAATCAGCAGTAGAAACAATAAGATCAGCTTCCGAGCAAACGCCCGCCCAAATTGAAGAAGAGGTTAAATGAAAAAAATCCACAGCAAGATTAGCGCAACCGGTTCTTACCTTCCTAAAAAAATTCTTCTTAATGCCGAATTAGCAAAAACAGTTGAAACTTCTGATGAATGGATCATGGATCGCACTGGCATAAAGCAAAGACATGTTGTTTCTGAAGGTGAATTAACTTCCGATATTGCAGCTCATGCAGTTTTAAAAACCTT
The DNA here is from genome assembly GCA_947487845.1 of Rickettsiales bacterium. GTDB lineage: Bacteria > Pseudomonadota > Alphaproteobacteria > Rickettsiales > UBA1997 > UBA2645. The sequence goes on along the minus strand of CANKYC010000010.1, from coordinate 3,152 downwards.
AGAAAAAGCTGGAAAAAAAGCTGAAGAAATTGATTTGATTATTGTCGCAACCACAACTCCCGACCTCACATTTCCTGCAACTGCCACAACAGTTCAAGCAAAAATTGGCGCAATTAATGCTTTTGCTTTTGATATTCAGGCAGTTTGTTCTGGCTTTGTTTATGCCTTAGCAACTGCGGATAATTTTATTAAATCCGGACAAGTTAAAAATGCTTTGGTAATTGGTGCTGAAACTTTATCCCGCATTGTAAATTGGGAAGATCGCAACACTTGCGTTCTTTTTGGGGACGGAGCTGGCGCAGTTTTGCTCGAAGCAACTTCTGAAGAAAATTGCGGCATTATCGCCTCTGATTTACATTCTGACGGAACATTAAACAGTCTCCTAAAAACCACGGGCGGCCCTTCACTTAACCAGCAAACTGGTTTTATTGAAATGGCGGGAAAAGAAGTTTTTAAACATGCAGTTGAAAAAATGTCGAAATCGGTTTTATCCGTTTTAGAAAAAGCTGGTTTAACTTCTAAAGATATTGATCTCCTGGTTCCGCACCAAGCCAACGCCAGAATTTTAAATGCCGTCGCAGCTCGATTAGAAATTCCTGAAGAAAAAGTGGTTTTAACAGTTCATGATCACGCCAATACTTCAGCAGCTTCAATTCCTTTGGCGCTAGATTACGCCAATTCACAAGGCAGAATTAAAAAAGGTGATGTTGTTGTTCTCGAAGCCCTCGGCGGCGGCTTAACTTGGGGATCGGTGGTGCTGCGCTGGTAATTAATTATTCGTCTTTTTAGTAAAAATTTATTCGAAGATTAACTCCTAGTCCGCCTAAAAGATTAACTCCTAGTCCGCCTAAAAGATTAATTCCTAGTCCGCCTAAAAGATTAACTCCTAGTCCGCCTAAAAGATTAACTCCTAGTCATGCTGAGCTTGTCGAAGCATGATTCTGGGGCATAATTAAAAAAATGGGATGCTAATTTTGGCTTTTTCGGGGAAAGTCCCAAACTCCGTGTCAAATTCCACTCTTAAGCTAAACTTAAATTTAACATACCAAGCATTGTCCATTATTTTTATTTTCAGTTTTACTAGCTAATTTTGAGACTTTTGGAGAAGTAGTTTTTTTGCTTGGTCTATTTGATTGCGATAAAGGATTTGATTGTTCTGATAATCCTTCATTACAAGGATAAATATCTTCAGTTATTACATCTCTACCTACAAAAACACTTATGCTTCCTGCATTTATACTTCCCGCTCCTTGATTTGTTTCGTTAGTATTTATTTGTGGGTTAACAAAAAAGACGGCTTGTTCATTACTAGAACCATTTTCTGTAAACCTATTTATTTTTTCTAAAGCTTCTATAATTTTCTCTAAATACTCTGATTGAATAAATTTTGCTAAATCTTCTGCTAAATTATCGGTGTCTAAGCCAAAAAAATTTTTATAAATAAACGCAAACTTCTTAAAACTATAATTTTCTCTGGCACTTGCCATTAAGACTCGAGACAATTCTTCTATTTTTCCACCTCCTTCAGAAACATTTTGTTGTCCCACCTCAACATCATCATCTTTTTTTTCTTCTTCTTTTTCATCCTTTTCTTCATCGCCTCCTTCAGAAACATTTTGTTGTCCCACCTCAACATCATCATCTTTTTTTTCATCCTTTTCTTCACCGCCTTCAATAGGAACTAACTTTCTAGCCTTTAGTAAAGCTTCGATCAAAGCTTTTTTCATTTCTTCAGGACTTTCTTCTTTTCTTTCTCCTTCTTTATGCTCTGGTTCTTCATCTTTTAGAGCCCCAATAATATCCAGAACTTTTTTTTGATGCATTAGGTTAATAATTGTTGCGGCAATACCTTCTGGCGTAGATCGCCTTTGGTTAATACGACTTTTGTTTATATAATGCATAGCGGCAATTGAGCCTAACAACATTAATGCGGCAAAGGTAGTTTGAAGTGGATCAGAAGAAGATTGGGAATCAGGGCGGCGATCTGAATTTGGCGAAGAATTGCCATTGATGCTTTGCGAATTTGAAGTCTCGTTGCTAGGAGCAAAAATTGGGGAAGAAGCTGGTTCGGATTGATTTGATTCCAATTGAGAATAAGCCATTTTATAAGCATATATTCCAGCAACAGCGCCAGCAATCAGTGGAATAGAAGACGCAGCTGCAGTTCCTAAAGAAAAAGTTCCTAGCGCGGAAAGTGACTCCGCAAATCCCATTCCAGCCAAAAATTCGGGAATGGTAAGAGTTGCAGCCGCTCCCATTAATGTTCCAGAAGCACCAATAACTCCCGCAATAGTGTCTAATAAATAGGGTTCTGATTGCACAGAATTTGGTTGGTTGATTGGTTTTTCTATTAGAGTTGTTTTTCTTCCCACATTTGGTTTCTCGCTTGGTTGACTTGACGGATTTTCAACTTCTTGCCCGCTTGGTGAACTTGATGGATTTGCGCCCGGTTGGCTTGACGGCGAATTTGCTACTTGCTTGCTTGGTTGAAGACTTGGTTGTCTTTTTGGAGATGAAAGTGGTTTTTTGCTTGGCTGTTTTGATGGATTTAAAGATGGTGATTTTGTTGGATTTCTTGTTGGGGCTGGAACTAGTTGTTTAGTTGGTTGGCTTGATGGCTTGAAATATGGCGATTTTGTTGGAATTCTTGTTGGACCTGCGACTGGTTGGTTTGATGGTGATTTTGATGGTTTTGAATTTGGCTTTGCAACTGGCTGATGGCTTGGTTGCTTTGATGGAACTGCGCTTGGTTTAAAAGAAGGCGCAAGACTTGGATGACTGCTTGGTCGTCTTGTTGTTTGAAGGCTTGGATGTCTTGTTGGATCTGTGGCTGGCCGACTTGATGGAATTTTGCTTGGCCGACTTGATGGAATTTTGCTTGGCTGATTTGATGGATTTTTGGCTGGTTGTTTAGTTGGATGGTTTGATGGACTTCTTGTTGGATCCGACGATGGAGATAATGCTGGCTGGCTTGATGGAATTTTGCTTGGCTGATTTGATGGATTTTTCGATGGATTTCTTGTTGGATCCGACGATGGAGATGATGTTGGTCGACTTGATGGAATTTTGCTTGGCTGATTTGATGGATTTTTGGCTGGTTGTTTAGTTGGATGGTTTGATGGACTTCTTGTTGGATCCGACGATGGAGATAA
>CANKYC010000009.1 GCA_947487845.1 Rickettsiales bacterium | reverse complement strand
ATTGCGTAGAAAAATAAATGTCCGCCGTCCAATACTGGCACGGGCAAAAGATTCATCACGCCTAAATTAATCGAGATCATCGCCATAAACCAAATCACGGCGGTAATTCCCATTTCAACGGTTTTGCCGGAATATTGGGCAATTTTGATTGGGCCGCCGAGCTCTTCAACCGAGCGTTTGCCGGTGATTAATTCGCCGAGAGCTTTAAAAATTGCGATTGAAATGCGATAAGTTTCTTGATTGGCTGCGACAAAACTTTGTCCTAAATTTAAATCTTGATGTGTGGTTTGCGAAGCGCTAATGCCAAGGGTTCCCATCTTTATTTCATCGCCAAAAAAATCTTTTCTTACTTGAATTTTTGGGGTGATTTTTATTTCAAAAATTTCTGCGCCGCGCTTGATTTTAAAGAGCAAATCTTGCGCTGACGCCGCCATTACGTGATCGCGAATCTGATTGAAATCGGTAATTTCATCATTGTTAATCGCGATAATTTCATCATTTTTTTGTAGTCCCGCATCAAGCGCAGCGCTTTGCGGCATAACTTCATCAATAATTGGTAAAACCTTGTTGAGACCATTTATTTGAAATAAAAAAGTAAAAATCACGATCGCCAAAATAAAATTTGCCACCGGCCCCGCAATCACAATTGCCATGCGTTGATAGGCGTTTTTTCCGAGGAATGATTTTTTCTTTTCGGCGGCTGACATTTTAGCGATTGCCTCTGAATCGGGAATTGACGCGCCGTTGCGGTCGCCATACATTTTTACATAACCACCAAGCGGCAAAAGACAAAATTTCCATAAAGTGCCTTTTTTGTCGGTAAAACCAAAGAGTTTTTTGCCAAAACCGAGGGAAAATTCTTCGACTTTTACACCGCATAAACGTGCGACGAAGAAATGTCCGAATTCATGAATAAAAACGATCAGCGAAATAATCGCGATGAAAGAAAAGAAATTTTGAACGATTAGATGAACAAGTGACATTTTAAATATTTTTTATTTTTACAGATTATTAGCTATTTCGCGCGCCATTTTATCAAATTCCAAAACCTCTTGCGCTGAATTTAATTTTTTGTGCGAAATTTTGGCTAAAGTTTTTTCGACAATTTTAGTAATTTGATCAAAAGCAATTTCGCCTTTTAAAAATCTTTCCACCGCAATTTCATTTGCAGCATTTAGAACGGCCGGAGCGCTGCCGTCAATTTCCAAAGCTTCGCGGCAAATTTTTATCGCTGGAAATTTTTTATCATCAGGCGCAAAAAAACTTAAATTCTGTAATTTTACCAAATCAAGCTTTTCATGTTTTATCGCCATTCTTTTGGGATAACCAAGCGCATAAGAAAGCGGCACTTGCATGTCGGGTTTGCTTAACATTGCCAAAGTTGAACCGTCGGAATAATCGACCATTCCATGAATTATTGATTGCGGGTGAACTAAAATTTTAATTTGTTTTTTGGAAACTGGAAAAATATGAAAAGCCTCAATCATCTCTAAACCCTTATTCATCATGGTTGCAGAATCGATTGAAATTTTAGCGCCCATTGACCAATTTGGATGTTTCAAAGCTTCGGCAACGGTGATTTTAGAAAAATCCTTATCGCTATTAAAAAATGGACCGCCAGAAGCTGTGAGAGTTATTGCGTCAATTTCAGCCAGATTTTCATTTTCAAAAATCTGAAAAATTGCGTTATGTTCTGAATCAACCGGAATAATTTTAGAACCACTTTTTTGAGCCGCCGCGTTTAAAAAGCTGCCAGCGCAAACTAATGATTCTTTATTGGCTAAAGCGATGTCGGAACCAGCTTCAATTGCGGCAAGAGTTGGCAACATTCCAGCAGCTCCAACAATTGCAGAAATGAATAAATCACATTTAATTTTTGCAACTTCAAGAATGGCATTTTGGCCACAGGAAATTTGACAATTTTTTAGATTTTTTAACGCTGATTTTAATTGGAAAAAAAGTTTTTCGTTTTCGATAATAACGTATGAAGGCTTTAAAAATAAGGCTTGGGCGATTAAAGTTTCAACATCATTTCTTGCAACCAAAGCCAAAATCTCAAAATTTTGCGGGGCATTTTTTATAACCTCGACAACGTTTTTTCCAATTGATCCGGTTGATCCAAAGATCGATATTTTTTTCATTTCTTTGTTGATTATGAATTATTTTTTTTGGAGCTGCTTTTTTCTTTAGCGATGAATCATTGTATATAAAAACTATTTGAAACCCAACCAAAACCCCTCACCCCAACCCTCTCCCGCAAGGGGAGAGGGGGCTTTGATCGAGATTCGATTTAACTTCTTCACCTTGCGAAAGAGTTTGATCGAGATTCGATTTAACTCCCTCTCCCCTTGCGGGAGAGGGTTGGGGTGAGGGGTTTTAGTCGAGCTTCAATTATCTTTAGTATATTTCTTCGCCTCACCTTCTATCAAAGCTTCTAGATTAACCGCATTTCTGTGAGTTTTATCTAATGTAAATACAATTTCTGGAACCACGCGCAGCGCCACTTTTTTTGCCATTTGATAACGAAAATGCGGAACTTTTTCATTCAATTTTTCAACAATTTTGTCATGCATCGCTTCATTGCCAAAAATATCAATGTAAATACGCGCATTTTTCGCATCAGGACTAACATCGGCTTCCAGAATAGTTATATAACTTCCCGGCACTGTTAAAATATCATCGCGCAGAAAAATTTCTGAAATTACGCGTTTAATAGTTTCGCCGATTTGGAGTTGTCTTTGAGATTTCATGAAAAATAAATTTAAGAATTAAAACCTTTTATATTGGTGAATGCCTTTCATCACTATGTCGAAAGTGCAAAGCTTGATGGAATCAGGATTCATAATGTCGGAATTGCGAACTGTTGCCGTAACCATTACGCGTTCATTTTCATCATAAGCCAAATATTGGTAATCAGAAGCGTTATACGGATGACCAGCAAAATACATTTCAGTTTCAAGCCTGCCGAATTTAGTGCTGTAAATATTCATATTAATGTGCGGAGCTCTTCCGGGATTGGATCCGGGCATGATTGTGATAAAATGGTAATTACCTAAATTATCGGTAATTGTGCGACCCGACATGCTAAAATATTTATCAATATATTCGCTATTTGGTTCAAGCAAAGTGTGATATTTTCCTGCGGCGTTAGTTTGCCAGATTTCAATAACCACGCCTTCAATTGGCACGCCAAAAGAATCAACAATTGTGCCTTGAACGAAAATCACTTCGCCATAAGCGCGATAAAATGAACCAACTTTTTTGGCGAGGTTATTTGTAGTGGCGAATGTGTCTGGCATTGACAAATCAGCAGAAAAAAAACGTGAAGGAGTTGGTTTTTTTGGCTCGAAAACTGATGGAACTGGTTTTGCAAAATTATTTACCGCCTGACCTTTAACATCTTTATATTGCGGCGCTATTTCAAGAGTTGCGGAATTTTCAGCTGCAAAAGCTGAAGATGAAAAAACTAACGCAAAAATGACAAAGAAAAATCTGATCATACTTTTGGCAATGTTACTCCTGTTTGCTTCATATATTTGCCGGCGCGCATGTCGTAAGAAATTTCGCAAGGTTGATCACCTTTAAAAAATAAAAATTGGCACGCGCCTTCAAAAGCATAAATTTTTGCTGGAAGTGGCGTGGTATTGGAAAATTCTAAAGTCACGTGACCTTCCCAACCCGGTTCAAGGGGAGTTACATTTACAATAATTCCACAACGCGCATAAGTTGATTTACCGACGCAAACCACCAAAACATCTTTTGGAATACGAAAATATTCAACTGTGCGCGCTAGAGCGAAGCTGTTTGGAGGAATAATACAAACATCAGTTGTGCGATTTACAAAACTGGTTTCGCAGAAATTTTTTGGATCAACTATTGCAGAATCAATATTGGTAAAAATCTTGAATTCGTTAGAAACTCGGGCATCGTAGCCGTAAGATGAATTGCCGTAAGAAATAATTTTTTGACCTTTATCATCAAACCGCGTTTGATTAGCCACAAACGGTTCGATCATTTTTTGTTTAACAGCAAATTCAGCAATTGATTTATCGGAAAGAATAGACATTTCTTCAAATTGAATTTTTAAGGATTTGGCAAGAAGTTTCTTGCCTGTAAGGGGAGTGGTTTTTATAAAAAACAAATCTCAAAAGACAATTTAAGATTATAGTATTTTAATTAATTAGATCCTGAAACAAGTTCAGGATGACGATGTTGGAAATATGAATCCTAAAAGAACTCCGTCATCCTGAACTTGTTTCAGGATCTGTCTAATTCACAAACAACCAGAAACTTTATATTCATGCACGACATCACTTACTTACGCGACATTCTAATTCTACTTTTTGCCTCCGTCGCAATCGTAATTATTTTCAAACAACTCGGCCTAAGTCCCGCCCTTGGTTATCTAGTTTCGGGTGCCGCAATCGGGCCTTTCGGATTTGGAGTTTTAACCAGCACCGAAACCACAAAATCAATCGCCGAACTTGGAATTGTATTTTTGCTTTTTGCCATCGGTCTAGAATTAACCTTCAGCCGCTTGCTGGCCATGCGTAAATATGTTTTAGGCTTTGGTAGTTTACAGGTTATTTTAACTTCCAGCGTAATTTCATTAATCTGTGTTAAATTTTTCCATATGAATCTCGACGCTTCAATCGTAATTGGAAGCGCTCTGGCTCTATCTTCAACCGCAATCGTAATGCAAGTTATCGCCGAACATGGCGAACAATCAACGCGAGTTGGACGCTTATCATTTTCAATTCTTTTGATGCAGGATTTAGCCGTAATCCCGATTTTAGTTTTGCTTCCTTTGCTGACAAAAACTGATTTAAATGTTGCTCACGCTTTAGGCGGCGCATTGCTTGATGCCTGTATCGCGATGGGAATTATCTTTGTTGTCGGTCGTCTTTTATTGCGACCAATTTATCGTTTAATTGCCGAAACCAAAAGCGATGTTTTATTTTTAAGTTTCACTTTGATCGTAGTTTTAGGATCGGCTTTTTTAAGCAATTACATGGGCTTATCCTTTGCCCTTGGCGCTTTTATCGCTGGTTTGATGGTGGCAGAAACTGAATATAAATATCGCGTTGAAGAAGAAATTCTATCCCTCAAATCACTGCTTTTAGGTTTGTTTTTTATGACTATCGGCATGTCTTTCGACTTTGATTTATTGTTGAGTAGCTTGCCTTATATCGTGATGGTTTCAATTGGCTTAATTATCGTAAAATGCGCCATCATCGTTTTATTATGCCGCATTTTCCGTTTTCCTTTAGCTCCCGCAATTCATACTGGCTTGCTTTTGGCGCAAGGTGGTGAATTTGCTTTCGTAGTGTTTTTGATGGCAGTTCAACAAAAATTTATGGAGGTTGATTTATCACAATTTTTGATGACCGTTGTTACCTTTACGATGGCTTTAACTCCGTTGCTCGCAGCTTTGGGGCGTAAGGCTAAAAGCTATCTTTATACCAAAGAAGTTCTTCACGATAATAAACTTAGACGCGAAATTGGCGATGTCGAAAAACACGTTATTATTATCGGTTTTTCCAAATTAGGTCGCGTTGTTTCGTACATACTTCGTAAGCGCGGCGTAAATTATTTAATTCTGGAAAATAATCACCGCATGGTGCGCATCGAAAAAAATAACGGCTACAATATTTATTACGGCGACGCCATGAATGTTGATATTTTGCGCCATATCGGCGTTGACCGCGCCGAATCAGTAATTATCGCGCTGGAAGACGAAACCGCCTGCATGAAAATCACTCGCTTCATCAATGAAAATTTCCCAGATTCAACCGTAATTACCAAATCTGAAACCATCAATAATGCCGATCGCTTTAAAAAAGCTGGCGCCAATTTGGTAATATCAAAAAACCTAGAAACCGGCTTGCAACTAAGTTCGGCGGCGCTTGCTTCCGTTGGCATGAAAAGCGACGATATCAACAACGCCCTTTCGGCTTTCCGCGATATTAATGACGATATTATTAAAGACGTGATTCTTTACGACGAAAGCGCCGAAAGCGGTGAAATTTTTAACAAAAAACCAGAGAGAAAAACTGAAGGTGAATAAAATTCACACCATACCGCGAATACTCCAAACTCTACTATTTGAACTTTAAAAAAACTCCTTTTGAACTTTAAAAAAACTCCTTTTGAACTTTAAAAAACTCCTAAGTCATCCTGAGCTTGTCGAAGGATGATTTTAGTTTGAGTTCTCTAATCATCCTTCGACAAGCTCAGGATGACTAAAAAATGAATTGAGGCAAATAAATCAAAAGATCGAGTTTTAAGTAATTTGCTATAGATCCTAAAAAAAATTCCGAATTACAACGTGGTAAGATTTTTCTAAGTATTTTGATTGATGGTGGGGTTGGAAAAGCTCTTGAAGGAGGAAGTGTATTAAACATACTCGACCGGCTGAAAGAGTTTTTTCAACCCCAGCAGCGATCAAAAGACGAGGAAAAATGGTCGGGGCGGAGAGATTCGAACTCCCGACCCCCTGGTCCCAAACCAGGTGCGCTAGCCAGACTGCGCTACGCCCCGACAGTAAAATTTTTCTTGAAAGGAAAATTTAAAAAGGAAATTGTGATATTCGTGTTTCGTTGATTTTTTTTCGAGGCGCGAAATAAACAAACAACCACACCAAAAGTCAACCATGAAAATCACCAATAAAAAAACTTTTTTACTTTTCACTTCTTTAATCCTTATCTTTGGCACAAATTCCAGCTTTGCTTGGGATGGCTATGATTACGATAATAAAACCGCAATTGAAATTGGGCCCGGAAATTTAGTTCGCGAAGGTTCGGTCTTTCAGTTTTATGATTCAAAAATGGATAATTACCGCACTGGAAAAATATTATTTATGGATTCAGTTGCGGGTGGCACAAGGCTTCAATTGCAAGATCTCGACTCCAAAAAAGAGCGAACTTTTATCATGCAAGAATAACAATAAATTCAGTCAAAATGAAAGGAATTATACTCGCCGGCGGCAGCGGAACAAGGCTCGCGCCTTTAACAAACGTAATTAGCAAACAATTATTGCCAGTTTATGACAAGCCAATGATTTGCTATCCATTAGCAACTTTGATGAATTTGAATATTAAAGAAATTTTAATCATTTCAACTCCGCAAGACACGCCAAATATTGAAAAATTTTTAGGCGATGGCTCGGATTACGGATTAAGTCTTTCTTACGTCGCGCAAGATGAGCCCAAAGGAATTGCCGAGGCATTTTTGATTGGTGAAAAATTTATTCAAAATGAAAATGTCTGCCTGATTTTGGGAGATAATATTTTTTACGGCGCTGAAATAAATCGCGAAAATTTGGAAGATAAAATTTCTCAAATTAAATCAGGTAAAATCGGCGGATTAGTTTTCGCTTATCACGTTTCCGACCCTGAAAGATATGGCGTTGTGGAGTTTGATGAAAATGAGAAAGCTCTTTCAATTGAAGAAAAACCAAAGCACCCAAAATCAAATTTCGCCGTTACGGGACTTTATATTTATAATTGTGATGTGGTTAAGATTACCAAAAATATAAAACCGTCTGATCGCGGCGAGCTAGAAATCACCGATGTAAATATTGCTTATCTAAAAGAGAAAAAACTCGGAATCATTAAGTTAAGACGTGGATTTGCCTGGCTCGATGCTGGAACACCAGATTCACTTTTGGAGGCTTCTATCTTCATTCATACTATTGAAAAAAGACAGGGCTTGAAAGTTGCCTGCCTTGAAGAAATGGCTTTTAATAAAGGTTTTATCAATGAAAAGCAGTTTCGTGTTTTAAAGCAAAAATATAAGAAAGGATCGCCTTATAGAAATTATTTAGGACATCTTATCTAAACAACCATTTCAAAGAAATTTAATAAATTATAAGAATGAAGAGATTAGTAATATTTGCTCACTACGATAAGGATGGCTTAATCGACGATTACGTCATAGATTACCTCAAGGAGCTAAAAAAATTTGCCCAAGATATATTCTTCATTTCAGACTGCAAAATTGATCAAGAAGAATTTTTGAAATTAGATGGGATAGTTTTTCATTCCATTTGTCAGAAACATGGTGAGTACGATTTCGGAAGCTATAAGAGAGGAATCTTTGCGGCAAAAAGTGAGTTGCAAAATTATGACCAACTAATTCTTACTAACGATTCTTGTTATTTATTAACCACCCTAACTCCAGTCTTTGAAGAGATGTCTAGCAGGAATTATGTTGATTTTTGGGGCTTAATCCAAAGCACTCAAAGATTACCACTTCATCTTCAGAGTTATTTTATAGTTTTTAATAAAAGTGTTTTTCTTAGTGATGATTTTTTGACTTTTTTCTCTGCAGTAAAAAAGGAAAAATCAAAGATCGACATTATAAGAAATTACGAAGTTGGCCTAACCCAGACTCTCTTGAATTGCGGCTTTAAAAAAGATTCTTTTTTTCAAGATATTTTTAAGACATCGCCTGCGCATGTCTTACTTTCCAATCTTGTTCCTAGAGGATTCCCCTTCATAAAAGTTGAGATGTTGCGGCAAAATCTGTCGAGAGTAAATCCCAAAGAACTGAGTAAGTGGAGAGGTTTTGTTGATAGAGATAGAGCCCTAATAATTGAAAATCATTTAAAAAGATTTGAGCTCCATTCATCAGGAATTATTAATTTTATACTAGATAAGAAAGTTACTTTCCAATCATTGGTTACGGCAGCGATAAAAGAGAAGGAAGAACTGGTAAAAATTGAACTACTTTCTAAAGCGGCATCATTTGCTAGCGGCATTTCCGGAACTTTTAGCTCAAAAGATATAGAGCAGGAACTGCTAATAATATCTCAAAACCACTTTATAGAACTAGCCTCTAAACCACAAAAAAATTCCTTTCTTCATGTTTTTAGTGAATGCTATGTCACCGGTGGACACACAAGAGTTTGTGAGAGATGGATAGAATTCTCACCAAACAACGAGTTACATTCGGTTATACTTTTGAGACAAAATAGAGAGATACCTATACCCAATCTTTTAAGAGAGGTGGTAAAAGATAAAGGCGGTAAATTTTTAGTTCAAAATAATAGCTATAACTCCATTGAAAAGGCTTTAGAGCTCAGAAAAATCGCATCTGAATATGATGTAATAATACTGCATGTCCACATGGATGACGTCGTGCCAATTATTGCCTTTGGAACAGAGGAATTTAAAAGACCGGTTATTTTCTTTAATCATGCCGACCACCTATTTTGGATAGGTGTTAGTATATCCGATCAGGTCGTTAATTTAAGAACCTTTGCTAAAAAATTAGATATAAAATACAGAGGCACTTCCAAAAACTTTGTTTTACCCTTACCTATTCACGAAGTTTCTGTGCCTAAAAATTTAGATCAAATCGCCAAAATAAAACTTGGGTTGGGCTTTGCAGCCTCAGCAAAAATAATTTTAACCATAGCCGCTAGTTGGAAATTCAAACCGTTTGGCAAATATAATTTTGTTGAAATGGCATTTGAATTAGTTTCTAAAAATAAAGATATTGTCGTTCTTGCGATAGGCCCAAGTAAAAATGAAGAATTGTGGGATTTGGCATTTCAAAAAAGTGGTGGCAGAATAAATGCAATAGGATGCGTCGATAATGATGAGGTGGAAAAGTATCTAAGTATTGCCGATATTGCCATTGATAGCTTTCCCATTTCATCATTTACCTCAATGTTAGATGTGGCAAAATACGGCATTCCTTGCCTATCAATAAAAACTCCGCTTAATGAGATTGACACCTTCGTGGAAGCAAACATTTACTGCGCCGATCAAGAAGATTTGGTGAAAAAGATTTTACACATCCTCAAAACAAAATCTCGAAACAACCTACTTGAAATCTTGACTAAAAATCACTTCAAAGATTCTTTTAAAGAAAATCTAAAAAATCTTTATAAAGAAACTCCACGTAAACATCGGGTACATGATTTTTTTGATGATAGCATGAGAACAGAAATAACAGATATGGAGCTATTACTAGCATCATTATCTTATACAGAAATCAAAATACCAAAAAAAACTATTATAAAAAAATTCAAGATCAGCTGCAAAAAAAGAATTATCTCAATCAGGAATCTTCCATCAAGATTGAGAAAAAGTTTACAAAAAAGAATATTCTCCCTAATTAATTACATATCGCAGCGATGAACATCTCAACAACAAGAATTCCAAAAATATCAATCATAATGCCGGTCTATAACGGCGAAGTTTATTTAAGAGATACATTGGAAAGTATTATAGCTCAATCTTATCAAGATTTTGAATTATTGATTGTGGACGACACTTCCACCGACAACAGCTACGAGATTCTATTAAATTATTCGCAGCGCGACAGCAGAATTAAATTATTCACAAAACCCAATGGCGGTAATGCCGTTAAATCAATTATTTTTGCCCTTCCTCTCGCTTTGGGCGAGTGGATGTTTTACTCGTCGCAAGATGACTTATTTTCAAAAGACCTTTTGGAAAATATGTATTTTAGAGCCTTAGAAACAGATGCCGACGCCATAATTCCAGATATGGTTTGGTACGAGAAAGGTGAAAGAGCTAGCAATGCAATGATTGGAATTAACAATGGAGTAAAAAAAATTATCTTATCCGGTAGAGATGCATTTATCCAAAGTTTAAATGTAAAAATTCATGGATTTTCCCTAAGAAGAATGGATCTAGTAAAAAAAATTGGATATGATGAACTACTTACCAATAGTGACGAATATGCGACTAGAAAATTTTATCTAAATTGTCGCAGCGTAACTTTCTCCAACGGGACGTTTTATTACAATCAGGGTAACAAAGATGGATTGACTCAAAAATTCACACCAAAAGCATTTGATTGGATTTTAACCAACTTAAGGCTGATTGATTTATCCATACATAACAATTTGGATAAAAAACTTATAGATGATTTTGCTCTAAAAACACTTAATCATACGCACTATCTGGAAAAAAAATTATCAGACAATTTAAAACATTTTTCTGAGTCAGAGATTCTGGCGTGCCAAGGGATTCTAAAAGAGAGTCGCCAGAAGTTGAATATCTTTATAAAAGCCAGAAAAATTAAAAAAATTAAAAAATCTTTCTACAAAAAATTAAAAACTAGCTTTCACAAACGAGCTTCTCGTCTCCTTAATAAAAAAATAAAATTAATTTCTTCCTAAAAAAGATGAATTTTCAAATCATAAACTTCCAAATACATGGCGATAAAAGGGGCAGCCTGATTTCTCTTGAACAAGATAAAAATATCCCCTTTGCAATAAAACGTGTCTACTACATCTTTGGCACCAAAGCGGATGTGAGAAGGGGTTTTCATTCTCACAAAAACCTAAAACAAATTTTAATTTGCGTTAGTGGATGTTGTAAAATTTTGCTTGATGACGGCAAAGAAAAAAAAGTTATAGATCTTAACTCTCCTCAGAAAGGTCTTTTGATAAACAAAAATATTTGGCGCGAAATGTATGATTTTTCCGATGACTGCGTGTTAATGGTTTTAGCCAATGGTATTTATGAAGAAAGCGACTACATCAGGGATTACCAACAGTTTCTTGAATCTATCAAGTAGTTGGATTCGCCGTCCATTCTAGCTAAAATCTATTCATTGATTCGATAATTCTTACAATCTTATCATCCTCAATTCCTGGATAAATTGGTAGGCTTAAAACCGAGTCGTGAATTTTTTCTGTAATAGGCAAAAAAAGATTTGAGAGTTCTTGGTAGGCTTTTTGTTTGTGTACAGCGATTGGATAGTGAATTACGGTTTGAATTTGGTCTGCCAAAAGATGTTTTTGTAATTCGTCACGATTTTTTACCATCACTACAAACAGATGCCAAACATGAGATTCTTCATTAGTTTCAGGTAATTTTGGTAAAATTATTTTTGGGTTTGTGATATTTTGACAATAAATTTTTGCCACCCTTCTTCTAAACTCATTTTCTTCATCAAGACTGGTTAATTTAATTTTGAGAATTGCCGCCTGCATTTCATCAAGTCTTGAATTAAGTCCCTTATAAATATTGTGATATTTTTTGCTCGACCCGTAATTACCCAAAATTCTTATAACCTCAGCAAGCTTGTCATCATTAGTAGTAACACATCCACCATCTCCTAAAGCACCAAGATTTTTACCAGGATAAAAACTGAATCCACTAGCATCACCTAAATTTCCCACTCTTCTTTTTTGGAAAATTGCTCCGTGACTTTGAGCGGAATCTTCAATAACTTTCAGATTAAATTTTTTAGCAATGACGTTGATTTCATCCATTTGAGCTGCTCTACCGTAAAGATGCACCGCCAAAATTGCCTTAGTTTTATTGGTAATTTTTTCTACGATTAATTTTGGGTTGATGTTGTAACTATCGATATTTGGCTCAACCAAAATTGGCTTAAGACCGTTGGCACTAATTGCTAGAATTGAAGCAATATAAGTATTGGCCGGAACAATCACTTCATCACCATCATGCATTAAGCCCAACTCTTTATACGCCCTAAAAATTAGAATTAGTGCATCTAAACCATTGGCAACACCAACGCAATGCTTGGCGCCACAATAAGAGGCAAAATTTTTTTCAAACTCCTCAACTTCTTTGCCAAGTATATAACAACCAGAATCAATGACTGCGGAAACGGTTTGATTTATTTGATTGCGATATTTCGAATTAATTTTTTTTAGATCTAAAAAATGAATCATGGTTTTTAAAAATTTTTAAATATTTATCACGATTTTCTTGGAAAAGCTCGCTGCTATATTCGTAATAAAGATTTATACTGTCCTTATTAATTAGTTTAGCACCAAATCTGCTATAAAACTTGTTAGCATGTTCATTATCTTTTCTGCAATCAAAGAAGCATTTGACAAGATTCATCTTATCAAATGCAAGATCGAAAATCAGCGTAATAGCTTCCAAAGCTGAGTATTTATGAGCAAAGTTAGCGTCAACAATAAAGCTGCCAAATGTAAACTTTTTATTCTCGTGATCTATGTCGTAGATTCGAATAGTTCCAACTGCAATTTGCTCTTTGTTTTCAATTATAAAGTAATATTCAAGATCACCCTCTTCTCTTTTTTTGTATTTTTTTAACCACTCATTTTGTTCACTTAAATCAATATTGGATTTCGACAAGAATTCACCCTTCTTTGCCCGCAAATTCAGAATAAACTCAGCATCTTTTAAATTGACTAACCTAAGAGTTATAAATTTACCCGATATCTTGATCATATTTAAGTATAGCTTTTTAGATGTAGTATTTTTTAGACTAGATAAAAAAGTAAATACTTCCGCAACCCATCTTCCCAAACACCCAAAGCATCACTATTTTCCATCGCTGAAAATTTCGGTCTTTTGGCGGGGCGAGGAAATTCAGCAGTTGCAACCGGAATCACTTCAATTTCAATTTTTAGAATTTCAAAAATCTTTTTAGCAAATTCAAACCAACTCGCAGCACCGCCGCCGCAAAGATGATAGGTGCCAAAAGGCATATTTTTCTCAATTAAGTTTTTTACGCCATCCGCCAAATCAAACGTCCAAGTTGGACAGCCGAATTGGTCATTTACAACCTTAATTGATTTTTGGGTTTTGCTTAGTTTGATCATGGTGTCAACAAAGTTTTTTCCGTTTTTGCCATAAAGCCAACTTGTTCTTACTACGTAGTGTTTAGGGTTTTCTTTTTTTACATTTTCTTCACCCATAAGCTTAGAAGCGCCGTAAATATTGAGTGGATTTGTTTTGTCGCTTGGCAAATAAGACGCGCCTTTTTCGCCGTCAAAAACGTAATCGGTGCTAATATAAATCATCGGCACTAATTTTTCATTTGAAGCAATTGCCACATTTTTTGCTCCTTGTGCATTAATCAAAAAAGCTAAATCATCATTGGTTTCAGCATCATCAACTTTGGTATAAGCTGCGGCATGGAGTACGAAATCAATTTTATTTTTGGCAAAAATTTCTCGAACCTGCGCCAAATTTGTCACATCTAAATCGGCTTTATTGGCTTTTAAAACATCGTAACCTGAATCAAAAAATAACTGCGCCGCATCTTGTCCCAACATGCCGTTGGTACCTGTAATCAAAATAGTTTTTTTCATCTAAAAAAAATTTGGCAGATCATTTAAAAAAGGCAAAATCTTATCCTTATCAGAAACGATTGGGTTTTTCACCTTCCAATCAATTGCTAAAGTTGGGTCATTAAAACAAATTCCAGCTTCTGATTTCTGGTCATATTCGCCGCCCGACAAATCGTAGGAAGCTTCAGCTTCAAAAGAAAGCACTGAAAATCCGTGAGCAAAGCCAACCGGAATGTATAACATCACCTTATTTTCAGCGGAAAGATGGATGCCAAAAAACTTTCCATAAGTCGGAGAATTTTTGCGCAGATCAACCGCCACATCATAAATTTCACCCCGCAAACATCTGATTAATTTTGCCTGTGCGCTTTTGCCAGTTTGAAAATGCAAACCACGCACCACATTTTGAAAAGAGAATGATTGATTGGTTTGAATAAAATTATCAGCCAAGCCAAAATCCTTGAAAGCAGAGGCTTTATAAGTTTCAAAAAAATATCCGCGACTATCTTTGAAAGTTTTTGGGACAATGATTTTTAATCCCGAAAATTGGTTGGTTTCGACTGTGAAATTCATAATTTTTTTAGTTAAAATGACTATTCAAATCTATTTTCAAAATTTGAATCCCAAATAATTTTATAAAAAACTTGCCATATTTAAGCCTAATCAAAAATAGCTTTTTGTGAATTAAATATCTGCTGAAGTGGTTGAATATGTGATGAATTCTAAAAAGATTATTCAAACCAATTCTGCGCGCAAGTTGGAAGCATTCATATCTATCCTCTGCTATTGCCATTTTTATCAAGCGCTCTTAAGCCAATAAAAAATGCTAAAGCTCCGGCGCAAGCCCCAAGATTTTTTACCAACTTTTCTGCATCAAATCTTAACGCAAAAACCAAGCTCTTCACCAAATAAACCAGAGTAAATTTAAAGGCTGAACGTTTGGCGCGCAGCTTTCCTTTGCGCAAATATTTCCAATGCAACTTTGACCAAGTTAAGTGCCAACTCTTTTTGTATATCACTTTTAGACTAGAGCCAGAAGACTTTCCGCCGCCGCCAATGTGAAATGCGATTGCTGCAGGAATAACAAAATTATGAAAACCGTTAGCCCTAACTCTACCACAAATTTCATCATCTTCGTAATAAAGAAAAATCTCCCTGTCGAAAAATCCAATTTTTTTCATCGTGGCAACTTGCATAAAAAGTGCAGCACCGATTAAAAATCTTACTGAAAAATTGCCGTCGATTTTTTCGTAATACTTATCTTTTATGCCCGCCAAATCTTGTTCCATGTTGGCAATTTTTTCTGCCAATTCTTTTTGCTCTAGTGGAAAATTATCAAGAACTATCGGCCCCGCCATTGCGACAAGCGGATTTTTCTTCATCACCTCCAAAACAATCTCAATATCTTTTTCAAAAATGACTGCATCAGGATTTAAGATCAGCGCAAACTCTGTTTCTACCTGATTCAAAGCCATATTATTACCATTGCCGTAACCAATGTTTTTCGGCAATTCTTGTACCAAAGCTTGTGGAAAATTTTGTCTAACAAATTCTGCTGTGCCGTCTTTGCTGGCGTTATCTACGACCACGACTTTGTATTTTTCAAAATTCAAAACTTCTAAGCAGCTCTTAATAATTTTAGCGCTGTTATAGGTCAGAATAATAATGGTTAGGTTTAATGGCATTTTTAGAATTATTGATTGGCTAAAAACCACGCTACCGCTTCTCGCAAACGCTCTTCAAAAGATTTTGAAACTTTATAACCAAGTTCGGCAATAACTTTCGCATTATCAATCGCATAACGTTTGTCGTGACCCAAACGATCTTGAACAAAATTGATTTGTTTTGCGTAAGATTTTTTGTCGGCGCGTGGTTTTAAAACATCGAGAATTTCGCAAATTTTATGAGCGATTTCGATGTTGGTTTTTTCGCATTCGCCGCCAAAACAATAAGTTTGCCCTATTTCGCCTTCATGCAACGCTTTGAACAAGCCATCAACGTGATCTTTTACAAAAATCCAATCGCGGATATTTTTGCCATTGCCGTAAATTGGAATTATTTTATCCGAAATAGCACAGCGAATAATTGTTGGAATTAGCTTTTCACCATGTTGATGCGGCCCGAAATTATTCGAGCAATTTGTGACAATTATTGGCAAAGAATAAGTTTCAAACCAAGCGCGCGCCAAATGGTCGGAAGCCGCTTTGGAAGCGGAATAAGGCGAATTTGGTTTGTAAGAAGATTCTTCGGTAAATTTAGGATCAGATTCTGCAAGCGATCCATAAACTTCATCGGTTGAAACATGTAAAAAACGGAATTGCGATTTTTTTTCTGGCGCTAAATTTTGCCAATAATTAAGCCCGCAATTAAGCAAATTAAAGGTTCCGACGATATTGGTTTGAATAAAACTTTCTGGAGATTTTATTGAATTATCGACATGCGATTCGGCAGCGAAATTGACGATATAATCGATTTTTTCGTCAATCAAAATTTGATTAACCAATTTTTGATCGATGATATTTCCTTTGATGAATTTTAATGAATCTAAGTTTTTTATTTCGGCTAAATTTTGCATATTCGCTGCGTAAGTAAGCGCGTCCAAAACTATTGCTTTATGTCCAAGTTGAGCAATTTTAATTGCAAAATGGCTGCCGATAAACCCTGCGCCGCCGGTGATTAAGTAATTTTTGATTGTCATTTATTTATGTCTTAAGAATTTTTGATTATTTGTTTGTTGTAACACCGCATAGACCCCGTCGTAAAGACGGGGTCCACTCGATTTTGAAACATGTTTAATTACCCAAGATTATCAGAAATTTTAGAAAACCACACCCAGTTTTTGATGATTAATTTTTTCGCGCGCCAGAAAATCTGCAATCTTTCTAACGGTTTTTTGGCATATTTTAATTGCACGGCGATTGTTTCCAATCTTTGCTTCAAAGCGTTTGCCGAAGAAATATTTTCACCGGTATGAACATTAAAAACAGCTGAAATATTTATTGGATAAAAAAGTTTTTTCGCTGATGCCAAAGCCATGTTAAATTCGTAATCCATGCAATAACGATTTCTTTCGTTAAATTTGAATGAATCAAAAATCTGACGGCGATAATAAAAAGATTCTCCCGAACCAATTGGCGCATGCTTTATCAGGTTTCTTTTGGTAACACGAATTGTGGCGCTGGCATCAAATGTGTTAAATAAACCTACGGAATAACTATTAAAATAAAGCACATCAAAACTGGAATTAGCCTCAATATAATAGACCATTTCGCTGAAAAAATTCTTATGAAAAAAATCATCCGCACCCAAAAAACCAACAACATCGCCAGTTACATGTTTTAGGGCGATATTTCTGGCGTGAGAAATTCCCAAGTCTTTTTCCTTGATCCATTTTATGAAATGCGGGAAACGCGATTGGTAATTGGTAATTATTTTATGGGTTTCATCAGTTGAAATATCATCAATAATTATCAACTCTTTTTGCTCGTAATCCTGCGCCAAAAAAGATTCCACAGCTTTGGATAAATATTTAGCCGCGTTAAAAGTTGTTATGATAACCGAAATTTTCATGAAATATTTTGTAGAAAGTTTTGAAAGGCACGTGTTTTATTAGATAACTAACTTAACTCTTCAAAATTTTAAAAATCAAAAAATATGTCAGACTTAGTCCCTTTTGATCAACGCGATGGCTTTATGTGGTATAACGGAAAATTCGTTGAATGGAAAGATGCCAAAGTACACGTTTTAAATCACGGCCTTCATTATGGTTCATGCGTGTTTGAAGGTGAAAAAATTTATGATAAAAAAATCTTTAAATGTACCGAACATTCCACGCGTTTACATGCTTCCGCGGCAATGATGGGTTTTGAAGTTCCTTATTCGATTGAAGAATTAGATAAAATCAAAAAAGAATCTGTAGTTAAACAAAATATCCAAGACGGCTACATGCGCGCATTTGCTTGGCGCGGTTCAGAAAAAATGGCAATTTCGGCGCAACATAACAAAATTCACGTCGCAGTTGCCTGCTGGCCGTGGCCGCCATATTATTCAGAAGAAGCGCGCAAAGCTGGATTAAAATTAAAATTCGCTAAATATAAACGACCTTCTCCTGAAACCGCACCAGTTGCCGCCAAAGCCGCTGGACTTTATATGATTTGCACAATTTCCAAACATGAAGCCGAGCGCGAAGGTTATAATGATGCTTTGATGTTGGATTATCGTGGTTTTTTAGCTGAAGCAACTGGCGCCAATTTATTTTTGGTAATGAAAAATGGCGAGCTTCACACGCCGCTTCCCGATTGTTTTTTAAATGGAATTACTCGTTTAACTGTAATTGAACTGGCAAAAAAACGCGGAATTAAAGTTGTAGAACGCCACATCAAACCAGAAGAATTGGCCGATGCAAAAGACGTTTTCTTAACTGGAAGCGCCGCTGAAATAACCAGAATTGGCGCGATTGAAGACAAGCATTCTTATCCGCAAGCCAGCCAAATGACATTGGATTTAATGAATGATTATCACCGTTTGGTGCGTAGTTAATGAAGGAAAAAATTCAGAATCTTTTCACCACAATTTTTCTAGGATTTTTTTGCGTCACTATTTTTGAAGTTGCGACCTCAAAAACAGCTGCTTCACAAAGCAATTATTTCCGCGTAAAATCGCATCCGCAATTTGATAAAAAATTCGCCGGAAAAACTCACGTTCTTGATGGTGATTCAATAAAAGTCGGATCAAAAGAAGTTCGCCTTTATGGACTTGACGCGCCAGAATTTCACCAAACTTGTTTTGATGAAAAAAATGAAGAATATCGCTGCGGGCAAGCTAGTTATGATTTCTTAAGCAAGTTCGTCGAAGGAAAAGAAGTAAATTGTATCTATTCCGGCAAAGACAAATATGACCGCTTTCTTTCAAAATGTTTTGTCGATAAAATTTCAATTAATGAAGAAATTGTAAAAAATGGCATGGCCGTGATTTATAATTTTACCGAAAGTAGTGAAAAAATGAACGCTTTAGAAGCGGAAGCGCAGAAGAAAAAATCAGGAATTTGGCGAGGCGCTTTTCAACTTCCGAAAGATTATCGCAAATCGCATCCGAGGAATTAATATAATCATTCAAGTTAAAGATATCGAACTTTCGATGTCATGCTGAGCCTGTCGAAGCATGATTCAAGCTTGTTCACTGAATCATGCTTCGACAGACTCAGCATGACATCGAGTTCGGCTTCTTGAATCATTTGACCATATAAACTAAATAGATCCTAAAAACAAAATGAATAAAATCAAAGCTGCAATCATCGGCGCATCAGGTTACACTGGCGCTGAACTTATCAGAATTTTACTAAACCACAAGAAAGTGGAAATCAGCGCTTTAATCGCCAATAGCAATGCTGGCCAAAAAATCGAACAGCTTTATCCGCATTTGATTCATTACAATTTACCTGATTTAAAAAAAATTGAAGAAATCGATTTTACTAAAATTGATGTGGTTTTTGGCTGCTTGCCGCATACAACTTCGCAAGAAACTTTTAAAAAACTTTTATCTGATCCAAAAAACTCTCACCTAAAAATCATCGATCTTTCTGCTGATTTCAGGTTAGAAAATCCTGACGATTATCAAAAATGGTACGATCATGAACACATCGCTAAAGATTTACAGCCACAAGCGGTTTACGGCTTGTCAGAAATTCACAGAAATAAAATCAAAAAATCAAATTTAATTGCTTGTCCGGGTTGTTATCCAACTTCAGCTTTATTGCCTTTAATTCCACTTTTGGAAAATAACTTAATTGAAAAACATGATATTATTATTGATTCTAAATCAGGAGCCACGGGTGCCGGCAGATCAATAAAACAAGGTAATTTATTTTGTGAAATTAACGAATCAGTAAAAGCATATTCAGTTGGCAAACACAGACATATGGGCGAAATTGAACAAGAGCTGGGAAAGGCTGCTAAAGCCGTAATTGAAATTGATTTCACGCCGCATTTATTGCCAATAAATAGAGGAATTATTTCGACAATTTATGCTAAAATTAATCCAAAATTTTCAATTGAAGCTGTCAAAAATTGTTTACAGACTAAATATGAAGACGAACCTTTCGTAAAAGTAATTGAAGGCGATCCAAATATTAAAGATGTTGTTGGCACAAATTTTTGCGTAATGTCGGTTAAAAAAGCCAGAACTGCAAATAAAGTTATTATCATTTCAGTAATTGATAATCTATGCAAAGGCGCGTCTGGTCAGGCTGTACAAAATATGAATATTCTTTTTGGGCTTGATGAAAAAGAAGGTTTAGAATTAGCTCCGTTATTTCCTTAAATAAATGCCTACTATTTTCGCACCAATCACTTCGCCAGTTCGAGCAGGAATTTCAGTGATTCGAATATCTGGTTCACAAGTTGTTTCTTGTTTGCAGATTCTTGGATTTAAAGGAAATCCCCAGCATTCAAAAATTTCATTTCAAAAAATTCGCGATCCAAAAACGTCAGAAATTATTGACGAAGTTTTAGTTTCTTTTTTTCAATCACCAAAAAGTTTTACTGGCGAAGATGTTGCGGAAATTTCAATTCACGCCTCGCCTTTTATCGCTAAAAAAATTTTTGAAATTTTATCCGACCAAAAAAATTGTCGCTTTGCTGAAGCTGGCGAATTTTCCAAACGCGCTTTTTTAAATGGCAAACTTGATTTGGTTCAAGCCGAAGCAATTCCTGATTTAATCGCCGCCGAAACCGCGGCGCAACACAAACAAGCGCTGCGCCAACTTGAAGGAAAATTGGGTGCAATTTATGAAGATTGGCGTTTTCGACTTATAGAAATTTCGGCGATGATTGAAGCGGCGATTGATTTTCCCGATGAAGATTTGCCAAAAAATATTATCGATAAAGTTGAAAGTGACGTTGAAAAATTAAAAAACGAAATCGCTTCGCATTTGAATGACAATAAAGTTGGTCAAAAAATTAAAGATGGATTGAACCTTGCAATTATTGGCGCGCCCAATGTTGGAAAATCTAGTTTAATAAATTTTTTAGCTCAAAGCGACGTGGCGATTGTTTCAGAAATTGCCGGAACCACACGCGATGTTGTTGAAACTCATTTATCAATTGCTGGCGTTGCGGTTAAAATTTCTGACACTGCTGGAATTCGCGAAACTGAAGATAAAATTGAAGCGGAAGGAATTCGTCGCGCCTTAAAAAAAGCCAGTGAAGCAGATTTAAAAATTTTCTTAATCGATGCAAAAAATCCGGTTTTACGCGCTGATTTAATTGATGAACAAACAATTATTGTCGTGAATAAAATTGATCTCGAACCTTTCAATTTTGATGGCGCCATTGAAATCTCTTTGACCAACAATGTAAATACGACGCAATTACTTAAAAAACTGGAGGAAAAAATCCTCGAATTAATCCCTAACCAAAATTCTCCATTTATAACTCAAGAAAGATATCGCTCTGCTTTGCGAAATTCTGCTGCAAATTTGGAAAGTTTTTCTCTTGAAAAAAACATCGAGCTTGCAGCCGAAGACTTAAGAATGACAGCACGCGAGATCGGAAAAATCACCGGAAAAGTTGACATAGAAAACATATTAGATGTAATTTTTTCGCGCTTTTGTATTGGAAAATAAGAGCCGCTATCTAAAACCAGTTTCAGAAAATCTTTATAATCAAAAATATTAGACTGGAGTAGTGACGCTAATAATAATGCCATCCATTGGCTCATTAACACTCGATTTTGGTAATTTTCTTTCCCTTCACCCCGCTTTAATTAATGATGTTGCGGGTCATGCTTTGGCGCACGCGCTTTATAGTCACATTCGTCGCGCTGGTCGTGGTCGAGTTAGTCGCAGACAAGCTAGAAAAATGTCGAATCGGAAAAGACGTTGGTTCGTAGATAATATCATCATGCATCATAAAAGATTGCATGACAGAAACCGTGAACTTTTAATTTCCAATGCCAGAACTCGCGCCCTTGCAAGACGTAAATCTCAAGAAAAACAACCACCAATCGGAGCATCATCAACTTTACAAAAAGATCGCGATCAACCAACCAAATGGCGCGATACCGTGAGTTTAAAACAAAGAGGCGCCGATCTTAGAGGTCGCTCCGATGCTAGAAGATTAAGAGCTAGAAGTAGATGGTTAACGGTTGCAGCGAGCGTGGCAAGTTAAAAAATAGATTTACAAGAGAAGTTTAATAGAAAGCTTAAGCAATTAATCGCGATGATAAGGATGGCCTTCAATAATGGTTTGGGCGCGATAAAGTTGCTCGGCTAAAACTGAACGCACCATTAAATGAGGTAAAGTCATAAGTCCGAAAGAAATTTTTAAGGAAGATTTTTTTAGAAGTTCTGCTGCCAAACCATCAGCGCCACCAATTACGAAAGTTAAATCAGAATCTCCAGCAACAGCAAAATCAGAAATTAATTTAGCAAAATCGCGACTGGCAAATTGTTTGCCTTTTTCATCAAGTAAAATCATTTTTGAACTTGGTCGCCAAGCTTTTAAAATTAAGGCTCCTTCTCCTTCTTTAATTTTATCAACCGACATGTTTTGGGAATTTTTTAATTCCAATTCGCGCAACTCAACTTTCCATTTCAACCTTTTTAAATAAGTTTCAAAAACAGCTTTATGCGGCGAGTTTTCGAACTTTCCGATGGATAAAATTGAGA
>CANKYC010000008.1 GCA_947487845.1 Rickettsiales bacterium | reverse complement strand
GCTTGTCGAAGGGTGATTCAAGCCCGTCCTTCGAATCATGCTTCGACAAACTCAGCATGAAATCGAGGAGTTTTTTGGCACTCTTTTCTTCCAACTCAAACTTCACCGTCACCGCTTTGCTTGCTTTTTGGCGGTAAGAATTATCCATCCGCGTTTCAAAATTCGACAAAGGCGTTTGGCAAGCCCAAGAATAAGGAACTACGCGAAAATCTTCATATAATAATCCTTTCTCATGAAGCTTTTTGAAAGCCCAAATCACCGATTCCATGTAATTTAAATCCATGGTTTTGTAGCTGTTTTTAAAATCGACAAATCGGCCTTGGCGCGTCACGTAATTTTCCCAATCATCAGCATATTTCATCACCGACTTGCGACAAGCATCGTTAAATTTCTCAATTCCATATTCCTGAATCGCAATTTGGCCGGAAATTTGTTTATTCTCGCGCGCGGTTAATTCTTTTTCAGTTTCCATTTCCACCGGTAATCCGTGCGTGTCCCAGCCAAAACGGCGTTCAACTTTTTTGCCTTTCATGGTTTGATAACGCGCCACTAAATCTTTGATAAAACCTGTCAATAAATGGCCGTAATGTGGAAGTCCGTTGGCGAAAGGCGGGCCGTCGTAAAAAACAAATTCTGATTTTTCTTCTTTTTGGTGGCGACAATTGGCATGATCTTTCAAAGCGCAAGGTTCTAGAATTGGCGAAACGTTATCTTCTTCCAAACCCTCGAAATTTCTGATTTCAACTGATTTTTCAAAGATTTTTTCAGCTTGCCAAAAACGCAAGATTTCTTCTTCCATTTTGGCAAAATCAATATTTTGATTAGCCGCAGGATAATGTGATTTTTTTGTCATTATTTTGGAAAAATTTATAAAATGAATTTACTTTATCAGCATAACAAACAGCTTGAATTTAGGTCAATTAAAACTTAGAAAAGTTTTTTCAATTCATCCGCTTTGCAAAACGCAATCTTCCGTAAAAATTCTAGTTATTCAAAATTTAATGAAAAAGTTAAAAATCGGTCTTGCCGGCTTGGGAACAGTCGGACAGGGCGTTTATGAAATATTGAAAAAAGATGCCAAAATTCTTGAATTAAAAAGCCAAACTATTTTTGAAATTGTCGCAGTTTCGGCGCGCAGCAACAAAGATTTTGTCGATTCAAAAATTAAATTTTACAAAAACGCAATTGATTTGGCGAATGATACAGAAATTGATGTTATAATTGAAGTTATTGGCGGCACCACGCTCGCTAAAGAATTGGTTGAAACCGCCATTAAAAATGGCAAAAAAGTTATAACTGCCAACAAAGCTTTACTTGCCGAATTTGGCAGCGAAATTTCAGCTTTGGTTGAAAAATATAGCGGTCATATTGGCTTTGAAGCCTCAACTGCGGGCGCAAATCCTGTTATTAAAACTTTTAAAGAAAGTTTTACTTCCAGCGAAATTACTGAATTTTACGCGATTTTAAATGGAACTTGTAACTTCATTTTAACCAAGATGGGAAATGAAGGTTCTGATTATTTAGAAACTTTAGCGGAAGCGCAAAAATTAGGTTACGCCGAAGCCGATCCAACCCTTGATGTTAAAGGCATTGACAGCGCACATAAATTAGCGATTTTATCAGCAATTTCTTCTTCATCAAAACCTGCTTTCAAAAAATTATATATTGAAGGCGTTGATGAAGTTTCGATTCAAGATGTGAAATTAGCCGATGAATTAGGTTATAAAATTAAACTTTTAGGAATTTACAAAAAGCTAGGCGACGCTTGCCAACAAACAATTTACCCAGCTTTAGTAAAAAAATGCGATAAAATCGCACAAGTTGACGGACCTTTTAATGCAGTTTTGGTGAATACTTCCAATGCGAGTTGGAACCTTTCAATTGGACGCGGCGCTGGCGGATTAACAACCGGATCTGCGATTGTTGCAGATTTAATTGATATTGCCTGCGGACGTTCTTCTTATTTATTTGGTGTTGAAAATTCTAAATTGGGCGAAGTCAATGTTATCAATATTTCACAACGTGTTGGAAAATATTTTTTGAAGTTGGTAATTGATAAAAATTCTGCTCAAAAAACTAATATCGCAGAAGCGATTTTCGGAAACGAAATTTTGGTTGAACAAGCAGCTTTTATTGATGCTAATGAAGAAATTATTTGTGGATTTTTGATTAATTCCCAAGTTGAAAAAAACATGATTGAGATTTTAAAAAATCTTGATTCTGGATTGGTTAAATCTTCAAAATTTCTACGAGTTGAAGAGATTGGGTTTTAAGCCTATTGTCGTCACAACTACATATTTAATAAATATCATAAATGACTGATTTTTTACTCGAAATTTTAAGCGAAGAAATTCCTGCTGGAATGCAAAAAGCAGCGGCGGAAAACTTTGCTAAAATCGCCTCTGAAATTTTAACTAAAAACAATTTAGTTTTTACGGTTGAACAGTTAAACACCTTCATCACGCCACGCCGTTTAACGCTTTATATTTCAAATCTCGAAGCCTCTCAAAAAACTCCTGCCACCAAAAAAGTTGGGCCAAAAATTAATGCCGATAAGCGCGCAATTGAAGGATTTTTGAAATCTGTTGGCTTAAGCGAAGAATCAGAATTAGAAAAAACCGAAAATAACGGCAACACTTGCTACGCTTACATTAAACCCGAATCTGAAATTAAAACTGACACAATTTTAAAAGATTCAATCCCGCAAATGTTGCAAAAAATGATTGCGGCGTGGCCAAAATTAATGCGTTGGGATGTTGAAAACTCTAACATTCAGCCAAAATGGATCAGGCCAATTCGCAACATCGCCTGTTTGTTTGGCAGTGAAATTATAGAAGTTGAATTTGCTGGATTAAAATCAAATGACCAAACTTTTGGTCATTTTTTAAAAAGCTCCTCACCTTTGAAATTAAAGGATGCTGGCGATTACAAGAAAATTCTCATCGACAATTTTGTAATTTTAGATCGGGCAGATCGTAGAAAAAAAATCATTGAAGAAATTACAAAAATTAAAACTTATCTTGGTTTTGAAACAATAGATGCAGAAGAAAAATCTCCACTTTACGATGAAGTCATCGGCCTTTGCGAATGGCCAATAGCTTGGGTTGGTGAAATTGACCAAAAATTTATGGAATTGCCCGAAGAAGTTTTGGTTTTAACTCTAAAATTAAACCAAAGATATTTTTGCTTAAAAAATTCAAAAGGTGAGTTGCAATCAAAATTTATTTTTATCTCTAACGTTGATACTGCTGATTTTGCAAAAGAAAAAATTATTAAAGATAATGAAAAACTGGTTCGCGCCCGTTTAAATGATGCTCAATTTTTTATCAGCGAAGATTTGAAAAAGCCTTTAATTTCAAGAGTTCCCGATTTAAGCAAAGTTGTGTTCCACCAAAAATTGGGAACGGTTTTAGATAAAATTGCCCGCATTAATAGTTTGGCAAAATTCCTTTCTATTTTTATTCCTCATTGCGATTTAGTCCTAATTGATCGCGCTGCTGATTTATGCAAAGCAGATTTAGTCACTAAAACCGTCAGCGAACTTCCAGAATTACAAGGAAAAATCGGCAGTTTTTACGCTCAAAAACAAAATGAAAATATCAAAATTTCTGCCGCAATTTATGAACATTATTTACCTTTAGGCCCAAATTCAGAATTGCCTAAAACGCCACTGGGAATTGCGCTTTCAATTGCCGATAAAATTGATTCAATCACTGGATTTTTCTTGGCTGATGAAAAACCAACGAGCTCGAAAGATCCTTACGCCCTAAGGCGCGCAGCACTTGGAATTATCAGAATTGGCTTTCAACATAATATCGCTTTCCCAATTCGCATATTAATTGAAAAGTCGCTTAACGCTTATCCGCCAAAAGTTTTAAAAACACTTTTGGGCCAAAAACAAGGTAATTTTTTTGAAAATAAAGAAATCTTAGTTGAAGAAATAATCCGCTTTTTTGTAGAAAGATTGAAAGCTTATTTGCGCGAGAACGAGCAGCTACAGCCTGATATTATTAATGCCGTAATTGATGAATATTTATCCGATTTAAAAGTTCACAAACTTTGTGACATTATTTATTTAGCAAAAAAAATCAGATTTTTAAGTCAATTTGTTAAAAACAAAGAGAGTGAAAAAATCATCGAGCTTTACAAAAGATCGTCCAATATTTTGGCAATTGAAGAAAAGAAAAGTCAAAAAAAATATAGCGGCAAGCCTTCGCGCTTAAGCATGAAAAGCAAATATGAATTGGCTTTATATCGCCGTATAAAACAAGTTACCGCTGATTTTAAAAAGTTGATTTCAAAAGGTGAATTTGAAATGGCTTTCAAATTACTCAATATTTTGGAATTGCCTTTAACCCACTTTTTTGATCATGTTGTGGTTAATGATAAGGAAGAAAATTTACGCGAAAATCGTTTATTAATTTTATCCGAAATTCGCGCTTTGTTTAATCAGGTGGCTGATTTATCGAAAGTAGAAATTTCTTAAATTTTACTATCCAAACCTTTGCTTTACAAAAAGCCGCAATTAAAATAACCGACTCGTCGCAAACAAAAGTTTTTGTCGAGCTTTTTGCAGCCCTTTTTTAAAAAAATCAGAATCACAAAAAATTCTTAGAAAATTTTGATTTGCGACAATCTAATAACGCTGGCATAACGCTGGAAAATGCCTCAATTTCATTGGTTGTAAATGGCGTTGAATTCCAAAAACTTCAATTTGATTTAATCTAAAATGACTGCTCAAAAATTCGTTTATTCTTTCGGTGACGGTAAATCTGAAGGCGATGCTTCAATGAAAAACCTTCTTGGTGGCAAAGGTGCAAACTTGGCAGAAATGTCAAAAATGGGTTTGCCAGTTCCACCGGGGCTTACAATCACAACAGAATTTTGCGATTTTTATTATAAAAACGGCAAAAAATTTCCCGCCGAACTAAAGCAGCAAGTTGAAGCCGCGCTTAAACAAATTGAAGAAAAAATTGGCGCCAAATTTGGTGATGAAGAAAATCCACTTTTATTTTCGGTGCGCTCCGGCGCGCGCGCTTCAATGCCCGGAATGATGGACACAGTTTTAAACTTAGGCTTAAATGATAAAACAGTTTTGGGATTGGCACAAAAAAGTAACAATCGCCGTTTCGCTTTTGATTCTTATCGTCGTTTCATCCAAATGTATTCCGACGTAGTTTTGGGCGTTGATCACTATAATTTTGAAGTAATTTTAGACGAAAAAAAACATGAGTTCGGCGCCAGCGCTGACACCGATTTAAGCTGTGAAAATTTAGAAGAAATCGTTGATCTTTTTAAGGCAAAAGTAAAAGAAGAATTAGGCCGCGAATTTCCGCAAGATGTAAATGAGCAACTTTGGGGTTCGGTCGAAGCAGTTTTTGCTTCGTGGATGAATGATCGCGCGATTATTTATCGCGATTTGAACAATATTCCCGCCGAATGGGGAACTGCGGTAAATGTGCAATCAATGGTTTTTGGAAATATGGGCGACACTTCGGCAACTGGCGTTGCTTTCACCAGAAATCCATCAACAGGAACCAAAGAACTTTACGGCGAATATTTAATCAACGCCCAAGGCGAAGATGTTGTTGCGGGCATTCGCACGCCGCAATCAATCACGATTTCTGGCAAAGAACAACTAGATTCAAACCTTCCTTCGATGGAAGAAACCATGCCTGACGTTTTTGCAGAATTGGTAAATATTTATAAAAAACTCGAATTGCATTATCGCGATATGCAAGACATCGAATTTACCGTGCAAAATAAAAAACTTTGGATGCTCCAAACCCGCAACGGCAAACGCACGGCGCAAGCTGCGGTAAAAATTGCGGTTGATATGGTTGAAGAAAAATTAATCGATAAAAAAGAAGCGCTAAAAAGAATTGATCCTGCAAGTTTAGATCAGCTTTTGCACCCAACTCTTGATCCAAAAGCAAAAGTTCAAATCATTGCAAAAGGCCTTCCGGCTTCTCCCGGCGCCGCTTCGGGAATTGTGGTATTTTCTTCTGCTGAAGCTGAAAGAAAATCAGAAAATGGCGATAAAGTTATTTTAGTTCGCGTTGAAACCAGCCCCGAAGACATCAAAGGCATGCATGTTTCTCAAGGTATTTTAACCGCTCGCGGCGGTATGACTTCGCACGCGGCTGTAGTTGCGCGCGGCATGGGAACTCCTTGCGTTTCTGGCGCTTCAAATTTGCATGTTGACAATAACGGACAATTTTTCACCGCCGGCGGCGTGAAAGTTAAAGAGGGTGAAGTTATTACAATTAATGGTTCAACGGGTGATGTAATTCTTGGCTTGGTTCCAACTTTAAAACCAAATTTATCGAGTGATTTTCAAACTATAATGAAATGGGCTGATGAAGTTCGTGTTTTAAAAGTTAGAACCAACGCCGAAACTCCGCTAGATTGCCAAACCGCCCGCGACTTTGGCGCCGAAGGAATTGGACTCTGTCGAACTGAACATATGTTTTTTAGCGAAGATAGAATTGTCGCAGTTCGCGAAATGATTTTGGCGGAAGAATTAGAAGGCAGAAAAAAAGCCTTGGCAAAATTATTGCCGATGCAACGCAAAGACTTCGTTGAAATCTTTAAAATCATGGCTCAATTGCCAGTTACAATTCGTCTGCTCGATCCGCCACTTCATGAATTTTTGCCACATAAAGACAGCGAAATTGCCGAAGTTGCCAAAGCTGTTGGCGTTGACGTTAATTACGTAAAACATCGCACGCACCAACTTCAAGAACAAAATCCAATGTTGGGACATCGCGGTTGTAGATTGGGAATTTCTTATCCCGAAATCTACGAAATGCAAGCCCGCGCCATTTTTGAAGCAGCTTCAATTGTTAAAAAAGAAACTAATCAAGAAGTGCTTTTGGAAATTATGGTTCCGCTTGTTGCAACTAGAAAAGAATTGCAAATTTTAAAAGAATTAATTGTGACAACCGAAAAATCAGTTGAACAAGAGCAGGGTGTGAAATTGAACTATATGGTTGGCACGATGATCGAACTTCCAAGGGCCGCGCTAATGGCGGATCAAATTGCTAAAGATGCAGAATTTTTCAGCTTTGGAACTAACGATTTAACTCAAACAACTTTCGGATTATCGCGCGATGATTCGGCAAGTTTCTTGGGCCATTACCAAAAAGCCGGAATTTTAGAAAAAGATCCTTTCGCCGAATTAGACCAAGAAGGTGTTGGTCAATTAATCAAAATCGCCGCCGAAAAAGGCAAGTCGACCAGACCAAATATCAAACTAGGAATCTGCGGCGAACACGGCGGAAATCCAGCCTCAATCGAATTCTGCCACAAAACAGGATTGGATTATGTGAGTTGTTCACCATATCGCGTTCCGATAGCAAGACTTGCGGCGGCAAGGTCGGCGTTGTAATTCATGCGACCAAAAAATTTGAAATGACCTCATCAAAAATTTTAGATTTAGATTGGGAAGCTGCGCAGAATTTTCTTTTAACAAAAGAATGCTACTGCGACTTTGACCTTCCTCAATATTTTAACTTTGAAGCAATTTTAAAGAAGCTAGCCGAGTCTAAAGATTTTCAAGAGCTTACGAACTTTGAAGAGGCAAAAAATCGTCTAAAAGTAAATTACATTTTATACACCAACAAAGACCAAAACTATGCTTGGCGACCGTTGCAACTGATTCATCCAGTTCTTTATGTTGCGCTGGTTCAAAAAATTACCAAAGAAGAAAATTGGCAAGAAATCCAGCAAAAATTTCCAAAAGCCAGCTCTGAAAAAATAGAGTGCGTTAGTTTGCCAATTGTTGGTAAAGGCAATAAATACAGTCGCGGACAACAAATAAATAATTGGGTCAAAGAAGTTCAGCAAAAGTCTTTAGAGCTGGCTTTAGATTTTGAATATTTGCATCACACCGATATTTCTGAATGCTACGGATCAATTTATACACATACAATTGCTTGGGCGCTTCATGGTAAAACGGAATGCAAAAACAAGCTTAAGAAATCTGATAATAAGAAATCTGATAATAAATCTAAAAAATGGTGGTTGGGCGAAGAAATTGACAATTTCTTGCGCTGTATGAGTCACGGACAAACCAACTCAATTCCACAAGGAAGCGTTTTAATGGATTTTATTGCCGAAATGGTTCTGGGCTACGCTGATAAGGAATTAGAAGGAAAGCTGAAGGACAAAGGCTTTGAGTATAAAATTTTGCGATATCGCGATGATTACCGAATTTTTACCAACTCAAAGAAAGATGGCGCAGAAATTTTAAAAATTTTGACCGAAGTTTTAATTGATTTGGGTTTAAAAATTAATCCAGCAAAAACAAAATCTTCTAGCCAAATAATTAGAGATTCAATCAAGCCAGATAAGCTTTATTGGATAGTTAATAACAAACTAAATTTAGAAAAATCTAGGCAAAAAAAGCTTCTGATAATTCACGATTTTGCAGAAAAATTCCCTAATTCTGGAACTCTTACAAATTTACTTATTAAGTTTTTTGAGAAAGAAGAAAAGGCAATTTATCAACAAGGTTTTAGAAAAATCTTAATGTTCATAATGATTTCTAACTGCCAAGAATCCTTTCCCAATAATCTTTCATCTAGTTTTTTTTGGTACTTTGCAAATTATGCAAAAGGAAAGGATTCAAAAATTTTAATCAGCATTTTAGCCGACATTGCTATAAAAAATTTTAGGGCAATTCCTAAAATTTTTGCCTTAATAAGTCTTTACCTTTCTTACTTGGAAAGCGATGAAGAAAAAATTGAGATTTGTAAAAAAATTAAAAACAAATTTCAAAATTTACCAAATGTGGGTCATTTAGAAATTTGGCTTCAAAGACTAACAATAAAGCTTGATAGAGATCAGGAACAAACAGAGTTACTTTGTAAAATGGCAAAGCTTGGGGATGGAAATAAAGAAGGAAAATTCAAAAAATTAGAAATTTGGAATTGCGATTGGAGTTTGGGCAACAAAATCAAACTAATAATCAATAAAACACCAGTAATTGATGAAGCAAAAATAGAAGAAATCAGTTCAATATTTAGTAAAGAAGAGGTTGATGTTTTTGCTGAATATTATTCCTAAAGCAGGGCGGGGTTTGTAAATCCGTCCTCAAGTTCAGTTCGAGTTAAAGAAATTTAGACGTGAATAGTTGGAAGGGGTTAAAAACCCGCCCAGCGATAAGTAAATTAATATTTAACAAAACAAGGTATCACCATGCCAATAATATCAATGTTCTACGGCGTAATCGTAATGATGTATTTCTTTGATAAAAAGAAGCATCATGTGCCACATATTCATGTAAAATATCAAAACGACGAGGCTGCTTTTTCAATTCCAGAAGGAAAATTACTGGAAGGTTCTTTGCCAAATAACAAAGAAAGATTGGTTGTTGCTTGGATAGAAATTCATAAAGAAGAATTAATGGCTGACTGGCATTTGGCATCAGAGGGTCAGCAAATTTTTAAAATTGATCCGTTAAAATAACTATGAATCCAAGAGTAAAAAAAGTTCAGCCGTTAGAAAATTATTTACTCGAACTTACTTTTGATAATGGCGAGGTAAGGTTATTTGACGCTTCTCCTTATTTGGATCGCGGAATATTTAAAGAACTGCGCGATAAATCTTTTTTTAAATCGGTTAGCGTTTTTATGGGCAGCGTAAAATGGCCGCATGATCAAGATTTTTGCCCAGATACTTTATATGAAGAAAGCGTGCGTCAAAATTAGCGCAAAAGTAGAGTTTAAAACAGGTTCTAAGACTGATTTTGTGAATTAACCCCGATTAAAAACCTAAAGCAGGAAGGGGCTTGTAACCACAATTGTCCCGTTAACTCCCTTACAGTAGCAAGCTCTGCCGATCATCCTCTTCGCAAATTTTTTAATCAAAGTCTGTGAAAAGTTGATTTAGTTGGGTTCGTTCTTTAGGCGCGGCTTAAAAACTAGCAAAAAACTCGCAGTCATGCTTCGACAAGCTTAAGCATGACTGCGAGTTTAGGTATGGCTTCGGAACGCAAATTATAGAAACAAAATCATGCAGAAATTTATTATAGTTTTTATTCTTTCGATGATTATCACCCAAGTTTTAAATGTGCTTTTTGGTTCAGAAAAGCATTCGGAGAATGTGAAGGAAGTTGCTTATAAAGTTACGGCAAAAGAAGGAATTATCGGTTGTTTGTCGAAAGAAAAATTTGCCGAGGCGGCGGATTATTATGAGAAAAAGGAATTTGCGATGATTAAAAAAATGTTGGATGATGAAGCTTGTTTTTTATTCAAAAATGGCGAGGAGCTTAGGGCGGCAAGTGATACATGTTTGGCGAAAGATGGTGATGATGAACTTTTCCCTTTTAAAACTTCGCGCTTAATTTTCTTGCAGCCTTATTTGCCGTGCTTTGCGGTGAGGTAAATTAATTTAAAATCTTTCCAACTTCTGGTTTAAAACCTAATAATAAATCACGAATTGCAACCGGTTTTTTACCTTGGCGCTGCAAAATCAAAGGTCTAATTGAACCTTTACCACATTGAATCGCGAACTTTTCATCGAGAATTTTCCCCGCTTCACCAAGCGAATTTTCATCTAAAATTTCGGCTTTAAAAATTTTAATTTTTTCATCGCCATAATTAAAAAATGCTTCTAGCGAACCATTTAAAGCGCGGATTTTTCGCTCAATTATTTCGGCCGATTCGTGCCAATTAATTTTACATTCTTCTTTTTCAATTTTTTTGGCGTAACTGGCTAAAGCATTGTCCTGCTTGGTTAAAACAACATTTCCATCGCGTAAATTTTTTAGAGTTTTGACTAAAATTTCTGCGCCCATTTGCGATAATTTTTTGGCTAAATCGGCGTAAGTTTCGTCGCCTTCCAAAGAAAATTTTTCTTGCACCATCATTTCGCCACTATCAACGCCTTTATCCATTTTGATGATTGTAATTCCGGTTTCACGATCTCCCGCCATCAATGGACGCTGAATTGGCGAGGCGCCGCGCCATTTTGGTAAAAGGGAAGGGTGAATATTTACGCAGCCAAATTTGGTGCCATCTAAAATTTCCTGCGGCAAAATAAGCCCGTAAGCCACAACCACGGCGGCGTCGGCTTGTAAGTTGAAAAACTCTTTTTGAGCCTCAACATTTCGCAAAGTTTTTGGCGTGATCACTTTTAAATTATGTTTTAAAGCTAATTGGTGAATTGGGGAATTGGTAATTTTTTGCCCGCGACCCGCAATTTGTGGCTCGCGAGTATAAACTGCGACAATATCAAAATCAGGATCAGCAATTAATTTTTCTAAAGTCGGGCAGGCGAAATCTGGCGTGCCCATGAAGATAATTTTCATTTAGGATTTTAGATTTAGGATTTAGGGTTTAGAAATGTGTATAATATTATTTTATCACCTTTGCTTAAAACCATGAGTGGACCCCGTCGTGAAGACGGGGTGACAAAGTCGCGAAGACGGGGTCCACTCGAATTTGAGCTACTTTAAATGTTAAAAATTTAATTCTTACAAATATTTTGAAAGCTAAAAAATTATTTCTGCTCGGAATTTTTATTGTCTTTTGCGCGGCATTTTTTGATTTGCTAAGCAAAAGATATATCTTCGCAATGCTTGAAAAAATTGCTTATACGCAAGGTTTAGAAAATCCTGAAATCAGGGTTTTTGATTTCTTCAACTTAGTTTATGTTTGGAATCGCGGCGTTAGTTTTGGCATGTTTCATAATATTGAAAACAGTCAACTGATTTTTTGCATCATCCAATTTTCAATCGCAACTATACTTTTTTTCTGGCTTTACCACAATGAGAAATTGCATTTTACTTATGCTTTTGGTCTTATAATCGGCGGAGCTTTGGGCAATTTTACTGACCGCGTAAAAAATGGCGCAGTAGCAGATTTTCTTGATTTTCATATTGCTTCATATCATTGGCCAGCCTTTAATTTAGCAGATTCTTTTGTGTTTATTGGCGTGATGATCTTAATTTTTGACGACCTATTTTTTAATAAAAAAAAATGAAAAAGATTTTTTGTTTAATCGCAATTCTTCTGGCTTCATCTTGCATTAATAATGCGAAAGATGATTCGTTAATCGTGCCGCCAAATTTTGCTGAAGCGCCTGATTTCAACCATCCGGAACAACCATCAAATGAACAAAAAGAAGAAAGTGTTGCCAAACTTAAAGAGCTTTTGCTTAAAAGTGACGAATAATAATTTACCAATAACAACTTAAAATAATTTATAAAAATGCTAAAACAATTTTTTATCAGTGATTCATTTGCTCAAGAAGCTGTAAATGCCACAGCCGCTGCGCCAGAATTTCCAATCACCAGTTTGCTGCCATTAATTTTAATTTTTTTCGTGTTTTATTTTTTGATGATAATGCCGCAAAGAAAGAAAATGAAAGAACATCAAAACATGGTTAATAATTTGAAAATTGGCAATAAAGTTATTACAAATGGCGGAATCATTGGAAATGTAACCGAAGTTTTGACTAAAGAAAATCAAGTTGAAGTTGAAATTGCTGATGGTGTGAAAGTGAAAATTTTGAAAAATTATGTGGCTGATTTGGTTAGAGATGAAGTTGTTAAAGTCAAAAAAGAAGTGGCTAAAAAAGGTAAAAAATAAAAAGTTTAAATCGCTTCTCAATGTCATGCTGAGACTGTTAAAGCATGATTCTTCGGAAGGTCTTGAATCATGCTTCGACAAGCTCAGCATGACATCGAGGTAATAAATCAATTAAGAAGGTATTTTTTAAGAGCTCGTCTAATAAGTATCTTCAAAAAATAAATAATTAACAAACTAACAAAATCATGCTTAACTTCTCGAGATTAAAAATAATTTCAATTTTAGCAGCTTGCCTTTTGGCTTTGATTTATGCGGCTCCGTCGCTGGTTGTTCATAATGAAAATTCGCCAATCGCCAAAAAATTAGAAAAATTTTTACCCAATAATAAAGTTAATCTTGGGCTTGATTTGCGCGGCGGTTCGCAACTTATGCTGGAAGTGGATTTTGATTATTACATAAAAGAACAGCTCAATAATTTAAAAGATGAAATTAAATCATCTTTTCGCGATGAAGGCGTTCACGCGGTTCCGACAATTGCTGGTAGCAAAATTATTTTTTCTTTAAGCAATGAAGATGAACAAAAATCTGCTAAAAAGATTATTAAAAAATTAAGTCGCGGTACTGATTTTGATGAAAATTCTGGAAGCTTTGAAGTTTATTTTTCTGAGCAAAGAATTCTTGAAACTAGACAAAACCTGATCAAGCAATCAATTGAAATCGTGCGCCGCAGAATTGACGAAAGCGGTACTAAAGAACCAACCATTCAGGCACAAGGTGAAAACCGTATTTTATTACAAGTTCCGGGTGTTGAAAATTCTTCAGAATTAAAATCAATTTTGGGGAAAACTGCCAAAATGACTTTCCATTTTGTCGATGATCAAACCTTTACTGGCGCTTCTCAAAACTATGTTGGTTCTGATTTGGAGCGCATTTTTGATTATCAAGGCCGTTCCTATTTAATCAAAAAAGAAGTTATTTTAAGCGGTGATTTATTGGTTGATGCCAATACAACTTATCACGAAGGTCAACCAGCGGTAGCTTTCCGATTTAATGATGCGGGATCAAGAAAATTTGCCCAAATTACCAAAGATAATATTGGCAAGCTTTTCGCAATTGTGCTTGATGGTAGAATTATTACTGCGCCAAGAATTAACGGCGTAATCAATCAAGGTTCTGGCGTTATTTCAGGAAGTTTTACAACTCAAGAAGCAAATGAAGTTTCACTTTTACTTAGAGCTGGCGCGCTTCCAGCACCTTTAAAAGTTATTGAAGAAAGAACAGTTGGCCCATCTTTGGGAATGGATTCAATTAAAAGTGGAAGTTTGGCAGCACTTGCTGGGCTTGTGTTTGTGGCATTTTTTATGATTTTATTTTATGGATTTTTCGGCTTCATCGCCGACGTTGCGCTACTAATAAACATCATGATAATTCTGGCGGTTTTGGCCTTAATCGGCGCAACTTTAACTTTGCCCGGAATCGCTGGTATTGTACTTACAATGGGTATGGCGGTTGATGCCAATGTGTTGATTTTTGAAAGAATTAAAGAAGAGCTGCGCGAGAAAAAAAGCGTTTTTGTTGCCGTTGAACAAGGTTTTAATCAAGCATTTCGCACCATTACCGACTCTAACATTACGGCTTTAATCGTGGCTTTTTTTCTTTATGTTTTTGGCAATGGCCCGGTTAAAGGTTTCGCAGTTACTTTATCAATTGGCATTATCGCTTCGATGTTTTCCGCCATTATTCTTACTAGAATGTTGATCGCTGTTTGGCTCAAAAAACGCAGGCCGCAAAAATTGAATTTACTTTAGATGAATTTCTGGCGCCGCATCACATTTCTACTGCCTTTCTTTGTGGCTGTTCTTGTGGCGCAGAATGTTTGGGCGATACCGCCAATTAAGAAAAATAAAGATAATTCGCCGCACGCTGTTTTAAAAGCTGATGAAATTGATGGTGATCAAGAAACTAAAACTTTAACAGCAACGGGAAATGTGGAAGTAACCAAAGGCGCAAGCGCAGTTTATGCTGACAAAGTTACTTATAATAAAAATGGCGGCATGATTCGCGCCTTTGGCCATGTAAAAATTAAAGATCTGGAAGTTGGCAATGTGCGAGCCAATAACCTAGAAATAAAAGATGATTTCAGCAGTGGTAAATTTTACGATACCAAAATGATTTTCAGTGATGGTTCTTATTTAGATTCGCCAGAAATTGATCGTCAAACTCCTTTTATCACAGTTTTACAAAGTCCGATTTTTTCAATTTGCCCAAATCCTGAAATTGCCGCAGATAATGAATTAGCTGGCAAAAGAAGAGATTTTGTTTCAATTAAATCAAATGTCACAACCATTGATCGCGAACAGCAAGTTATCAGAAGTAAAGGCGGAATATTGCGATTTTACAATGTTCCCGTTCTTTACACGCCTTACTTGCGCGTGCCCCTGAAGTCAAAAAAAAGAGATTCTGGATTTTTAAATCCCAGCTATGCAAAAAGTACTAATCTTGGTTTGGGCATCAGAGTTCCTTACTATTTTAACCTTGCTCCCAACATGGATTTGACCGTTACTCCATTGATTGGGATTAGTAAAAACCAATTTATCATCAATAACGATTTTCGTCATTATTCAACTTATGGCAATTATCAGGGCATATTTGAAATTGCTAATAACAAAATCACCTCTAACAGTAATACAACCGTTGTTAGTAGAACTAACAACGAATATCGCTGGAATTTAATTGGAAATGGTACTTTTGATTTTACCAAAGATGTTGGATTGGATTTTATCGGAAATACGGTAGGCGATAAAGATTACTTACGGGATTATCATTTTAACTATCTGAATTATACTTTAACCAAAGTTAACCTTGATTACATTAAAGGTCGCGATTACCACGCCATTAAAACAATCAGAATTCAGGAATTAGATCCCGCTGCAAATGCTGAAGCAGCACCGCTGATATTACCGCAAATTGATTCTCATATAGAAACCAAGCCATTTTTCTTTAAAGAAAAATTTGCTTTAACTTCCAATATGACTGTAATTACGCGCCAAGATGGTCTGCAATATCGTCGGGCTACGATGACTCCGGAAGCTAATCTTCCTTTTAATATTCATGGCAATCTTTTTGCAATTAATGCTCGTGCGCAAACAGATGCTTATTCTTTGGAAAATAATTTTCAGTTCACTTCCCGCACCAATGATTACGATAGCGTACAAACAAATATGAAACCCGAATTATCGATTAGTTGGAGATTGCCTTTGATCAGAAAATCAGAAACCAATACCTTGATGATTGAGCCAATGATTAACCTCGTTACCAGCGCTTATACTGAAAATTTTAACAAACTTCCGAATGAAGATAGTAACGAATCCGAGTTAAGCGTTAGTAATCTTTTTGTCACGGATCGTATTGCAGGCTTTGATCGTAACGAATCTGGAAAGCGCATAAATTATGGCGTTAAATCTTCTTTATTTAATAGATTTGGCGAATTTGGATTAACTCTAGGACAAGGCTATAGAAAAGCAGGAAATGCCCAAGACGTTGTAATTCGTGGCTTCACAGATAACAATAAATCAAATATAGTCGGTCAGGCTCTGTATAAGGCGGCAAAATATTTTACCATAACTTACTCCTTTCAACTCGGTGAATCAAATTATAGTAACCAAGTAAACCAAATCACCACCGTCCTTGATCTTAGTCGCTTCACTTTTTCTAGTGATTATTTATTGATTAGAAAAACTATCCAAAATTCGGCTCAGAAAGAACAAATTAATCTCACAGCCTCAATGCAAATTACGCCAATATGGAAAGTAACAACCACCATGAGCAAAGATTTACAAAGCAGTCGCACACTTTCACGGGGCATAACGCTTTATCGCGAAGGCTGCTGCGCAATTTTTGGTTTTTCTGCAATTGAAACCAATCCCAGCAGTTTAAGCAAACCACAAAAAACTT
This sequence comes from Rickettsiales bacterium, assembly GCA_947487845.1. GTDB lineage: Bacteria > Pseudomonadota > Alphaproteobacteria > Rickettsiales > UBA1997 > UBA2645. Next base: position 6,436 of record CANKYC010000008.1, on the reverse strand, counting down.
TTAATTTAAGTTTATCTTTCAAGAATCTATAAACTGTATTTTATTTTTTACGCGACACAAGTCGCGCCCCGCTTTGCGGGGAACCATGATATATCAAAGCAAACTGGCTCTATTTAAAGTGGCTTTGGCATATACCAATTAATTACGAGGCAAAAATGACAAAAGAAACCAACGACAATAACTTTCAAAAAGACGTTTTAGATTCTTCAATTCCAGTTTTAGTAGATTTTTGGGCGCCTTGGTGCGGACCTTGCCGCCAATTGGCTCCAACTATCGATGAACTTGCAAAAGAATTAGCTGGAAAAATCGAAGTTGTAAAATGTAACGTTGATGAAAATCCAGAAATTCCATCAAAATATATGGTACGCGGAATTCCAACTTTAATGATTTTTAAAGACGGAAAAATCGTCGATACTAAAGTTGGCTCATTACCGAAATCAGCTTTGGTAGAATGGGTAAAAAGCAATTCATAAATGCTGGAAAAGTTTTATCTAAATAAACGCAAAATTTTAGAAAAATCACAAAAGTTTTTAAAAAACTCCAGCTCGTTAATCCTAAAAATTGGATGCGAGCTGGAGTTTTTTTTGTTTGAAGAAAATTCACAAAAGCCCGTTAATCAAGCTGCAAGAGCTGATTTTATTGCGGAGCTGCAAATTGAATTACCAAAAAAATTTCCTTTAATTTATCAAATTGAGAAAGAGCAGGGCGCTTCACAAATTGAAGTTAAAACTGCGTTTACCTCAGATTTATCAAGTCTTTGCGAAGAATTAGAAGGTGCAAAAAGTTTCGTAAAAAATTTAGCAGCGCAAAAAAAATTAACCGCTTCTTTTTCGGCTCAACCTTTTATTGACGATTGTGGTAGCGCTTTACAATTTAATATTTCGCTACATGAAAATGATAAAAATATTTTTGAATTGGATGAAAATATTTTAAAAAATGTCGCGGGAAATTTGTTGAAAATGACAAATCAAATGATGATTTTTTTAGCACCAAAAAAAGAAGATTATGCCCGATTCTCTTATGAAATAAATCACAATTTATTTAAAAAAGGAAAATTCACCGCACCAGTAAATCTAAGTTTTGGCGCCGATAATAGAACTTGTGCAATTCGAGTTCCCCAAGTTCTCTTTCAAAAAAATGGCAAACGCTTGGAATATAGAATTGCCGCAGCGGATGCAGATAGTTTTTTAGTAGTTGCAGCGCTTTTACTTGTTATTTCTAGTGGTGAAAAAAATTATCCGAAGCAAATTCACGGTAACGCTTTTGATAAACAATATGAGGTTGCGGGATTTTGTATGAGCTTAAATGAAGCGAAGGAATTTTTTGAAAAAGAAGATTTTATAAAAGAAAAATTTTTGGAGTTTTCTAATTCAAGCTAGATCCTGAAATTGATTCAGGATCTTGCGCGAAATGGAATCTAGCGGAGATTTTAAAACCCTCTAATCTTATAAACCACGCCAATAGGCAGCATAATATAATATTTCCCTTGGCTCGCCATATAATTTGCTTTATCTTCCGCGTCTTTTCCATGTCCGAAAAATATGTCACCGCGCACCACGCCTTTAATCGCCGAGCCAGTATCTTGGGCTACAAACAAGCGCGAATATTTTTCTTTTGATCCGCCTTTTTTAGTTAAGTTCGTATCAACCCAAATCGGAAATCCATAAGGAATAATATCGCTATCAACGGCTAAAGATCGCTCGGCAGTAAGTGGAACAGCTTGCGCGCCTACAACATATTCACCATCAGCAAATTTAAAAAATGTATAAGCGGCATTCATATTCATAACTTCGTCAGCTCTTTCCGGATGATTTCTGATCCATTCTTTAACACTTGCGGCATTCATGTTAGATCGATCCAAGTAACCTTTATCAAGCATGTAATTACTTACCGCAGTAAATGGCTGATTATTTCTTCCGGCATAAGCAAGCCTAACTTCAGTGCCATTTGGAAGTTCAATTCTTCCTGAACCTTGAATATGCATCGCAAAAAGTTCAGCGCGATCATCAACATAAAGCAATTCCAGATTCTTGTTTTTAAGAGCGCCATTTTCAATTTCTTTGCGACTTAAATATGGATCAGTTCCCAAATCTTTCGGTCTGCCATAAACTGGATATTGATATTTTTCAGTTTGAATTTTACTACCTTGAAGCGAAGCCTCATAATATCCCGTAAATAAGCCCTTACTAACACCATAACGACTTTCAACCAAAAATGGTTTAAACCAATTTTCAAAAAAGTTTTTACTTTGCTTGGCATCCATCGTTTTTATAACCTGCGCAATATCGCAAACATCGCGAAAATCTCCCACCGAAATATCACCAATTTGGCCACCAATTGAACGACTTTGCGCCATTCGAGAAAATTTATTGCAAGACTGAATCATTGCCTGCAATGCTTTTTTATGATCATCATTTTCCCAGCCCGAAAGATCTTCAAAATCGACTTGAGTTAATTTTATATTTCCTTTGCCACGAATCGTAACTTTTTGATTGAACAAACAACCTTGCAAGAGTAGGAGGCAAGCGATAATAAAAAATCTGAGCATGGGAATTTTTTTAGAAGAAATTTAGAAAAAAAAATATGGCTTAAGAATTAATATTTGTTTAAATATCTCAACCAAATAAAATTATTTTATACCAAAGCTACTTGAAACTCGACCATTTCACTTTGGCATAATAATTCAAATTCGCAAAACCCCCCAACCCCCCTTAACAGGGGGGCTTTATCCGAGTTCGATCTCAAAGCCCCTTAACAAGGGGCTTTTCCGAGTTCGATCACAAAGCCCCTTGACAAGGGGCTTTATCCGAGTTCGATCTCAAAGCCCCCCTGTTAAGGGGGGTTGGGGGGTTTTGCGATGCTAAAATAAAATGAGATTTTTTTAAATAATCCCATCTTTTTCAAGTTAGCGAAATAACAAAACAAACTTTGGTCGAGTTTCAAGTAGCTTTGGCATATTAAAAATAATTTTTGCTCCTTCATCTTCTCACTTAATTTAAAAAAAAATGTCTCTTCAATGCGGAATCGTTGGCTTGCCTAATGTTGGCAAATCAACTTTATTTAATGCCTTAACTCAAACAGCCGCAGCGCAAGCAGCGAATTATCCTTTTTGTACGATTGAACCAAATATCGGCAAAGTAAATGTGCCCGATTTTCGTTTAGAAAAATTAACTAAAATTGCTGGTTCGCAAGAAATTATTCCGGCGCAAATTGAGTTTGTTGATATTGCTGGTTTGGTTCGCGGAGCCAGCACGGGCGAAGGTTTGGGAAATAAATTTTTATCGCATATTCGTGAAGTTGACGCAATTATTAACGTCGTTCGCTGTTTCGAAGATGAAAATATTACTCACGTTGAAGGCCAAGTTGATCCACTTCGCGACATTGAATTAATTCAGTTAGAATTAATCATCGCTGATATGGAAAGTTTAGAAAAAAGAATTCCAACACTCGAAAAAAAAGCCCGTTTAGATAAAGAAGCCGCGGCTCAAATTGAAGTAGCCAAAAAAGTTTTAGAAGTTTTACGCGATGGAAAAGCAGCGCGTTTAACAAAAATAAAAGCGGAAGAAGAAAAAATTTTTAAAGAGCTGCAATTAATCACATCAAAGCCGCAGCTCTTTGTTTGTAATTTAAAAGAACATGAACTTGCGGGAAATAAATATTCCGCTTTGGTTGAAAAATTTGGGCAGCAAAATTCTTACCAAGTTCTAAAAATCTGCGCCCAAATTGAAGCCGAAGTTGCTGGCCTTGAAACCGATGAAGAGAAAAAAGAATTTTTAGAATCAGTTGGTTTAGAAGAAACTGGCTTGGCGCAAATTATTAAAAGTTCTTATCATCTTTTAAATCTAATAACTTTCTTCACCGTTGGCCCAAAAGAATGTCACGCTTGGACTTTGAAAAAAGATTCCAGCGCTCCAAAAGCCGCCGGCGTAATTCACACCGATTTTGAAAAAGGCTTCATCCGCGCCGAAACAATTTCTTACGAAGATTACATAAATTTAGGCGGCGAAGAAGGCGCTAAAACAGCGGGAAAATTAAGATTAGAAGGCAAAGATTACATCACCCAAGATGGCGATGTTTTTCATTTTAGGTTTAATGTTTAACTTTGAATTAATTAAATATGCTAACTTATTTAGAAACTAATTTACTATCATCGCCAGCTCAAACCCTAGTTAATACCGTAAATACTGAAGGCGTGATGGGGAAGGGAATTGCTAAACAATTTAAAGAAAAATTTCCTGAAATGTTTTTTGAATATAGGCAAATATGTGACGCCAAAAAACTACAAGTAGGAAATCTTCACTTATGGCGAGGAAGAGATAAGTGGATATTGAATTTTCCCACAAAAACTACATGGAAAATGCCATCAAAAACCTCTTATATTGAAGCTGGTCTTAAAAAATTTGTAGAAGCATATGAAAAATTGGGAATTATTTCTATTTCATTTCCACGCTTAGGATGTGGAAATGGTCAGTTAAGTTGGGATATTGATGTAAAGCCTTTAATAGAAAAATATCTCGCCGATTTGCCGATAAATATATACATCCACAACATACAAACAAATTCTGATTTTATTCCTGAGCACGAAGAAAATGAATCGCGAATACCTTTAACCACGCATAAATTTTTTTTAGATATTCAGCAAGTCTTATATAAAAACAAAGGAAGTTTCAGGACTTTTGAAAAATGTCTTAATTTTCATGCTACATTACAAGATAATAACTTGAACATTATAGAAGATGAAAATGGAGGAAATGATATTATACCAAAAGAAGAATTAGCTTCGGCTTGGTCTTCTTTGCAATTCGGAATTTTATCGTCCGAAGATAATGCTGATACAAAAACTATAAAACATAAAAACTATTTATTTCCCATTCTTGCTGAATTACCATATATTCAAAAAGCTAATATTACAGATTCGAGAGAGAGAAATATCAAAATTGCTTTGTTGTTAAAATCAGATAGCGGGTCAAAAAATATCCAAGGGAATTTATGGTAGTTTCTAAAGAAAGAATTGAAGCTCACATAGAAGAATGGAAGAAGAAAATCTCAAATCAAAAGAAAAAAAGTTGGCCAAAATTTATTTATCATGCAGCGGATGCAAGAGTAATAAAGAAAATTCTTGAATCGGGTCAATTAATTCCAAGAAATATGCAGAAGACTCCTATGGTTCATGATGTAGCCTCGCCAGAAGCTTTAAAAAACAATCCCGATGCCTTGAATTATTCGAGATTTTATTTCAGACCAAGAACTTTATTTCACATTAGAACAGAAGGAATAAGATGCCTCGATGATAAAAAGAGAAAAGGGTTTGATCATGAAGGGCAAATGTCTATTCCAGTAATGTTATGCTTCGATTTGCTTTCTATTTCAAGAATGAAGGAGGTTTTTTTTACAGAAAAAGGATATGCCTGTTTAAACACAGCAAAAGGAAATGATGATGAATTTTTTAATAAAATAGATTTTTGCAGTGTATATCACGATAGCGAAACCAACGAGGACAAAGTAAGAAAAAAAAGAATGGCTGAAGTCGTTGTGGCCGTTCCAGTTTCAATAAAGGAACACCTAAAGTTTATTTTTTGTAGAACGCTATATGACAAAATTACATTACTTACATTGCTAAATGAAAAAGAACTCAAGAACTATCATGACATAATTAAAGTAGCTGCTGTTCCTGAATCTATATTTTGTCATAGTTTAGCATTATTCATTCGAGATTTAAAATTTTATAACACCTCTTTATTGATAAAACTAAAGCACCCATCAGATAGCTCTTTGAATTCTTATAGAGTTAAAATTATTCAAAAAAATAACTCAGAAACTTTAATTGAAAAAGATCTTACATTTGAAAAATCTGAAGCATTTTATGAAGTAACGGGTTTTTTTAATCAAAAAGAATGTTCGTGGGAAATACATATAGAAGAAGTTTTGGCATTTTTAGGATATATCCCTTCAGAAAAATCAGAAATTATATAATAAATTTATGATCTCTTTTCAAAAAAAACTCGAAGAAATGATCCGCGTTAATCACGCTGGCGAATTTGGTGCGAAGGTGATTTATGATGGGCAAATGGCGGCGCTGAAGATGAAGAAAGATTACGAAACGATGAAAATTGTAAAGCACATGAAAGAACAGGAAAATGTGCATTATGATTATTTTAACGCCGAAATTAAAAAACAAAAAATCCGCCCGACTTTAATGCAGCCAATTTGGAGAGTTGGTGGTTTTGCACTTGGTTTTTTCACGGCGCTAGCTGATAAAAAAGCGGCAATGGTTTGTACAACTGCGGTTGAAGAAACGATTGATGAACATTACCGCGAACAGATAAAATTTCTTGAAAAAGAAGATCAGTTTTTAGATGAGAAAGAGAAGGTTGGGGTCGCAAATTTAAAAGAGAAAATTGAAAAATTTCGTGATGAAGAATTAGAGCATCGCGAC
>CANKYC010000007.1 GCA_947487845.1 Rickettsiales bacterium | reverse complement strand
TTGATTTTTTTATTAAAAGTCCCAAAGCTTATTTCTGAAGACGTAAATGAAGCGCGGCGTTTTGTGCTTTTTATTGATGAAGTTTACGAAAATAAAACAGCATTAATTGTTTTGGCGAAAACTAAATCAGAAAAAATTTACGAAAGCGGAATTGGTTCTAAAGCCTTTGCTAGAACGGTTTCACGCTTAAATGAAATAAAATCTGATCAATATTGGCAGGAAAGTAAGGTGAATTTTAAGTAAAATTTTGCTTGCACTTGCTTTGTGAAAGGGTTTTAAGTTTAGTGCTAAAGTAGAAAAAATCTTAATTTTAAATTAATACAATTTGTTATGGCATTAGAAACAACGGCAGAAAATTTAAATGAACTTGTAAAAGCAATTATAAAATCAAAAGATGGTAAGGATGTTCCTACTTTATTATCTAAGTTTGATGCGGCAAATAATACTGACAATAACCAACCTCAGGAAAAGCTTTTTTATGATGGAGAAAAATCGGTAAATCAGTTCCGCGAAGAATTGCTTGGTAAAAAAGCCGATCAAACAACAACTCAATTTTGGGGTCTTGTTCAAAGTGTTACTGGGTTGTCGGGCGCTACTAAACCATCACCTTTGGAAATAAAGAAAAAAGTTGGATTTGAGAAAGATGAGCCAAATCCTTGGCTTAAAAAAGTTGATTCTACCAAACTCACAAAAGAAAAGGCGCAAAAGTTTTTTTACCAACGTTTATTGTTATCTTATTTTGAAGATGAGAAGATTTTTGTTCCAGGAGCTGTTTTTAATGATGAGCTTCATCCTACTTTTGAAGCAGGTTTTTTCTCGGAGATAGATAATTCTTATGAAAAGGATAGTGTACAAGATCTTTGGTTATACGCCAAATTTAATGAGCTAAAAGAAGAAAAAGAAATCCCAGAAGATTATGAATATAAATCTTTTGTAGGATTAGTTCGCAAGTCAATTGAGTCAGCTGCGAAGAAGACCCCACCAGAAAAAGTTACCACAAAAACTATTGTAGATGATCTGATAAGTGATCACCTTGAAAAGCTGAAACAAGACAATCTGGTTCCAAAATATTACAACAAAAGTCTTTTTTCTTCGGCGGTAAAAAACGCAAAAGAAGAAGAGTTGAAAGCAGATAAGAATTTCACTTTTAATCAAATCGCTTTTGATAAAATCGTGGGGGATATTAAAAATAGAGAACCTAAAGATAGAGAAAAAGCTGGTTTAGTGATTCAAAGAATTTATCGGGGGCATCGCGTTAGACAAAAAGTGTCAGAAAATAAAAAATCAGATCCAGTAAACGAAAATAGTCCGGTCGCCTCCCGAGATCAGGTGAATAAACTTATAGAAACAATGAAAGAAATTCTTGAACAAGCGCGAATCGGAAACGCGAGTTCATTAGATAAGATGAATGATATACAAAATCAAATTAAAGACATTCTAAAAGAAGCGAAAGAAGCCAATTTGGCTCAAACTACTTGGCAAAAAGACTCTCTGCAACAGATGGCTGAAATGATGGAGCAAGTCAAAAAATTAGCTGAAGCAAAGCCTGGCAAAAAAGATGATGCTAAAAGTGAATGGCAAACAAGTGATGAAAATGGCAAAACAAAAAATGTAACTTACAAATATCTCGTAGATAATCATTATGTGAGTAATGGTGACAATCATTTTTTGATTCCCGAAATTAGGGGTCGCGGAGATAAGTCCATAACTCAATATGAAAATGGTCTTACAGTTTTTAATTATAAAGATTTAAACGAGTTTTCTCAAGATGCAGATATAGCTGGTAAGGGATGGGATAAGAAGGACAACCGTTTATTATCTTCAATTGTTTGTATTGGCGAGGGAGAAAATCAGAGACATTGTGTTGTAACTTCTTCGGCAAGAGGTGTTACGAAAAATTTTATTTCTCATGCGGAGTTTCGTGAAATTATAGAAGGCGGGAATAAGTTCTTTGATCAAGGTCTTGAAGCTGCTATAAAAACTAGTGCATTAGATGAAACTTTGGAAGTTTTGAATAGTGCTAAGGAGCGTTATAAAAATGAAGCTTGGGTTGACTCAAATAAAATTAAAATCATAGATAATGAAATTGCTGCTATAGAAGTTCGCAAGGATATTGTGAATAAGTTACAGACTAAATATTATGATAATTTTACGGTTGATGATAGGCTTATTTTCTTAAATTTATATAACAACTTAGATATCGCGCTTCCGAAAGGCATTGATTTTAATGATGGTGAAAAAAAGAAATTTGATGCAGCAAAATCTAGAACGGTTGTTATTGATGATTCTTTTAATCAAGCTTTGGAAGTTGTTTTAAAGATGGATGCGGCTAAGGAGATTATTTTCCATCTTGAAGAAGAGAAAAATGCTATAATCGAAAAAGAAAATGAATCTTTAAAAAAAAAGTTAAAAGAAATTAGAGAGTTAAAAGAAATTAGTAGTGCAGAACCGGAATGTGAAGAACAAGAAGAATCAATTAAGGCAAGATCGGAATTAAACATTGCACTTCAGACTCAAAAGTTAGATAATGCTATTGAGTGTCTTAAAATAAATGATAATGCAACATTCGAAGATAAGAAAAAATGGTCACCAAAACCTAAACTTAATACTTATTTAGATGATTTGCCAAATCTATCCGAAGGAAATAAAATCAAGGAACTTGCTGACTCGCTTACTAAAAAAAATGAAGATCCGCAAGATATTGCAAAAAAACTAACTTCAGCAACTTCTAACCAAATCAATACTGCTCAAGATCTTGCCGAAAAAGAATTTGGTATGAAGAAAAAGGCGGATAGTCGAAAAGAGAAGTTAGAAAATGCCACAGATAAAGAAAAAGAATCAGCCAGATATTCAGCATCATGCAACAATTCACATAAAATGGCTAACTCGGTTGAGAAATCGATCAAAAATGAGATGATTAATGGTCTCGATAGTTCTGAAGTAAATAGCATAGCAGAAGATATGGCTAAGGCGCATGCGAAAAAAGGCTATATATATGGAGGCGAAGATAAAGAGGCGTATAAGAGAGATGTTAGCAAACTTTTAAAAGCTCCAGTGCCGCATTCTCATGTAAATGGGGTGGGATTTCACAGACCTAGAGGAACCAATATCGTATCGGTAGCTTTTAATTATAGCGGCGTTGGAGATGATGCTGATTTACCGGGTAATACAGAAGCTTATCCTTATATTGATGGGAGTTTTCATTGCTACATCGGATGTCGGGTTTGTAAAAAAGATGGAATGATGACGGTTTGGGAAGATGGCAAAGCGGTTCCCAAAGAATATAAAAGGGGTGATACAGTAATCGATCAAAACACAATCTCCTTTCTTGATCCAAAAACCCAAATATATACTCATGTTGAGGCTTCTCCGTCCGCGTTAAAAGCTCATTTGGAGTTAATGAAAGAAAAAGGCAATCCTTATCCCGGAAGTGTTGAAACCATTATGGCTCAATATCAAAAAATGCAGATTAAAGTCACTTCACAAGTTAATAATGCTAATCGCGAAGAAGAGCCCGACATTGAACGCAAAGTATCAATAATGCATAAAGGAAAGACGCTTTCTTATAATGCCGATAAGCCCGAAACCACAATTGGTAAGAAAAAAGTAGTGACAAAAGCCATTGGTTTTAATGAAAAAGAAGAGGTAATTAATCTAAGACCCGGTTTTCAAGTTAATGTTGATTCTAAGGTTCAGGATGAACAGGAGCAATTTGTTGAAATGAATAAAATTTTATTACCGGATGGCGGCTCTATTTCTCTATATGTAAAACTTTCAACTAATGATGGAGAAGTGATTCACGAACCCGAGCCTTTTATTATAAGTGGTTCTGCTGGAAACGAGAAATTTCAGGAATTAACTCCCGATATCATCGAAACGCTAATTAAAAGCAGAGCTGGAGCTAGTAATATGAATGGTGATGATTTAAAAAATGAAGCTAAAAAATTATTTGGTCGCGCTGAAAATGAATGTAAAAATACAAAACTTATAGTGCCTTTAGGAGAAAAGGGTGAAGAACATATCTCTATCCCACTTGATTTTACTGGCGTGGGAAGTGGTATTGAGAAGCCTTCTAACTCTTTTTTTGCAAGAGGAGCTACTAAATTGGATGATGTTAATCCTAAATTGCCGAGGAATAGGGAAAATATTAGGCCTTCAATAGTAAGATAATCTAACCCAATGTTTTCCACTAAAAATCCCAACCCAAAATTTGATGTCATTGTAATCGGTGCCGGTCATGCCGGCATCGAGGCGGCTTGTGCTGCGGCGAGGATGGGAAGTTCAACGCTTTTAATCACAAAGAAGTTAGAAAATTTAGGCGAGATGTCTTGTAACCCTGCAATTGGCGGAGTTGCGAAAGGAACAATTGTAAAAGAGGTTGATGCGCTTGATGGCGTAATGGCAAAAGCAATTGACGAAGCTGGAATTCATTTTCGTATTTTAAATGCTTCTAAAGGACCGGCGGTTCATTCGCCCCGTGCGCAAGCTGATCGCGAGCTTTATAAAAAGGCGGTAAATAAAATTTTAGAAAATTACGAAAACCTCGAAATTGCTTTTGCTTCAGTTGAAGATATTCAAATTAAATATGGTCGCGCTTGTGGCGTGGTTTTGGATGATGGTCAAAAAATTTCTGCGCCTTCAGTTATTTTAACAACCGGAACTTTTTTGCGCGGCGTAATTCATATTGGAGATCAAAAAACTCCCGCTGGTCGCGTTGGCGAAAATCCATCTTATGGAATTTCCAAAACTTTAGAAGCTCACAATTTCATGCTGGCGCGCCTTAAAACTGGAACGCCGCCGCGCATTGATAAAAATTCAATTAATTTTGCCGGTTTGGAAGAGCAAGCTGGTGACGCTCCGCCGCAGCCTTTTTCTTATATGAATAATGAAATCAAGGTGCCGCAGATTCATTGTTATATAACTTACACCAACCAAAAAACTCACGAAATTATCAAAAATAATCTTCATAAATCTGCAATGTATGGTGGACATATTGAAGGCGTTGGCCCGCGTTATTGTCCGTCGATTGAAGATAAAATTCATCGCTTTTTTGACAAAGAGCGTCATCAGATTTTCTTAGAGCCAGAAGGTTTAAACAGCGATCTTATTTATCCAAATGGCATTTCAACTTCGCTGCCACTTGATGTTCAAATTGAGTTTTTAAAAACAATTCCGGGTTTAGAAAATTGCCGCGTTACGCAAGCCGGTTACGCGATTGAATATGATTTTGTTGATCCGCGCGAACTTTTGCCAACTCTTGAAACCAAAAAAATTCGCGGCCTATTTTTTGCCGGACAAATTAATGGAACCACGGGCTACGAAGAAGCCGCGGGGCAGGGAATTGTCGCTGGAATTAACGCTGCTTTAGTTGCAAGCGGCTCGAAAGAAGAATTTATTTTAAACCGCGCTTCCAGCTATATCGGTGTGATGATTGATGATTTGACAACGCTTGGAACCAATGAACCTTATCGCATGTTAACTTCGCGCGCCGAATATCGTTTAAGCATTCGCGCTGACAATGCTGATATGCGTCTAACCGAAATGGGAATAAAAATCGGCGTTGTAAAAAGTGAGCGCGAAAAGTTTTTTTACGAAAAAAAATTAGCGATCGAAGAAAAAACTAATTTGCTCGAAGGTTTAAAAATTTCTCCCACTAAAATTACGGAATATGGAATTTTGATGAAACAAGATGGTCTGGTGCGAAATGCGATGCAGCTTTTGGCTTTTCCGGAAATTAATTTTGAAGCGCTTAAAAAAATCTGGCCAGAAGAAATTTCTCAAATTGATGCAAAAATAAAAAATCAAATTTCTATCAATGCGCTATATAGTTCTTATCTGAAGCGCCAAGAACAAGACTTGGCGGTTTTTCGTCAAGATGAGAATATGAAAATTCCACTTGATCTTGACTATAACAATATTCAAAGTCTGTCGCTTGAAGTGCGTGAGAAATTAAAAAAATTTCGTCCAGCAACTATTGCCGCAGCCTTCAAAATACAAGGAATAACGCCCGCTTCCATAATGGCGGTGATGGTCTATATCAAGAATAAATTTTAAAAAAAATCAAAGGCAATGTTAAATAATTTTATTCGCTTCTTATCGAGAAATTTTACGGTTTTTTTTGCGCTAATTTCTTTGCAAATAACTTCAGGCGCAGCTTCTGCGGAAAGTTATGTTTCGACAAATGATGTAGTTAAAGAAATAGAAAAAACCCTACTTTTCGATCAAGGATCACGCGAAGAAATTAACGCTTTTGCTGCAAAAAAAAATAAGCCAAGAAAAAGTGATTATACAATTAAAGCTGGCATAACTGATGAGAAAAGCGATGGCCCAAGCGACATGGACATTACAGTTACTGATTCAAAAGCACTTAATCTTGATGTTAAAGAAAAAGAAAAACTGGCTTATAATGCTGCGTTAACAGGTCAATATGAAGCTGCAATTGAGCTTTATAAACAGGTTTTAAGCATTGAGCCTGATAATTCTTACGACAAATTTTCACTGGCAGTTGTTTATCAAAAAATCGGACAATTTCGCCAAGCTAAAACCTTATATTATCAATTATTAAAAACTAATCCAACAAATCAGGAAGAAATAATCGGAAATCTTTTGTCAGTTTTAGTTGAAGAATCCCCAAGAGATGCTGTTTATTTGCTTTCGCGCTTAACAGTTCAAAATCCTGGGTCGGCCTATATTTTTGCACAAGCTGCAGTTGCTTATGACAGAATTAAGAATTATGACCAAGCCATAATTTTATTACAAAAAGCTATTTCAATTGATCCGACTAATGCTGATTACCAATATAATTTGGCGGTGATTTATGACAAAACTTCTCAATTCCAAAAAGCTTTAGACATGTACGCAAATGTTGAACAAAACTATTCTGACGGTAACTCATCGGTTCCAATTGAACAAGTTCGCAAGAGAGAAGTCGCAATAAGAAGTAAAATTTAAGCCGAATCCCAAACCCAAAATTCAATTAATTTTTTATCATGATTGAAAAAATTCTTACTTACGCCAAGAAGCAAGGTTGCTCAGATGTTCATATCACAACTGGATCTTCGCCAATGTTGCGTATTGATGGGGAAATGGTGGCAATTCCAAATACGCCGCAGCTTACAAACGCACAGGTTCTTGAAATGCTTCATTCGGTGATGAATGAAGTTCAGAAAAAAATGTATGAGGAAAAGTGGGAATTAGATTTTTCAATTCAAGCCGGAGCAGATTTACGTTTCCGCGTTAATGCTTTTAAAACAATTTATGGTGCTGCTTCAGTTTTTCGTGAAATTCCAAGTGAAATAAGAAGTCTTTCCGCATTACACGCACCTGAAATTGTGCGTGGTTTGGCCAATGCTGCTAAAGGATTAGTTCTAGTTGTTGGTCCGACTGGCAGCGGAAAATCAACTACTCTTGCAGCTCTAATTGATCAAATAAATACTATTCATTCCAGCCATATAATTACAATCGAAGATCCGGTGGAATTTATTCACAAAAATAAAAAATCCTTAATCAACCAACGTGAAGTTGGAAATAGCACTTTATCATTTGCAAATGCCCTGAAAAGCGCTTTGCGCGAAGATCCGGATGTAATTTTGGTTGGTGAGTTGCGTGATGTAGAAACAATTCAATTAGCTCTAACCGCTGCAGAAACTGGGCATTTGGTTTTAGGAACTCTTCATACCAGCTCATCAGCGCAAACTATAAACCGCATAATCGACGTTTTCCCATCGGAAGATAAAGCTGTTGTTCGTACCATGCTTTCAACTTCAATCAAAGCTGTAGTTTCGCAGAGTCTTTTGAAGAAAAATGGCGGTGGTCGAGTCGCAGCCTACGAAGTAATGATTGCCAATTCTTCAATTCGTAACCTGATCCGCGAAGATAAAATTCCACAAATCAACTCAATCATTGAGCTCGGCAAAAAAAACGGCATGTGCTTAATGAAAGATTCTATAACAGATTTATTGACCAAAGGTATTATCTCACAAGAAACCGCGGATGAAGCTTTGCTGGTTAACGAATAATAAAATTAATACGAGGAAGTTTAAGTAATGAGATCAATTTTTAGAAGAAAATCCATCGAGAGCGTGCTTGAAGGAGCAAGTAAAAATTCATTAAAGAAAACTCTGGGAGCATTTGATTTAATTTTGCTCGGAATTGGTTGCACAATCGGAACTGGAATTTTTGTTTTAACTGGTATCGCCGCTGCTGAATATGCTGGTCCCGCTATTTCAATTTCTTACGCACTTGCTGGTTTAGCCTGTATGTTTGCGGGTTTAGCTTACACCGAACTTGCTGCGATGGTTCCGGTCGCTGGAAGCGCCTATACTTATTCTTATATAATTCTTGGTGAATTTATCGCTTGGTTAGTTGCTTGGGGTTTAATTCTAGAATATACAGTTGCTGCTTCCACGGTCGCCGCTGGTTGGTCGGGATATTTTGTCGGTATTTTAAATGCCGGTGGAATTCACTTGCCGGAATATTTGATAAAAGTTCCATCGGAAGGCGGAATGATAAATCTTCCCGCGATTTGCATTTCCTTATTTATTGGTTGTTTATTAATTCGCGGAACCAAAGAAAGCATTATGGTAAATCGCATTTTAGTTGGTATTAAGCTGGGCGTGATTTTTTTGTTTTTGGCAATCGCCGCTCCTCATATTAAAATGGAAAATTATGCTAATTTTTTCCCATTTGGCTGGCATGGCGTTAGTATTGGTGCTGCTACAATATTTTTTGCCTATCTTGGTTTTGATGCAGTCGCAACAACCGCGGAAGAATGCAAAAATCCTAATCGCGATTTACCAATTGGTATAATTGGAGGTCTTTTAATTTGCGCCTTGCTTTATGTTGCAGTTTCTCTGGTTTTAACGGGCATTGTAAATTTCAGCGAATTAAACAATGCCGAACCAATGGCTTATGCGCTTCGCGTCAATGGCAGCAACATTGGTTCAGCTTTGGTTGGAACCGGAGCAGTTACCGGAATGGTTGCGGTGCTTCTAGTTTTGATGTATGGTCAATCTCGTATTTTCTTCGTGATGGCGCGGGACGGTTTGATTCCAGCGGCTTTTGGCAAGCTTCATAAAAAATTTGGAACTCCATATTTAGGCTGTATTTTCTTAACTTTAGCCGTGGCTATAATTTCAGGATTTACGCCAATTCAAACCATGGGACAAATGAGTAGCCTCGGAACTTTGTTCGCCTTTACTGTAGTTTCAGTAGGAGTTTTGGTTATGCGTGTAAAAAAACCAAACGTTGAAAGACCTTTTAAATGTCCAGCAGTTTTCATCGTAGCACCACTTGCAATTTTGAGCTGTGGTTACTTAATGTATAACTTACTTTTAAAAACAGGGAAGCCTTTCTTGATCTGGTTTTTAATCAGTATTTTGGTTTATTTCTGCTACAGTTACAAAAAAAGTCCTCTCAATAAAGTATCGTCGGACAAGCAATAATCAAAGCTTATGAATTTAATGCGTAAAAAGAGCATTCACTCGATCTTGGTGAATGCTGAAAAAAATACTTTGAAAAAAACGCTTAACGTTTTTGATCTAATCATGATCGGCATTGGCTGTACCATTGGCACCGGAATTTTTGTAGTTACCGGAATTGCCGCTGCAACTTACGCTGGTCCCGCAATTTCAATTTCATATTTATTGGCAGCATTTGCCTGCGTTTTTGCAGCTTTAGCTTACGCCGAACTAGCCTCAATGGTTCCTGTTTCGGGAAGCGCTTATACTTATTCTTACGCAATTTTAGGTGAATTTATCGCTTGGCTTGTTGGATGGGGTTTGGTTTTGGAATATGCAATTGGCGCTGCAACCGTTGCAGCAGGCTGGTCGGGTTATGTGGTTGGAATTTTAAAAACAGGCGGAATTATGATTCCTGATTCTTTGGCTTTAGTTCCAGCGCAAGGCGGAATAATTAACTTACCGGCAATTTTTATTTCATTATTTATCGGCTTTTTATTAGTTCGCGGCACCAAAGAAAGCGTGACTCTAAACCGAATTCTAGTTGCTACAAAACTGGGCGTGATTTTTCTATTTTTAATCATCGCAACTCCAATGATTGAAACCGAAAACTGGTCCGATTTCATGCCTTTTGGAATTGGCGGAATTTTTATGGGAGCCGCAACGGTTTTTTATGCTTACATCGGTTTTGATGCAGTTGCGACTGCTGCTGAAGAATGTAAAAATCCAAAAAGAGATTTACCAATCGGTATTATCGCATCTCTTGTAATATGCACAATTCTCTATGTTGCAGTTGCATTGGTTTTAACCGGAATTTCTCCTTACGCCGATTTAAATAACGCCGAACCTTTGGCCCGCGCTTTAAGATTAAATGGGAGCAACATTGGTTCAGCTCTTGTCGGAACTGGGGCTATTGCCGGCATCACTTCAGTTTTATTGATTTTAATTTATGGCCAATCCCGTATTTTCTTCGTAATGTCGCGCGACGGTTTAATTCCTTCTCCTTTCAGCAAATTACATAAAAAATATAATACTCCTTATGTCAGCGTAATTATTGTTTCAGTTGCTGTCGCTGTGATTTCAGGATTATTGCCTCTCAAAGTTTTGAGTCACATGACTAGTCTTGGAACCCTGTTTTCATTTATCGTAGTTTCAATCGGAGTTTTGGTTTTACGCATCAAGCAACCAAATCTGGTGCGTAATTTTAGATGTCCAGCAGTTTATGTCGTGGTTCCAATGTCTGTGATTTGCTGTGGTTATCTGGTTTACAACTTGTTGCTTGAAAATGGTTTTTGGTTTTTGCTGTGGTCAATTTTAGGTTTGATCTTTTATTTTGGTTATAGCTATCTCAATAGTCCGCTAAATAAATAATTTCGTTTATTGCCTAAACCTATCCACCGCATCGCGTGCCAATTGATCTGCCACTTCATTAAAGCGATTTCCGCTGTGTCCCTTTACCCAAATCCATTCAATTTTATGGCGCGCTACTTCGGCATCTAAATCTTGCCAAAATTCTATATTTTTTATCGGTTTTTTATCTGCCGTTTTCCAGCCATTTTTTTTCCAACCAAAAATCCATTTAGTAATGCCATCCATTACATATTTACTGTCGGTATAAACTGTTATCTCGCTTGGCTTTTTTAAGGTCTTAAGCGCTTCTGAAACGGCGCGCAACTCCATACGATTATTGGTGCTATCTTTTTCACCGCCAGAAATTCTTTTTTCATGTTCTTTATAAAGCAAAACCGCTCCCCATCCGCCAGGTCCGGGGTTTCTTGAACAAGCTCCGTCAGTATAAATTTCAATTTTAGACATTTGATAAATTTTTTAAAAATCTGTGGGTTAAAAAACAGGTAATGATAACCAGTAAATTATTTCGTAAAAAAAGTGCGATTACAAAAATTGGTTTTTCTTCAATCAGGTTAAAATAATCCGAAAAAATAAATGAGGAGGCCAGAAATATAAAAGAAAAAATCGCCAAAAATTTCCGCGAATCATTTCTTGCGAGCCAAATTGCCGCAATTGGCGCGAGCCAAACAAAAAATTGCATCGATAAAACTTTTTGAAAAGAAAGAAGCAATAAAATGGTTATCAAAGTAGCGTCAAGAAAGTGATTTTCTGAAATAATTATTCGGCGTTTCAGTTTATTTTTAGTAAACAAAATCCAAAAAATAGCTGCGTAAAAAAAGAGTAGGATAAAATTTCCTAAAAATTTGGTGATAAGTTCCAGATAAAAACCGCCCTTAATATTCCATGATCCAAAACCATTATAAAGTGATGAATGCTCATTATGTAACAAATTATTAAACATTAAAAATGATGAATAAGTTGATTCAATCTGAATACCTCTTTTGGCATGAACCATCATATTTTTAATAAAATTATAGTCGGTATAAATTTCTAACGCATAAATAATTAAGATCAGCAAAGTTATGAAAAATAAGGATTGCAGGCATATCATTTTAACCATTTTCTCACCATTAACCGATTTAAAAATTATCGCTATCGGCAAAGTAAGCGCTGGTACAATCTTGTAGAAAAAACCAACTAAGGCATTAATAAAAGAACTAGTTTTTAATTTTGGATTTTTGGCTTCAAAAAAAAATAAAGAAGTCGTAAAAATTAAAGCAATTACAAGATCTAAGCGATGATAAAGCAGGCGAAACATTGCCAAAGTGAATAAGATGTAAAGAAGACTCATATAAGAAATTTCTTTTTCAGTCATTAAAAGACGTTTTTTGCAATAAAGTTGACAAGTTTTTAGGCAAAAAAAATCAACCAAAAGCATGAAAAAGGCGAAAAAAAGATAGTAGGGCGTAAAATCAAGCTTTTTTAAGAGCGCTCCGGGAAAGTAGATAAAAATTAAAGTTAGTGGTGGATACTCTAAGTCAAACTGGCTGTAAGGCTTAAAGCCAAGATCTAACTTTTGAAAATAGGTTAAGTAAAGCGGAACATCAGTGGCGCAGGGAAAAGATAAAAGCACAGGGATGATTCTGGTCAAAATAAAAAATGCCAAAACTAGGTCGCTGGCTTTAATCGCGGGAAATTTCTTGAGACCTGATAATTGCTGCATCAATAGCTTTGGTAAAAATATTTTTTAAGGCTGAATTTTTTTGTAGAGCTTTTATAGCAGATGCGGTTGTGCCATTTTTTGAAGTTACTGATTCACGTAATTGGGAAAATTTTTTTTTAGAAAATTCTGATATTAGCGCGCTTCCTAAAAATAGTCTTTTAACCAGATTTTCAGATTCACTTTTTTTAATTCCGCAGTTTATTGCAATCTCGGCAAAAATTTCTTGAAGTAAAAAAATATAAGCTGGCCCTGATCCGAAAATTGCAGTTGCTGCATCAAATAATTTCTCATTTGAAATTTCAAAAGCTGAACCAAATTTATCAAAAATAGTTTTTAGTTTTTTGATTTCCGATTCTTTAAGATTTTTATTGCAGAGATAAGGGAAAATCCCTTGGGAATATTGAATAGGAAGATTTGGCATAGAGCGAACAATTTTCGCATTATTGCCAAGAATTTTTTCAAAAAATTGAATTTTCTTTCCAGCTAAAATTGAAATAAAGATGGTTTTTTTGTTTAAAATTTTTGCTTTAGAAAACTCTTCCAAAATGACTGCTGCATCTTGCGGTTTAATTGTTATAAAAACCAAATCAGCTTTATAATTTTTCGGAAGTTCCGAGATGTCTTTTACATAATTAAGGCCAGAAATTTTATTATCTTCTGACCTTTTTAGGATATTTATTTGACTTGCTTCAACATTATTTTCTTCAAGTAGATTATGAAGTATTATTGACCCCATTTTTCCACAACCTAGGAAGAAAATATTTTTCATATTTTTAAGCTTTCCTATCGGCAATCGCTTGTTTGATTGAAGCAATAGCTTTTGCTGGATTTAAGCCTTTTGGGCAAGTATTCGTACAATTCATGATTGTGTGGCAACGATAAAGTTTGAATGGATCTTCAAGTTCATCAAGCCTTTCTGCTGTTGCCTCGTCACGCGAATCGACGATCCATCTTTGAGCTTGCAACAAAGTTGCGGGCCCTAAATATTTATCGCCATTCCACCAATAACTTGGGCAAGAAGTCGAGCAGCAGGCGCACAAGATGCATTCATAAAGACCATCCAATTTTTCACGATCTTTCGGGGATTGAAGCCTTTCTTCATTTTGGTTATCGGGAAGTTCAGCCTGTAGCCAAGGTTTGATTGATTTATATTGCTCGTAAAAATTTGTAAGATCAGGAACTAAATCTTTTACAACCAGCATGTGCGGAAGTGGATAAATTTTAACATCTGAACTTTTGCAATCGGAAATGGCTTTGGTACAAGCAAGGGTGTTGGTTCCATCAATATTCATGGCGCAAGAGCCGCAAATTCCTTCGCGACAAGATCTGCGGAAAGTTAACGAAGAATCGTGATCAGATTTGATTTTGATTAAAGCATCCAAAACCATTGGACCACATTCGTCCATGTCGATTTCAAATTTATCGATATGGGGATTTGTTTTTTGTGCATCTTCTGGGTTGTAACGATAAACCTGAAAAACGCGCACATTTTTAGCGCCTTCTTTGGCTTTAAAAAGCTTTCCGGCTTTTTTATCGATTTGTGAATTTTTTGGAAGTGTAAATTCTGCCATAAGTTTTTGTTTTTATTTCGATAAAATTTTAATTTTAGTAAACCCTTTTTTTAGGAGGGAAGGCTTGAACATCATTGCTTAGTGGTTTCAAAATCACTTCGCGATAATCAACTTTAGTATTTCCATTATTGTCACACCACATGATTGAGTGCTTCATCCAATTTTCGTCGTCTCTGTCTTTGTAATCGTCGCGAGCTTGTGCGCCACGACTTTCTTTACGGTTTAGGGCGCAAAGAATTGTTACCAAAGATTGCGATCTTAAATTATCGAGTTCCAAGGCTTCAATTAAATCACTGTTCCAAACTAATCCGCGATCTTCAATTTTAAGATCATCGAATTTCTTGAAAATTTCATGCATTTTTTCTGCGCCCTTAGACAATGAATCTTCGGTTCTAAATACTGCGGCATGAAGTTGCATACAACTTTGCATTTCACTGCGAATTTTAGCAGTTGGAGTTTTGCCATTGGAATTTCTGATTTTGTCGAAACGCTCAATTGATTCAGCGCCAGCATTTTCGGGAAGTTCAGAATGTTTGGTATTGGGCTTAATAAGTTCGGCAGCGCGAATTGCGGCAGCGCGACCAAATACTACAAGATCAAGCAATGAGTTTGATCCCAAGCGATTAGCGCCGTGAACTGAAACGCAAGCAGCTTCACCAATTGCCATTAATCCAGGAGCGGCTTCGGCTTTACCATTTTTAACAGTTAAAACTTCAGCTTTGAAATTAGTTGGAATGCCGCCCATATTATAGTGAACGGTTGGAAGAACTGGAATTGGCTGTTTAGTTACATCAACGCCAGCGAAAATTTTGGCGGTTTCAGAAATTCCGGGAAGTCTTTCATGAAGAATTTTTGGATCCAAGTGATTTAAGTGTAAATAAATGTGATCTTTATTTGGGCCAACGCCACGTCCAGCTAAAATTTCCATCGTCATGGCGCGAGAAACCACGTCGCGGCTTGCTAAATCTTTGGCGCTTGGAGCGTAACGCTCCATAAATCTTTCACCTTCCGAGTTAACTAAATATCCACCTTCGCCGCGTGCGCCTTCAGTGATTAAACATCCTGAACCGTAGACGCCCGTTGGATGAAATTGGACGAATTCCATATCTTGAAGTGGAAGCCCGGCGCGAAGTACCATAGCATTTCCGTCACCTGTGCAGGTGTGAGCAGAAGTAGCAGAAAAATAAGCGCGACCATAACCACCAGTTGCAAGTATAACAATTTGTGCTTTGAAGCGGTGCATAGTTCCATCAACCATTGAAAGAGCTGTGATACCACGACATATGCCGTTTTCCATGATCAAATCAAGAGCAAAATATTCGATGAAAAATTGAGCGTTATGTTTTAGAGATTGCTGGTAAAGCGTGTGTAAAATTGCATGTCCTGTTCTATCGGCGGCGGCGCAAGTTCTTTGAGCTGGACCGCCTTCGCCGAATTCTTTGGTCATGCCGCCGAAAGGACGTTGATAGATTTTGCCTTCTTTAGTACGCGAAAAAGGCACGCCGTAATGTTCGAGTTCGATAATTGCAGCTGGTGCTTCGCGACACATATATTCGATGGCATCTTGATCGCCCAACCAGTCTGAACCTTTTACGGTGTCATACATGTGCCAACGCCAATCATCTTCACCCATATTTCCTAAAGCGGCAGAAATTCCGCCTTGTGCGGCAACTGTATGGGAGCGGGTTGGGAATACTTTTGAAATGCAAGCCGTTGACAAACCTTTCTGCGCCATGCCGAAAGTTGCGCGAAGTCCAGCACCGCCAGCACCTACAACTACAACGTCGAATTCATGATCAATTATTGTATAATTTCCGATTTTTTTTTCTGACATTTTTTTTAAATATTATCCAATTAAGTGAAGTCTAATAATTGATATAACCACCGCTACAGAGGTTACGATCGAAATAAAATTTACCAGCATGATGTAAAAATGCATTTTGGTTTTGTTTGGAATGTAATCTTCGATAACAACTCGAAGTCCCAAAGCGCCGTGGTAAAGCGATGTTGTAATTAATAAAATTCCCAACACAGCGTTAAGTGGGTAAGCGAAGAAAACAGGTAAATAACCTTGAGGATCTTCAACGATTTGTGTGAATGAAAGAACTAACCAGAAAATTAATGGAATTAGGGCGATTGCCGAAATTCTTTGCATCAGCCAGTGATGTGAGCCGCTTTTGGTTGAAGGGGCAATTTTAATTTTATTCATAAGTTTAGAAATATTTTAGGTAAAGAGTTGCGCCAACTGTTAGTGCGGTAAAAATCAATGAAAGAGCTATAGTTAGAAGTCCAGTTTTTTTGACGGTCGATTTTTCAAAACCTTTGCCCATATCCCAGAATAAATGGCGGATGCCATTGCAGAAGTGATAGTAAAGAGCGAAAGTTACGGCAATTCCGGCCAGAGCAAAAATATCGTTAATAATTTCATTCATCGGACAATCGCAGGTTTCAGAAGATTCGGCGATATTGATTTGGTAAGTGTAATAAACGATATACCAAGAAATGGCAATGATTGAGAAGTAAAGCATCACGCCGGTCAAGCGATGCATGATTGAGCCCAAAGAAGAAACATTCCATTTGTAAATTTGCAAATGTGGAGAGGTTGGTCTTTGTGAACCGGATTTCTTTTCTGTCATTATGTAAGGATAATTTATTTACGTCAAAACGAGATGGAGATTAAGTTAAAAAGTTCGCTCAATCTTTACAACAAAAATTTGCGTGAAATTTATTGTGATTGAAAGCAATTATAGCATCAAAATTCTTGCATCAAGGAAGTTCGCTATTTAAAAATAAAATTTCTTTTCAAAATCAAAAATAATCAACATGACTAAAAAAGCGTTAATCACCGGAATTACTGGTCAAGATGGATCATATTTAACCGAACTTTTGCTTGCAAAAGGTTATGAAGTTCACGGTGTTATTAGGCGTTCCAGCAGTTTTAATACTGGTCGTATCGACCATCTTTATACTGACCCAAAAATTTCCGCTGTTAAGCTTTTCTTACATTATGGTGATTTGGCAGATGCTTCAAATATGTCTCGTTTACTTGAAAAAATTACGCCGGACGAAGTTTATAATTTGGCGGCGCAAAGCCATGTAAAAGTAAGTTTTGACATTCCTGAATATACTACCGATGTAGATGCAACCGGTACTTGCCGAATTCTCGATGCCATTAAAGATACTCGTATTAGCACCAAATTCTATCAAGCTTCATCAAGTGAAATGTTTGGAAAAGTTCAGGCAATTCCTCAAAGCGAATCCACTCCATTTTATCCGCGCAGCCCTTACGCTTGCGCCAAGCTTTACTCGCACTGGCTTACTGTAAATTATCGCGAAAGTTATGGAATTTATGCTTGCAGCGGAATTTTGTTTAACCACGAATCTCCTAGAAGAGGCGAAACTTTTGTAACCAGAAAAATCACTCGTGGTCTTGCTGATATTATGTCTAAAAAAATTGACAAAATTTATTTAGGAAATCTTGATGCCAAACGCGATTGGGGTTTTGCCGGCGATTATGTTGAGGCAATGTGGATGATGCTTCAGCAAGATGAAGCTGATGATTATGTTATTGCAACTGGCGAAACTTATTCAGTAAAAGAATTTTTGGATGAATCATTTGGATTAGTTGGCTTAGATTGGAAAAAACATGTGGAAATTAGCGAAAAATATTTTCGTCCCGCAGAAGTCGATTTGCTGATTGGTGATTCAACTAAAGCGCGCCAAAAACTTGGCTGGAAGCCGAAAGTTGATTTCAAAGGACTGGTTAAAATGATGGTAGAATCTGATTTAGAAAAAGTAGGAATTAAGCTTTAGTTATTTCTTTTATTAAACCCGAGCGGACCCCGTCGTGAAGACGGGGTGACAATCTATCTAGCTTTTTAAACTGTATCTACTTTTAAACATATCTAGCTTTTAAACATATCTAGCTTTTAAACGTATCTAGCTTTTAAACTGTCACCCCGTCTTCACGACGGGGTCCGCTCGGACTCAAATCAAATTAAAAACATAAATGAAGCGTATAATTTTTGGCATCGGATCAAATTTAGGTGACAAAAATTTTTACCTTGACGAAGCTATTCGAGAATTGACTTTAGAGTTATTTTTAACTTCACCAAAAAGATCAAATATTTTTAAAAATCCGGCAATGCTTTTGCCAAATTCACCACAAGAATGGGATGTAGAATTTTATAATATCGCACTTTCTGCCGACATTGATTTGGAAAAATTTGCGCCGGAAAAAATTTTAGAAATAGTTAAAAAAATTGAAAAAAAATTAGGACGAAAAGAGTCGCAAAGATGGTCACCGCGTGAGATTGACATTGATATTTTGGCAATTGAAGATCTAAAAATTAACATCGAAGAAAAATTAATAATTCCTCATCTCGGCTTATTTGAGCGTGATTTTTTTGTTAAAACTGTTGAAGAAATCGAAGGTCAATTATTGAAAAAAATCCGCCAATTTACTATCTAAAAATTTGTAAGTTAATTATTTAAAATAGGTAATTTTATGAATCTGGATCGCTACACTGAAAAAACACAAAGCCTTTTGCAAACGGCGCAAACATTATCTCTAGCAAATTCAAATCAAAAACTTTTGCCCGAACATTTGCTTGTGGCAATGTTATCAGATCAAGATGGATTGACACAAAAATTAGTCACTTTTTGTGACGGCAATGTTGAAATTTTAAAAGCTGAAAGTCAGAGAATTTTAAACGCAATTTCAAAAGTTGAAGGAAGTGGCGCTGGAAATATTTCAATGTCGCAGGAATTAGCGCGCGTCTTGCTTTTGGCAGAAAAATTAGCCGATCAAAATTCTGATCAATTCGTAACTGTTGAGCGAATTTTACAGGCAATTTTAGAAGATGAAAAAAATGAAGCCGCAAAAGCTTTAAAAGTTGCTGGAGTTAGTGTTACAGCGCTTCGAACTGCAATTCAAAAAATTCGTGGCGGCAAAAAAGCTAATTCCGCTTCCGCTGAAACAACCTATCAAGCACTTGAAAAATATGCCCAAGACTTAACCAAAAAAGCTCGCGAAGGAAAGATTGATCCTGTGATTGGGCGCGATGAAGAAATTCGCCGCGCGATGCAAGTTTTGTCGCGTCGCACCAAAAATAATCCCGTTTTAATTGGTCAACCGGGAGTTGGTAAAACCGCGATAGTTGAGGGTTTGGCGCAAAGAATTGTAAATGGCGATGTTCCAGAAAGTTTAAAAAATAAAAAACTAATGGCGCTTGATATGGGCGCGTTAATTGCGGGCGCCAAGTTTCGTGGTGAATTTGAAGAGCGTTTAAAAGCGGTTTTAAACGAAGTGGAAAGTAATGACGAAGTTGTGCTTTTTATTGACGAATTACATTTGCTGGTTGGTGCTGGAAAAACTGATGGCGCGATGGATGCTTCAAATTTATTAAAACCAGCTTTAGCGCGCGGAACGCTTCATTGTATTGGCGCAACAACTCTTGATGAATATCGTCAATATATTGAAAAAGATGCTGCTTTGGCACGCCGTTTTCAGCCAGTTTATACTGAAGAACCAAGCGTTGAAGACACAATTTCAATTCTACGCGGCATTAAAGAAAAATACGAAGTTCACCACGGAATCAAAATTAAAGATTCAGCTTTGGTTGCAGCAGCCACAATGTCGGATCGCTATATTACTGATCGTTTTTTGCCCGACAAAGCAATTGATTTAATTGATGAAGCGGCGAGCAGTTTAAAAATTGAACTCGATTCTAAACCAACTGAACTTGACGAAATGGATCGTAAAATTATTCAGTTAAAAATTGAAGCCGAAGCCTTGAAAAAAGAAGATGATAAAGCTTCTAAAGATCGTTTAGAAAAAATTACTGGGGAATTAAAAAATTTAGAAAAAAAATCTTCCGAAATCGCCACTTTATGGCAGGCGGAAAAAATGAAGCGCACTAAAATTAACGAACTTAAAAGCAAAATTGAACATAGTAAATTTGAACTCGAAAAAGCGCAGCGCGAAGGCAATTTAACTAAAGCGGGCGAGCTAACTTATGGCACAATTCCGGAATTACAAAAAGAGCAATTAGCATTAGAAACATCTGTGTCGCAAAGCATGATTCGTGAATCAGTTTCAGAAGATGATATTGCGGCAATTATTGCGAAAGTAACCGGAATTCCTTTGGATAAATTGCTTTCCGGCGAAAAAGAAAAATTGCTAAAAATGGAAGATTTATTGCGCCAAAGAGTAATTGGTCAAGATGATGCGCTTCACGCAATTTCAAGCGCTGTACGTCGTTCACGCGCTGGTTTGCAGGAAGCAAATCGCCCGATTGGTTCATTCTTGTTTTTAGGGCCAACGGGGGTTGGAAAAACTGAACTTTCTAAAGCATTGGCTGAATTTATTTTCGATGACGATTCTGCAATGTTGCGCGTTGATATGAGTGAATTTATGGAAAAGCATGCGGTTGCAAGGTTGATTGGCGCACCTCCCGGTTATGTTGGTTTTGAGCAAGGTGGCGTTTTAACTGAAAGTGTGCGTCGCCGTCCTTATCAGGTGATTTTATTTGATGAAGTGGAAAAAGCGCATCACGATGTTTTTAATATTTTACTGCAAGTTTTAGATGACGGCAGACTTACAGACGGGCAGGGTCACATTGTTAATTTTTCTAACACGATAATTATTTTAACTTCAAATTTAGGCTCGCAGTTTTTGACTGATCTCGATGAAGATCAAGATGTTAAAACCGTTGAAAATCAAGTGATGGAAGTGGTTCGCGGGCATTTTAGGCCTGAATTTTTGAATCGTTTGGATGAGATAATTTTATTTAACAAACTTAGTCGCAAAAATATGCAAGCCATTGTCGAAGTACAATTTGCAAGGCTCGCCAAAAGATTGGTTGGTAGAAATATTGTAATTAAACTTGATAAAACAGCTGAAAATTATTTGGCAGCTAAAGGCTACAGTTCAACTTATGGCGCTCGACCGTTGAAACGAGTGATTCAAAAAGATATTGAAAATGCTTTGGCGGAAAAAATTTTGAAAGGCGAAATTCAAGATGGTCAATCAATTGTGATTAAAGCGAATGGTGAAAATTTAGAGTTTAGTGTAACTTTTTTTTACTAAAATTATGAGGCATATCTTGATATATATATATCACATGCAACCAATGTCCCTGAGCTTGTCTAAGAAATATTACAATAAGAGTTTTGTGGTGTTTTGGTTTCTCTAAGAGGATGAGTGTTTTGTGGTGTTTCTCTGGGATAAGTCGAATTTTTAGGCGGGCTTTTGAAAAATTTTTCATATTTAGTTAAAATTTTAGGTAAATTACTTTTTAACATCCGCAAATTTAGCCTTTCGCCACCGTTTGAATTTAGGCATTTTAAAAAATTTTCAGCAATTTTTTGGTGATTTTGGGTTTGATTTTGATGTTGCTGCAAAGTTTCGTCTTGAGAAATCCAATGCGAAATAATTTTGGTTAAATCTTCGACCTTATATTCTTTTAAACCTTTTACGCGAGGTTGAGTTGTTCTGTGGCGCAAAGCCGGAGAAATAATTGAGCGACCTTCTAAACCAGCCGAATTTACGCTAGAAATTAGCATGAAACCCGGTTTTACGTTTTCGGTAGATTTTCCTTCGGGATGATCGCCAGTTAGGGCGGCGTTGAGAATTTTTTCTAATCCGTCGTCAATACAAGAATTAATCTCGTCAATCCAAACAATGTTTCCCTCTTCAAAAGCCTTGATGATAATTTGCTTTTTTTGATTTAAGGGCAAATTGGCGTCGATTTTGTAGAACATCAAATTTGACTCACTTGCCGAAGCAGAATTTTCTGGGGTTGCTGGCTTAATTCCTTTGCTGGAAAGAACCGCTTCAATCAAAACGCTTTTTCCAACTCCAGAATCTCCTTCAAGTAAAACGCCATTTAAACCAACCGCTTTATTTGGAAAAACTCCTTCGCGTTGCTTTTGTCGAACGCTTATGGCGTTGGTTAAAGCTTCTTCAACTTCTTTGGTGGCATTGGTAGAAATAAAACTGGAAATAGAATTTGGAGTTTGGGCTTGTTCGTCTCTTTCAAAAATAACCTGTTCAACAAGTTGTAGCATTTTTTCTTGCAACTCGCGCACCGTTTCTTGGTTGGAGTCTTCTTCAGATTTTTTATTAGCGTTAGATTTTTGATATTCTTTAATTAGCGGCTCTGCAAAATATTTAAAAAATTCTTCAGGAAGATTTTCGTTTCTTATTTCTTCGCTCAATTGGTCGTAAATCGCGCTTTTCAAGATTTTTTCATAAATGTAGCTGGCAGAAAAATCGCGCAAGTAAATTACTGGAATTTTTCCATCGTCAAAAAGTTTTTGATCAAATCTTCCGCCACCTTATTTGGCGGGGTTTTGGGCAAAAACTACTTTGTGATTTTTGTTCAAATCATAAAATTTTCCTTGGTAAAAAATCTTTTTGGTTTCGCCTCCTTCAATTTTATCTTTTAGCGGCGCAAACATCGTAAAATGAAGATCTTCGATATTTGATTCGTCGATAAAAAGAATTTTGGTTTTGTCTGAATTGTCGTTTGCCCAATTTTCAAAGGCGTTTAATTCGCGATAAATTGCGGTTGTTAATTGATTGTTGGTTTCAAATTCTTTGAGTAATCGACTTTTGCCAACGCCGCTATGTCCAATTAGGCGAACCATTGAGTTTTGGTTCAAAGTATTCGCAAAATTGTTTTTTCTTGCTTGGATAAAATCTGCGGCTTCTTGCTGGCTTTGGCTTAAATCGATTGTTTGGTTTGGAGTTGTTTCCAAAAAAGGTCGGTCAGTAAATTCTGGCTGCTGGCTTTCTTCAAAAACCTCAACTTCATAATCATCTTGCGCCAGCCAATTTAGCGGTTCGTAAGTTTGGCCCTTTTGGCAATTTTTGTCTTCAATAATTAAAATTAAATTTTCGCCAATGCCCGCGAATTCTGGTTCTTTGCTGGTTATTATTGGTTCGAGCATTTGCAATAAATCTGGCGAAAACTCGCCTTTTAAAACAATTTTTTTGCCATCTTTTAATTGGGTTAAAAATTGGCTTTGGGTTTTAGTAAAATTTGAAAATCCAGTTTGGCTAATTTGAAAGTCGGTTTTTTCAACCAAGTCTTGATAAGAAAAATCTTCAACGTCAATTGTGGCAAATATTTCGATTTCTGGCTCTTTTGTTTCTTCGGCGCCCCAATCACCAACTCTTTTTAATTTGTTTAAAGCTTCTTTTGGGTTGTTGCTAACAATAATTTGGGCAGTTTGTTTTTGCTTTTGTGGCGATGTTTGTTGGTCTTGAATTTTTTCAAACGCAACTCCGTTTGGAATTTGAACCGAAGGCGCCAAATAAAGTTCTAGCGCAATTCCTTTTGTTTTTGCTTGCTCA
>CANKYC010000006.1 GCA_947487845.1 Rickettsiales bacterium | reverse complement strand
AAATGTAAGCTGTATCAAGTGATACAGCGTCATTTTCTGAGCAAATTTTTACCAAAAAGACAAAGTTATGGCTATCAAGAGATAGTTAATTTGGTATAGGACAGGCTCTTAGTTTCTAAAAAAATTCCCCCAAGAAAAGAGACTTAAATTTTAATATTTTTACAACCTGAAGTAGAACCATCTTGACTTCTGAAGTTAGTTCATTTTATTTTCCGCTTTCTTTGAAGACGGGCTTCAAACCACATTATAAATACTTAGGATAAATCTTGAAACCATCATTTCATACTCTGGCAAAAACAGTAATGAAAGTTTCGACCTCTGAGATCACCAAAGATGTTGTGAGGCGTACTATTTCTGCAATGCATCAGCGTGTAACGGAAAAATATCATGCGCCTATATTGCCAGGTACTTCAGTAACCGATATTCAAAAATTGGCAATGAAGTTAGCGGGAAAATCTTCGGAAGAAAATATTTCAATTAAGCCACAATCCTAACATCATTTAACGAAGCATCATTTAGAAAATCATCAAACTCGTGCGATGTGGACCAGAGCGACGAATAGGGGTGGTGGTAGCGGCCCATCTTGGCGCGGATATTAATTAATTAGCTTCATCAGTTCCAAATAAATCAACTTTTAATACCCAGCCTTTTTCGCCATTGATCTTGAGGCCACACCAATCTTCCGAGCATTTTAAATAATCACCAATCACGTTATTTTCCAAACGATAAATAATCCGTGATTTCTCACTATCTTTACCATGCATATTGACAAAGCTTTTAGTGGTGCGAACCATCAAGGTTCTTTTTTTAGTGAGCAAGCTTTGTGTAACCCAACCAGTTTGACCTTCATAATCTTCAATTTCATTCCAATTATCATATTCGCTAATCACGCGAACTGGTAAACCGCGCAATTTGAAGGTGAATTTTATTGGATAATTTTGGCCAGGGCCAGAGCGCACGTTGGTTTCATTCGAACGTAAAGAAGCAAAATAATTTACTTCGCTAATAGCGCGCGAGGCATAAGCGGGAAGGGTGAAAAAAAATAATGCTAAAATAGTTACTAAAAATTTTTTCATTTTTTCATTTTTGATTTTGCCTCGTGAAATTTCTTTCCGCCTTCAGGTAAATTTATTTGTTTGCTGCGCGAAACCGCCAAATTATCTGCTGCAACATTTTTAGTAATCACGCTTCCTGCGCCAACAACAGCGCCGTCGGCAATTTCAACAGGTGCTATCAAAGCTGAATTTGATCCGATAAAAACATTTCTACCGACGGTAGTTTTGGATTTATTGTAACCATCATAATTACAAGTGATTGTACCAGCGCCAATATTGCTTTCTTCGCCAATTTCAGAATCACCAATATAACTTAAATGATTAATTTTGGCGCCCTTTTTTATTTGGGATTTTTTGATTTCAACAAAATTTCCAACCCGCACATTTTCACCAATTTCTGTTTCAGGACGAATTCTGGCAAAAGGCCCAACAACCGCTCCAGAAGAGATTCTAGCTCCTTCAATGTGAGAAAAAGATTTAATCTCGACATCTTTTTCAATCGTAACTTTTGGTCCGAAAAAAACTTGTGGATGAATCACAACATCTTGCGCAATTTTAGTGTCAAAAGAAAAATAAACTGAAGATGGATCAAGCAGCGTTGCGCCTAAATCCATCATTTTTCTTCTTAATTGTTGTTGTTTAATTTCTTCAATTTTTGCCAGTTCAAAACGCGAATTTACACCTAAAACTTCTTCAAGTTTGGTTTTTAAAAAAGTGCGTTTCAATCCCAATTCGCCTGCAATGCCAACGATGTCAGTTAAATAAAATTCTTGAACAGCATTTTCATTTTTAACTTTAGCTAAAAGATTTTTAATCTGTTTGCCATCAACTCCCATAACGCCGGAATTGCAAAGAGCGATTTTTTTTTCTTCAGCGGTGGCATCTTTAAACTCAACGATTTTTTCTAAATGCCCTTTTTCATCAACAACCAAGCGACCATAAGCATTTTCTTCTTCATCATCAAAACCTAAAACACACAAAGAAAAATCATCAAGTTTTTTTGACATTTTTTCTAAAGTGGCGTGAGTTGTAAGTGGCGTGTCGCCGTAAAGAATTAAAGTTTTTTCACCTAAATCTAAAATATTTTCTAAAGCAGTTGAAACCGCGTGCGCTGTGCCTTTACGCTCTTTTTGCAAAGCGAATGAAATTTTAATTTCGGGATGATTTTTAAGAATTTTTTCTTGCGAATTTTGCATCTCTTGCGAAACCACAATCGTAATATTTTTTGGATTCAAGATTTTAGCTTCATCAATCACCAAATTTAACATTTCACGATTCGCCACTTTATGCATTACTTTCGGCAAATCCGATTTCATACGACTGCCTTTGCCAGCAGCAAGGATAATGATTGAAAGGTTGTTGGTCATAGAGAGAATTTATATAAAAATTATTTTTGGTAATTTTTAAGATAGGTCAAAGTCAAAGAAAAGAAGTTAGATTAGTTTTTAAATTTTCTATCTCGAAATGATTTTGAGGCGGGAAAAGATGAGGGTTTCCGAGTCTGTAAAAAACAGACTCGGGGATTTTATTTAGTTAGCAGCTTTGTTAACCAATTTATTTTTCGCAATCCATGGCATCATGGCGCGAAGTTTTTCGCCAGTTTCTTCGATTGGATGAGCTTTGCCTTTAGCACGCAGAGCATCGAAGTTTTTCTTTCCTGTCGCATTTTCTTGCATGAATTCTTTAACGAATTTTCCTTTTTGGATTTCAGTTAAAATTTTCTTCATTTCTTTTTTGGTTTTTTCGGTAACGATTCTTGGGCCGCGAGTTAAATCGCCATATTCTGCGGTGTTTGAAATTGAATAGCGCATGTTAGCAATGCCGCCTTCGTAAAGAAGATCGACGATCAATTTCATTTCGTGCAAACATTCGAAATATGCCATTTCTGGCGCGTAACCAGCTTCGGTTAAAGTTTCAAAACCAGCTTGAATTAAAGCAGTAACGCCGCCACAAAGAACAGCTTGTTCGCCGAAAAGATCGGTTTCGCATTCTTCTTTAAAGTTAGTTTCGATAATTCCTGAACGTCCACCACCAACAGCTGAAGCGTAAGAAAGAGCGATTTTAAGCGCATTGCCAGAAACATCTTGAGCAACCGCAACGAGACATGGAACGCCGCCGCCTTTAACATATTCGCCGCGAACTGTGTGTCCCGGACCTTTCGGGGCGATCATGAAAACGTCTAAATCTTTTCTTGGTTTGATCAATTTGAAATGCACATTAAGACCATGAGCAAAAGCCAAAGCAGCGCCTTTTTTCATGTTTTTTTGTAAATCATTTTTATAAATTTCAGCTTGTAATTCATCTGGAGTTAAAACCATCACAACGTCAGCCCATTTTGCAGCGGCAACATTTGATAAAACTTCAAAGCCGGCATTTTGAGCTTTGGTAATTGTTGGTGATCCTTCGCGAAGAGCGATTTTAACTTCGACAACGCCGCTATCTCTAAGATTTTGTGCATGTGCGTGAGCTTGAGAACCATAGCCAATGATGGCAACTTTTTTTGATTTGATGATGTTTAAATCAGCATCTTGGTCGTAGTAAACTTTCATGATTTTTATTTTTTTAATTATTAAAAAATAGGAGGGACGGGCAAAATATTGAGGCGAATGAACTTGTCAACGAATGATGTTTTTAGATTAGCGCAGGGATTCTGAAGTAAGTTCAGGATGACGATGTGAGAAGATCATCCTGAACTATTTTAGAATTATTCTTTTAGAATTTATTCAGCGGCATTTAGTAAAAATTTACAACTCCAGTTGCTACGTTGTACATACCGCTGGCAATTGCAATTTTACCTGCTTTGTGAAGATCGCGAATAATTTTACTATCTTTTAAAACTTGCTTCGCAACCTCTTTCACGTTGATTGTAGCAACTTGTTCTACAAATTCTAAATCATGAAAATCTTGAGTCGATTTAATTGAATGAGCTGCTTTAACTGACGGTTTTATTTTTTTCAAAAGTCCAGTTAATTTTCCCAATTCAACATTATTACAAGCGCCTTTAATTGCACCGCATTCGCTGTGTCCCAAAATCATAATTAATTTGGCACCAGCAATTTTACAGGCAAATTCCATGCTGCCTAAAATATCGTCATTTAAAATATTTCCAGCAATTCGACAGCTAAAAATATCACCCAAACCTTGGTCGAAAATTAATTCAGCAGAAGTTCGCGAATCAATGCAACTCAATACCAAAGCGAAAGGATGTTGTTCTTCTGAAGTTTCGTTAATTTGCTGCAAAAGATTGCGGTTTAATTTCAGGTTATTGACAAAGCGTTGATTGCCATCTTTTAAAATTCTCAAGGCTTTGGTCGGAGTTAAAGAGTCGCGCACTTCTTTAGTCAAAGCTGAAACTTCTTGATGCTCGGAATTTTGTAAAACATTTCTAGCATGATAATTATTTCGCAAAATGAAGAAGGTTGCGAAACCCATGCCAATTCCAACGCCTTTTAAAAGATCGAAATAAAGCATGCCGGCAATTGTTGCTAAAAATGGTATAAATTGCTCCAAACCTAACCGATAAGTTTGTTTAAAGATCGCGGGTTTTGCTAATTTATAACCAACCGATAAAAGCACACAAGCCAAGGTGGCAAGAGGAATCATGTTTAGCAAATTAGGAATTGCGAGGGCGCAAATTAATAATAAAAATCCGTGTGCTATTGTTGACATTTTTGTTTTGGCACCAAAGCTGATATTAGCGCTAGATCGAACAACAACTTGAGTGATTGGTAAACCTCCAATTAATCCAGAAACAATATTTCCCAAACCTTGCGCTTTTAATTCGCGATTAGTCGGAGTTATACGTTTTTGTGGATCAAGTTTATCTGCCGCTTCAACGCAGAGTAAAGTTTCAATGCTGGCGATGATTGCCATTACAAAAGCTATTCCGTAAATTTGAGGGTTAGAAATTTGTGAAAAATCAGGTAAGGTAAATTGCTGGAAAAAATCGCCAAAGCTTGAAATAACGGGGATTTTTACGATTTTATTTTCATCAATTTCTAAAAATCTACCCAAAATAATCCCAGCAATAACCGCAACCAAAGGACTTGGAATTACTTTAAAAATTTTATTCTTTTTGGCTAAAACTTCTTCCCAAAGAATCAGAGCTAACATTGAAACTATGGCAATCAAAATGGCATTTGGAGTGATGAAGTTAAACATGTGCGACAATTCTGAAAAAGTGTTTTGGCTGTCGAGAATATCGAAATCAAAATCATCTTTAAATTCAGAATTGTAACCAATGGCGTGGGGAATTTGTTTTAAAATTATGATTAAACCAATGCCGGTTAACATGCCTTTTATCACTGATTCTGGAAAATAGCGGGCGACGCTGCCGAGTTTTAAATATCCGGCAATTACTTGAATCATGCCCATTAAAACAACAGCTAAAAGAAAAGATTGCCAAGAATCGCCAAGGGCGGCGATATAACCAAGAACCACAACTGAAAGTCCGGCAGCGGGACCACTAACCCCAAGGGCGGAACCGCTTGCGGCGCCAACAACAATACCGCCAACAATACCAGCGATAATTCCCGAAAATAATGGTGCGCCCGAGGCGAGTGCAATTCCTAAACAAAGTGGAAGTGCGACGAAAAATACAACCAGACTGGCTGGCAAGTCGTATTTGAGATTATTAAAAGTAGATTTCATAAGAATTTAGTAAAATTAAGGAAAAATTGTGGCGAGACAAATTGAATTTGTCCTTTATCCCTTCGGGATACGGAAACGCGACACGAGTCGCGCCCGCTTTGCGGGAATCCCCATCCCGTATGTCAATGGGATATACGGGATGAATTTTAAGCGTTGGGTGGGGAAGTGGGAACTTCAAAGAAATTTTGCAGAAGATTTAAATCATTATTTTGAGGAAAGTATGAAGAAAGTCTAGAAGTTGAGATAATTTTAGAAGAATGAGTGAAGAATTTTTCTAATTCGCAATTTTCATTTTCTGGTGATTCTTCATCTTGCGCGGCATCAAAAATTGCTGATTTTTCGTGGTAGGGATCGGAAGGAGAGATTTGAAAACTCCATAAAAGGCCGATTGCGATTAGCGATAATATGATTTTTTTGAAATTTTGATGCATGAACAAATTTGGTTTTTGGATGAGGCATTTTTTAAGATGCGGGGTTTGTTTTTTCAAGATAAAATCTAAAACAGGTTCTTAAAATACATTGGTCAAAAATTTTAATCCCGCGAAAATTGTCATTAATCCAATCATTTTTTTAAATAAATTTTCGCTGATTTTTAAGTGAATTTTATATCCTATTTTAATCGCTAAAAAAACTGGAATTATTGTCCACCAAATTTTGCTAAAAAAAGCTGGTTCAATTTGTCCTTGAAGTGAAAGTTGAGCGAATCTTACTAAATTAAAAAGCATAAAAAACGTTGCCATTGTTGTGCGCAGCGCCGATTTATTTTTAAAATCATTTTTTAAAGCGTTGACTATAAAAGGGCCGCCGATTCCGAAGGCGCCTTGGGAAATTCCGCCGATTAAGAATAATTGAGTTTTAAAATTTTTTGGAAAAATGAATTTTTCAAAAAAGATGGTTTTTATTGCGAGTAAAATCAGCAAAATTCCAAATAGAAATGATAAAATTGCCGAAGAGAAATAACTAAAAGCAAAAACCCCTAAAATAGTTCCAAATAAACAAGTGGGAACTAAGGATTTGAAGATTTTCTTGTCAAAAGATTTGAGATCATTGTAAGCGATATAGGCGCTAGCGCAGGTTGAAATATATAATCCGGCCAAAATCATTTCTTTTAAATCGAGAAAAAATCCTAAAATTGAATAGGCGATTAAACCGCCGCCGAAACCAATGATGCTTTCAACAAAAAATCCAAAAGAAAAACTTGTTGCGATTAAGAGTGTAATTGACATAAATTTACTCGAAACGTTAGCCAAAAAATACTGGCAGTTAATTTTAAATTCTGTATCCCCCACTAAAAAGCAATTAATGAAAATTTTTTACTTCTTTCTGATTTTCGGTCTTTTTTCCTGCGAAGTTCTAGCAGCTGAAGATGTGAAGCCAGGAATTCTAAAGCAATTGATAGAAGAAAATGCGGAAGAAATTTCCGAACAGGAAAAATCTTCGTTCAAGCCGAAATTAACCAATCGCTTGGTTCTTGATGTTAATCTTGATGATGAATATCAAAGCACTGATCGCAAAAGAGAATATAATGATGTTTATGGTAGAATGCGTCTTTTTAGCGGTTATAATTTTGCGAAGAATTTTTCCTTAAACAGCTTTATAAGAATAGATCCAGTTTATCAGAGTTCTGAAATAGCCAGAAGAAATAATCTTGTAAATGGCGGCGGTGATAGTTCTTTTGAAAATGAAGGACTTTTTTTAGAAGAGTTAAACTTAACTTATAATGGCAAAAAACATGCTTTTGTGCTGGGTAAATTTGATTTAAACTTCGGAACTGCTTGGCGTTGGAATCGCGGTATTTGGACTTACAACATTGCTGAAAATTATAGGCAAAATGAGAAATTAGGGGTGAATGGAATTTATCGTTTAGGTAATGCAAAAACTACGGGGCTTTACGAATTCAGCTACGGAATTTTTAAAAATGATCGCAAAAATTTGGATAATTCTTTGATTACAGATCGCGATTCAAATTCAAAATCAGACGCGATTGCCGGTGATTCTGGAGGATTGCAATCTTATATTACCTCGCTTGATATTAATTTTGATTTTTCGCAACAAGAAAAATTATCTTACCATTTTTCTTACATTAATTTGGATGTAAATAGTCGCGCTTCTTTGGTGAATCCAAATAAAATTACTGACCAAAAGGGTTTTGTTGCGGGAATGAATTATAAATATCCGGTGCAGAAAAATTATATTATTGATGGTTTGCTGGAATATGCCGCGATTAAAAATCTTAATGGCAATTCTGACGTGGGTGAAAAATATCTTACTGCCAATGTGATTAACCGTTTTTATGAAAATTGGAATGTAACTTTGGGTTACGCCAATCGTGACAATTCGCATGTTGGGCAATATGGCTTCACCAGCAATTTAACCGAAATTTCCATGGGCTATGAATTTCTAAAAAATTCATTTTTTGACAAATTACTTTTTCAAATCGGATATAAAAATCAGCGCGATAATTTTGGCAACAGCCTTGAAACCAGAAATGTTCTCGGTGCTTTAATGCGTTATCAGAAAAATTTTTAAATAGATGAAAAAAATTATATTTGCCGTTCCAAAAGGTCGGATTTTAGAAGAGTTGATGCCGCTTTTAACCAAAAGCGACATCATTCCAGAAGCTGATTTTTTTAATGAATCTTCACGTAAACTTGTTTTTACAACTAATCGCAAAAATCTTGATTTAGTTAAGGTTCGTAGTTTTGACGTTGCCACTTTTGTTAAATTTGGTGCCGCAGATATTGGAATTTGCGGGCTTGATGTTTTGAAGGAATTTTCTTCCTCAGAAATTTTCCCAGTTTTAGATTTGGGAATTGGCAAATGTCGTTTATCAATTGCTGCCAAAAAATCGGTGGAACTCGATTTAGCAAAAAGAAGCCATATCCGAATTGCCACCAAATATACTTCAATTGCCTCGAATTATTTTTCTGAAATTGGCATTCAGGCTGAAGCAATCAAGCTCAACGGCTCAATTGAAATTGCATCGACATTGAATTTATGTGATTTTATTCTCGATTTAGTAAGTAGTGGCAAAACACTTATTGAAAACAACATGATTGAACTTAGGAAAATTCTTGATGTCAGTTCTTACTTGACGGTTAATCGCACCTCTTTCAAAACAGCTAATCAAGAAATTAATCAGTTAATTAAAATTTTTGATGCAGCGTAGTTTTTTAAAAACATTTCTAAGTTTTTTCTGCGCCTTTTTTATCGCTGTTCTTGCTGCTTTAACTCCTTATAATTCTTACGCCTTTTATGAAGAGGTGCGTGATGGAATTAAATTTCTTAGTGGTCAGGGTAATGAAGATAATAACAATAGATGCGATACTGGAACAATAGCATTCGATCCTTTTTCAAATAACAAGGATATAGATTGGGATTTGAGTAATCCGGCTTGTATTGGATATATTGCTAGTGTTGGAGTGGTTATGATGGAGGCGGATATAATTGCCAAAATTATGTGTTCACCTCCGATGGTAAAAAACTCCACTGGGGTTGCTACCGAAACTGTAAATTATCCTATAATGGCTGCAATTTTACCGGCAGCAATTTTAACTCCAATTACAGCGGTAAGGCAAGTTCTTGGAGCCAAACAATGTGCTTCAAGGGCGAAAGAATATGCTACTTATCAAGCTAGTTGTGTACTAACTCCTGGAGGTCCTGGTTGTGCTCAGGCTCTTCTTGCAGGAACTGATACTGGAGTATGTTGTTCTTCGATGGCAGCTTACACAGTTGCAGTTGGAGTCGCAACTTCTGCTTTGGCAATTATTTGGGATGTGGCGCGAAATACTTATGAAAATGCCAGAGTTTGCGGTAGTGAATGGCAGTCATGGGCTAAGGATGATAAGGTTGCTTGGAAGCTTGATAAGGGGCCGTATCGTAAATGTATAGAAGGTCTTTTTCTTAATGATGGTGTTGTTAGTTCATCTTGTAATAAATACGGTATTGACACTGATACTAGCAAAACTGCTGATGCTAGGGCTTCAATCGATAATAAATTTTACCGCGAATATATTTATGGTGGGATGGAGTTCGAAGATAAAGGAGATAATTCCTGCGATAATCCTAATTCAGAAACAGATTCTTCGGGAAAGGTGATTTTTGATAGAAATACAAACCTTGGATATGCAAGTGACAAACAGAGATATTACATGACGGGACCAGGCGTTGCGCCAGTTTATGCCTGTTACAGATTTCTAACCACTGGAAAAACAGCTTCAATGCAAAAAGCTTACGATTGCTGCAAGAGAAGAAGTCAAAATGCCATTTGTATACAAAATAGAATTGGTCTTGGTGGTGCATTAGCGCCATATCATTATGGATTTTGTGAAATTGGATCGTCCTGCGCTATAGAAACTGTTACATTTGCGGCTTATGCCAGCAAAACCCAATCTAATTATGTTTGTGCTAAAACTTACTCAGTTTGTCCTTATAACCACTTACTTGCTGGCGGAACTGAAACTAAAAAAGTCAATGCCGCTAATACAACCTTGGTAGATAATTTTTGCCAATATATGAATCATTGCAGCAAGCTTCCTATTCTGCCATATGTTCGTAGCAGTAATCTCGAAGGAGCCTTCATTTCTGCTTCCTGTAAAGATTTAAAAGGTGATTCACAAAATGTTTATGGCTACACCTCGCAATTAGTTCCGGTAAATACGAAAAATTTTTCCGCCCCAATGGCGCAATGCTTCAAGGAAACTATGGAGAATCTTTTTCTTAATGTGGCGGGAGATACAAAATGTAACGACCCCGATGAAAAACCAAATAGTAGTGGCGTATGCATAAGTGGTTATGCTCATAAGCGTGGACAAGGTTTAACAACCCAGTCGTTTTTTTTAAAAGTTCAATCAAACCTGCAATCTCTAATTAAAATCACTTTGACGGTGTCGATTATGTTGTTTGGCTATGGGATTCTTCAGGGTGGCGGTAGCGCAATCACCAAAAAACAATTATTACCTTATATTCTAAAAATTGGTTTAGTGATGTATTTTGCCGTAGGAGACGGTTGGCAATATGGTTTCATGAAAGGCGTACTTGGAACTTCCACTTTGCTGTCGGATATTATGTTTAGGGTTGATGAAAGTGGGGCTGAAGGCACTCTTGATGGCTGCCAGTTCCCACGATTTAATTATGCCGATCAAAATGAAAGTACTAAATATAGTCAAAATCTATCTTATCCGCCGGGCAGTGAATATTTAAGAATTTGGGACACGCTTGATTGTAAAATCGCCCGCGCTTTAGGATTTGGTCCAGAGGTTTCGGTGCCTAACCTGATATTTATGATTTTGGGAGGATTTTTAACGGGTGGATTAGGAATTGTTTTTGTTGTTGCCTCTTTTGCTTTGGCCTTTTTTATGATATCGCTCACCATCCGCGCTCTTCATATTTTTCTACTCTCGGTCACTTCGATAATTATCCTGATGTATGTTTCGCCGATTGCCATAACTGCGGCTTTATTTAACAAAACCAAAAATATTTTTGATGGCTGGTGGAAGCAAATGTTGGGCTTCACTTTACAACCGATGATTCTCTTTGCTTATCTCGGAATTCTAATCACGCTTTTTGACAAGCTGATTATTGGCGATGATGTAAAATTTACTGGTGATGGAAAGAAAAATCCGAAACAAATGATTTGTAATGATGAGGCAAAAAATACCAGCATAATTTGTATTTTCAAAATTCCCGATATCAAAACTTTCCCCGGTTTAGAAGTTTTGGGAGTAGGTTTGCCGATGCTTGGTTCGATGAATCAAGAAAAATTGCAAAGCATCACAAAAGCAGCGCTGATTATGTTTATTTTTATGAAATTCATGGATCAAATAACCGGCTTTGCCTCAAAATTAGTGGGAGGAGCAGAACTCAAAAGCGACTGGGATGTTTCCGCTTCCAGTATGGCCAAAAATGCCTATGGAACTTTGCGTGGAATTCAGCAACGGGGTATGCGTGTAGCCAAGGCGGGAGCTAAGGGTGTCATGCGGGCAGGTGGTCAGGCAAAAAGTATGATTCGTGATATAGGAAAAAGAGACAAATCTACTGCTGTTCCAGATAAAGCTGCTGGCAATGATCATCAGCCAACTGCGCAAGGAGCTGCTGAAGGTGGATCTGATAATGCCCCAAAACCCGAGCCACAGGCTGATCGTTTAGGTGATGAAAATTCGGGTGAGGATAATGCAAATGAATCTCCAGAAGAAGAGAAAAAAGAAAATGAAGAAAAAGAACCTGAAGGTGAGGGTGCGGATAATGTCGGAACAGAAAAATCAGGTGGAGATTCTGAAGGAGCTACGAATGGATCTGCCGATAATGCTCCAACAGATAAACCTAATACGGATGCGGCTCCTCCTCCAGCGGAAGAAAAAAAACAAGAAGAAGTTAAGGCTGGAAGTGGTTCTGAGACACCAAAAGCGGATCCGGCTCCTCCTCCAGCGGAAGAAAAAAAAGAGGATCCAGCTCCTCCTCCTCCAGCGGAAGAGAAAAAACAAGAAGAAGTTAAGGCTGGAAGTGGCTCTGAGACAGCGCCGCCGCCACCGCCACCGCCGCCGCCACCACCGCCACCGCCACCGCCGCCACCACCGCCGCCGCCACCGCCGCCGCCACCGCCGCCACCGCCAGCAGCAGAGGCTAAAAAACAGCCTAGCTATATGGATTCTACTGCGTCTTCTAGAAGCAGAAACGAGGCAACTTCAGAAAA
Source organism: Rickettsiales bacterium (assembly GCA_947487845.1). GTDB lineage: Bacteria > Pseudomonadota > Alphaproteobacteria > Rickettsiales > UBA1997 > UBA2645. Next base: position 12,586 of record CANKYC010000006.1, on the reverse strand, counting down.
ATTTGGAGTTAAAGCGCATAATGTAGGAGAAAGTGGTGGAGATAAAAAAGCGGCATCAAAACAGCCCGAAGCTAAAGGTGGTAGTGGTTCTGCGTCTCCGTCGCCGAAAAAAGACTCGCCTGCGGCTTCTTCTGCGCCGAAAAAACAGCCGAGCTATATGGATTCTACTGCGTCTTCTAGAAGTAGAAATGCTGGAACTAATGAAGCTAATAAAGATAAATTTGAAAAACGCGGTGTTGGTTCTCACAATGCTGGCGAAGATAAAATGGGAACGCTTTCAAAAGATAAAAATGCTGCTGCTAGTGCGGCTGCTGGTACTAAAGCTGGAGGTTCTTCTGCTCCAAAAGCGGCAGCTGGCGGCAAATCTTCATCTGGCGGCGCTGGTGCAAAAGCTGGTGGTGGAGCGGCGAAATCAGCTCCACCAGCTGGCGGCAAAGCTTCATCTGGAGGCGGCGCTGGCGCAAAAGCAGGTGGCGGAGGAGCAAAATCATCGCCACCAGCGGGCGGCAAATCTTCATCTGGAGGTGCTGGTGCAGCTAAGAAAAAGTGATTTAAAAAGAAAACAAAACTTCAGCTGCTCCACCAAAAAAACCAGCGCCAGAGCCTATTAAATTATAAAAGTGAAATTCATTCGGGGATAAAGTTCTTTAATCAATTAAAGTTGCCAAAGCTGCTTTATCCCTTTTCTTTCTATGGGTCATGATTGCAAAACGATGCGCTTCATCACGCAAGCGTTGTAAATAATGCATTACTGGTGCATGTTTAGGTAAAGTAAAAGATTCCTTATTGGTTTGATGAAAAAACTCTTCTCCGGCATTGCGGTTCTCGCCTTTGGACATGCAGATAAAAGGAATTTTCACTTTTAATTCGTCAAAAACTTCTTGCGCCGCGCGCAATTGGCCTTTACCGCCATCAATTATAATAAAATCAGGATATTCTTCTGCATGTAATTTAGAAAAACGCCGCGTTAAAACTTCGCGCAACATTGCAGTATCGTCGCGTCTAGGTTGATCATTATTAATATCTTCAAAACGAATATTAAATTTTCGGTAACCGCTTTTTATAAATCCATCCACTCCCGCTGTTATCAAAGCTCCAACCGCGTTAGTTCCGCCGGTATGACTATTATCATAAACTTCAATTCTTTGCGGCATTTTTGGTAAATCGAAAATCTTTTTTACATCAAGAAGCAATTCTTTGGTGCTTAAATTTTGTGAAATTTTTTGTTCGAGATTTTGCAAAGCTAAACGTTCTTGTTCTTTAACCAGCGTAAATTTAGCACCGCGTTTTGGATTTATTATTTCAATTTTGCGACCGCAAATTTTTTGTAAAAATTCTTCCATTAAATTTTTCTCCGGCAAATCCAAGCCAAGTAAAATCGTGCTCGCCGGCGTTTGTGCTAAATAAAATTGTCCTAAAAATTCGCTTAAAAATTCTTCTGATTTTTTATCGTTATCGATTTCATAAAAATAAGGTTTGCCGCCCAAACTTTGTCCGGCGCGAAAAAATGCCACATAAGCGCAAACCATGCCGTTAATATTGGCAACGGTTAAAATATCGGCATCATTAACTTCGCGGACATTAATATTTTGTTTGGCCTGAATTGCATTTAGCGACTTAATTTGGTCGCGTATAAAACCAGCTTTTTCATAATTTTGCTGCTCACTTAAACGCGCCATTTTTTTGCTTAATTCTTTTTGTAAGTCGGAAGATTTTCCACTTAAAAAGGCGTTGGCGTTGGTGACGGAAATTTTATATTCATCTTTTGAAATCATACTCACGCAAGGCGCGGAACATCTTTTGATTTGATATTCTAAACATGGTTTTTTGCGCGATTTAAATTCGGAATCGGTGCAATTGCGCAATTGAAAAATTTTGCGCAAAACATCAATGGCGTGATTAACATCAAGTCCGGAAGCGTAAGGTCCGAAATATTGACCTTTGGTGGTTTTTTGACCGCGATATTTGCTGATTTGGGGAAAGTCGTGATCTGTAATTAAAATTTGGGGAAAAGTTTTATCATCGCGCAATAAAATATTAAAACGCGGCAGCAGGTTTTTAATTAAATTATGTTCAAGAAGAAGAGCTTCAACTTCACTTTCTGTTTGAATAAATTCAACTTTTTGCGCCAGATAAACCATGCGCGCAATGCGGGCGGAAAGCAGATTTTTTTTGGTGTAACTCGAAATTCTTTTAAGCAGATTTTTGGCTTTTCCAACGTAAAGAACTTGTTCTTTGCCATCGAAAAACTTGTAAACACCGGGTGTTTTGGGGATTGATTGGAGTTGTGTTTTTATGATTTCGATCGACATGAATAATATTTTTGTGGGAATTGTTCGGGTTGAAACAAATGAGGGTGATTATTCTTTAAGACACAATAGATGTCACCCTTGAGCTTGTCGAAGAGTGATTTAAAGTTTCGGGCTTGAATCACCCTTCGATAAACTCAGGGTGACTTCGAGTTTTTTTGCGAATTAAGTTTGTGAATTAAGGTATAATTCCCAAATGAGATTTAATTCCCAAATGAGATTTAATTCCCAAGTGAGATTTAATTCGTAATTGATAATTGCTAAATGGTAATTTACTTTTTTATAATAAATCAAATTATCAAAAACTCCCCCCATAAAAATGGTTATCAAAAAAGAACAGCGCGAAGAAATTAATTTCTTGCGCAGCCAATCAAATCAAACGTTGCGACCAGTTTCTTTAGAGCTTGAAGAAATTCTATATCAACCTTTCGAAGTTTTAGATCACGGTTTTGTTCGCGTTGTTGATTATATGGGAAATGATTCTTCCGTTGTTCAGGCAGCCCGAGTTTCTTACGGCCAAGGCACTAAAAAAGTAAGTGCTGACAAAGGTTTGATTAATTATTTAATCGCGCATCGCCACACAACTCCGTTGGAAATGTGTGAAATTAAGTTTCACATTAAGCTGCCAATTTTCGTAGCGCGCCAATGGATTCGCCATCGCACAGCTTCAGTAAATGAATATTCGGCGCGCTATTCAATCGTTGAAGATGAATTTTATGTTCCAAAAGCTGAAAATCTTTCAGCACAATCAAAAATAAATCACCAAGGCCGCGATGAAACTAAAGTTTTAAACGCCGCAGAATCAAAACGTGTTTTGGAAATTTTAAAAAATGATTCGGTGAAATCTTACGATCATTATCTTGAAATGATTAATCAGGACGAAGCTGGAAATATCGTTGATGAAAGTAAAGAAGGTTTAGCTCGCGAACTAGCGCGCATGAATTTACCTTTAAGTTGCTACACGCAATGGTATTGGAAAATTGATTTACACAATCTTTTGCATTTCCTTAATTTGCGCGCTGATTCTCACGCTCAATATGAAATTCGTGTTTATGCGCAAGTAATGCTAGATATGGTAAAAAAATGGGTTCCTCATTGCTTCGAAGCTTTCGTAAAACATCATAAAGATGGCGAAAATCTTTCCAAACCAGCGTTGGAAGTTATCAAAAAAATGCTCAATGGCGAAAAAGTAACCCAAGAAAATAGCGGCTTAAGCAGCAGAGAATGGGACGAATTGTCAAAGAAATTAAATCTAAAGTCTTAAATTTATGTCACTAGGAATGGGAGAATTATTACTGATTTTAGTAATTGTATTTGTGCTTTTTGGAGCTGGAAAATTGCCGCAAGTTATGGGCGACATCGGCAAAGGTGTTAAAAGTCTAAAAAAAGGTTTAAAAGAAGAAGAAAAATTAGCCGAACAAAATGTTGAAAAAATAGTTTCTGAAAAAAAATCTGACGAGAAAAATTCTTAAGTGACTCAAAATAAAATAATCACAACTCAAGCAATTGAAGATGTAGTTAATAAATCTTCTTCTGACCGCATTCCGATTGGCGATCTAGTTGATGCAATGCAGGCAATTGGCTTTGGTTTGGTGATTATGGTTATTGCTTTCTGCATCATCATTCCTATGCCGCCGCCTGTTCCAAGTGTTATTGCAATTCCGCTGATTATTTTTTCATTTCAAATGATTGTTGGTTATGCCTCGCCAAAACTGCCAAAAAGATTTGAAAAATATACTGTAAAAAGATCGATAGTTGCAATGGTGGTGAAAAAATCTGCGCCTTATATCCACAAAGTTGAACATATTTTGCGACCACGTTTGGGCTTTGTAACAACTTCTATCGGTGAAAGAGTAATTGGTGTTTTTATTTTTATTTTTTCTTCCTTCATCTTTTTTCCAATGCCGCTTTCTAATTTTATTCCGGGCTTGGGAATTTTAATAATTTCTTTCGGTCTGCTCGGAAAAGATGGCTTGGTGGTGATTTGCGGAATTGTTGTCGGCTTAATTGGCATTGCTATTTCAACTACTGCGGTTCTACTTGGAGTTGAAGCATTGTATTATATTAAGAATTTCTTCCTGAATTAATTTTCTCCACTTGACTAGAAAAAAAGCACTCTTAGAAAGCTCGAACTCTACTTTTTTTGGTGTTCAAAATCTGTGTTCAAGGAGTTTCTTTAAACTCTCTCATCTTATAAGTTTCTAAAAATTTTTCCCAAAAGTTTTTTACCAATCAAAACTAAATTCTAAATGTCTTCATCAACACTCACTCTGCGTTACGGCGCTTCACAAGGTCAAAATAACGAAATTCCTCAAACTCAAGAATCTCAAGAAAATTCTTCGGGAAACCAAGCTCCAAATCTAGCTCCAAAAGCCGCTCAAGAAGGAAATGTGCAAGTACAAAATCGTTTTGATACTCCGCGTTTACATACCGGAAACTTAATTAGTCGCGGCAGCCAAAGTTCTGGTAGCACTCAACAATTAACAGCTCCGGTTCCAAACGTAGCAGCAACTTCTTCTTCGATATCAGAAGATTATGATGATGAAGATGGTTCTTCTGGTTCAAATGGTGGAAGTCGCCGCGCTCCAATTGCTGGCGGCAGAACTTTAGAATTAAAAGCGTTGAAAACTAAATCAGCAGAAAGCCTGATTGACGTAGCCAAAGATCACGGTTTGGACAATATCGGCGATTTCGGCAGACAAGATATTATTTATCACATCTTGAAAAATTTCTCCGATCAAAATTCTGAAAATGTAATTATCGGCGAAGGTGTTTTGGAAGTTTTAGAAGATGGCTTCGGATTTTTAAGAGCTCCCGAAACCAATTATTTCCCTGGTTCGGATGATATTTATGTTTCGCCAAGTCAAATAAAAAGATTCGGTTTAAGAACTGGCGACACTATTAAAGGTCAAATTCGCGCTCCGAAAAAAGGCGAAAGATATTTCGCATTACTTCGCGTTAATGAAGTGAATTTAGGTTCTCCCGATAAAATCAGAAACCGCGTTTTATTTGATGATTTAACGCCGCTGCATCCAAACAAAAAGCTTATTTTGCAAGATGAAAAGCCAATGAATAATGATATCAGCACGCGTATTATCGATATGGTTTCGCCACTTGGTAAAGGTCAGCGCGCCTTGATTGTCGCGCCTCCGCGCACTGGCAAAACTTCTTTGATGCAAAATATTGCCAATGCAATTACCAACAATCATCCCGAAGTTATTTTGCTGGTTTTGCTAATTGATGAGCGTCCGGAAGAAGTTACCGACATGATTCGAACTATTAAAGGTGAAGTTGTGAGTTCAACTTTCGACGAGCCAGCAACGCGCCACGTGCAACTTGCAGAAATGGTTATTGAAAAAGCGCGTCGTTTAGTTGAATCTAAAAAAGATGTGGTGATTTTGCTCGATTCAATCACGCGTTTAGCTCGCGCCTACAACACCGTAATTCCATCTTCAGGAAAAGTTTTAACGGGCGGTGTTGATTCTAACGCTTTGCAAAAACCAAAAAGATTTTTTGGTGCAGCAAGAAATATCGAAGAAGGCGGTTCGCTTACAATTATTGCAACCGCTTTGGTTGATACTGGATCTAGAATGGATGAAGTTATTTTTGAAGAATTTAAAGGCACGGGCAATTCAGAAATTATTTTGGATCGTAAGATTTCTGAAAAAAGAATTTTCCCAGCAATTGACATTACTAAATCGGGAACCAGAAAAGAAGAGCTTCTGCTTGATCGTGCAACACTTGCAAAAATCTGGATGTTGCGCCGCATTGTTAACCCGATGAGTCCGATTGAAGCAATGGAATTTTTGTTGCATAAAATTGAACATACTAAAACTAACGAAGAATTTTTTAAGTCGATGAATAGTTAGTTTATTTAAAGTGATTATCCCTTAAGACACAAAAGATGTCACCCCGAGTTTGTCGAAGGGTGATTTAAGGCTTCGATCTTAGAATCGCCCTTCGACAAATTCAGGGTGACATCGAGTTTTTTTGTGAATCAAGGGATAATTACCTTATTTAATCAAATTCGACTTTCGTCGAATTTGGGTTAATTTTGAATTGCTACGCGCCGAGTAAATCGGAGCATCCGCAATAAAGTTTTTGGTTTTTTTAAAATCAATTTCTTCAATTGAGTTTTTACACTGTAGAAAAATTTCATCATTACCAAAAGCAATTTTCTCTAATGAGTTTTATAAAAAAACTTTCCACTTTTCTAATCACATTTTCCTTCGCAGCCTCTTGCGCCAACGCACCAACTCCAACCGAAGTTTTATCTTCGCAAGAAGGAAATCTTAAAACTCGCGGCGGTTATGAATCTTATCTCGCTTTGGAATATCTCGCTTTTGCGCGCAATCTTGAATCAATTAAAGACAAAAAATCTGCCGAATATTTTTCTAAAAAAGCCTTAAGCGTCGCTAATGGCGAATATGTTGTTCCAGAAAATCCACTTAAATGGAAAGCGGATCCGGTACAAATGGAAGAAATGATTTTGATGCAAAAAAGAATGGAAGCTGTGACTGAAACGCCGCACATGAAATTTTATCTGCCAATCCAACTAGCGCATTTAAATTATCTTTACGATTGCTGGATCAGCCGCGAATCAAAAGCAGTTTTTCGCGCCGATGAACTAGCGCAATGTCGTACCAGATTTAACAAGCTTCTCGATGAAATTGAGCATTACATTGATGATTCAAAAAAAGATAAACAGCCGAAAGTTGAAATTCGCGAACCGCATTTTGAGCGTTATGAAATTTTATTTGATTTGAACATTTCCAAATTCAATGACAAAGCCAATAAAGACTTACTCGAAGTTTTAAAATATCTAAAAACTTTAAATGGCGATTATCGAATTTTGCTGGTTGGCAACGCCGACCGCGTTGGGTTGGAACTTTATAATGACAACTTAGCTTTACGACGCGCAGAAACTGTGCGCAATTATTTAATCAAAAACGGCGTTTTCCCCGACATGGTTGAAATGCGTTCTGTTGGTGAAGATTTTCCCGACATCATCACTCGCGAAGGTTTGCAACAACAAGCAAATCGCACAGTTGGGATTTATATTTTAAAAGGTTTCACTTCTTTTGAGTCTTTTCCATTGCCGCTAATTGAAAATTATGTTTACAAAGAAGAAGTAAAAAAAGCCCGCGCTGCAAGAGGTTTGCAATGATTTTAGATTTAGAAAACAGAAAAAAATTAGTGATAAAAATCGGCTCCTCGCTTTTGGTGGAAGATGGAAAATTACGGGAAAAATGGTTAAAAAATTTTACCACAAATGTTGCCAATTTGGTGAAAGAAAATTTTCAAATCACAATTGTTTCATCAGGCGCAATTGCTTTAGGGCGTGGGTTTTTGAAGGTTGCAAATAAAAAATTATCGCTGGAAGAAAAACAGGCCGCCGCGGCGATTGGACAAATTCAATTGATGAGTTTTTACCGCGATTTTTTTGCCAAATTAAATTTGCATGTGGCGCAAATTTTATTAACCGCAGCTGATTGTAACTCGCGCGAGCGCTATTTAAATTCAAAAAATACGATCGACACTTTGCTGAAAAATAACATCATTCCGATCATTAATGAAAATGATACTGTGGCGGTTGATGAAATAAAAATTGGCGATAATGATCGTCTCGCAGCCCGCGTGGCGCAGATGATTTCGGCAGATGTGATGATTTTATTTTCTGATATCGATGGTCTTTATAATAAAAATCCCAAAACCGAAAAAGACGCTAAATTAATTTCCGAAGTTGCAAATATTACTAAAGAAATTGAAAACATGGCGGGCGGCGCTGGCTCTTTGGTTGGAACCGGCGGCATGATTACAAAAATCATGGCGGCAAAAATGTTGGCAAATTCGGGTTGTCAAACCGTAATTACCAACGGAACTTCCGATAATGCGCTGAAAAAATTAGTAGAAGGAAAACAGGATTTTACAATTTTTAGAAGTAAGAAAAATTCTACTAAATCACGCAAAAATTGGCTGGCAGGTTTTTTAAATGCGAAAGGCGAGGTGATTGTAAATGCCTGCGCTGTCGAAGCTTTGCGTAATAAAAAAATAAGTCTTTTGGCGATTGGAGTAATTGCGGTAAATGGTGATTTTAAACAAGGAGACGCGATTTTTATTAAAGATCATTTGGGAAATCATATTGCGAGTGGAATCACTAATTACGCGGCTTTAGATGTGCAGAAAATTTTGGAAAAAAAATCGGATGAAGTGAAAAAAATTCTCGGAAAATCAGCGAAGAAAGAAGTGGTGCATATTGATAATTTGGTGATGGTCTAATTATTTGAAAAAAATTGTCGTATTTTTGATGCGTAATTGACCGGGCGCGATGCCAAAAAAATCTTGTTTCTGAAAATTATTTTCAGCAAAAAACTCAAAAATCTTTTTATAATTTTTGCGCTCTGAATCATCTAAAATCAAGGTTCCGCCAGTTTTTAGGGCGGCGATTGCATTTTTAGCGCATTCAAATCTTTTTAAAGAATCGATAATAATAAAATCAAATTTCTGACCGCAATTTTTGGCAAAATTTTGGTAATTATCATTTTCTAAGCCGTTTTCCATTAGTGTAATTACAGCGTTATTGCGCGATTTTTCCGCAAGCATTTTTTGCGTGATTCCAAGCCATCTTTTATTAGTTTCAAGGCCAACAACTTTTTTGACAATTCCCGAGAAAAACAGCGTTGAAGCGCCGCAACCAAATTCAAAAATTTCGTGATTTTTATTTAAATTATTTTTCAAAAATTCAATCGCCGGATAAGTCATCCACGGTATGGAATCACCATTTTCATCTTGCGAAAAGCCATCAAAAAAAGACTTTTTCCAACCAGCTTTATTTTTCTCAAACTGCTCTTTAAATATTGATTTTACTGGAATCACGCGAAAAAAAATTATGTTTGCTAGATTAGGAAAAACGAAAAAACTATTTTGAGAAAACTAAAAATACGATGCAATTAAAACTGCCGTTTATTAATTTGGTAATTATCCCTTGATTCACAAAATTCCTTGATTCACAAAAAAACTCGATGTCACCCTGAGTTTGTCGAAGGGTGATTCTAAGATCGAAGCCTTAAATCACCCTTCGATAAACTCAGGGTGACATCTATTGTGTCTTAAGGGATAATCACCATTAATTTGAATCAATATCAAAACCTCTGAAAAATAAAAAATATGATCAAAAAATTTCTCGCATTTGCCATATTAACTTCTGCCGCATTCCTAACTTCGCTGCAAGTTAGCGCAGCTTCAGACTGGAACTTTTTTAAATCAAAAAGAAATCATTTGCTAATCGTTGGTTCTTCAACAATTTCGCCTTTAATGGCGGCAGTTTCGGAAGAATTTGCTCGCAATCAAGATTTGAAAAAATCACCGATAAAAACTCCGGTAGTTGAATCAACGGGAACGCGCAATGGTTTTAGAATTTTTTGTGGCGGTGTAGGATATGAATTTCCTGATTTTGTAAATGCTTCGCGTCCGATCAATCAAAATGAAATTGAAGATTGCGCCAGCAAAAATGTGAAAGGAATTGGTGAAATCAAGATTGGCTATGATGGAATTGTAATTGGCAACGCAGCTGGTGGTAAAAAAATCTCTTTAACAATGGAGCAAATATTTTTGGCTTTAGCGCAAAAAGTTGTTGATCGCAAAAGCGGAAAATTAATTGAAAATCCTTACAAAAAATGGAGTCAAATTAGTCCAGCTTTACCGGATCGCGAAATCATGATTTACGGCCCACCTTTAACTTCAGGAACGCGCGATGTTTTTGTTGATATTGTAACAGAAAATTTCTGTTTCATGAAAAAAGAATTTATCGATGACTTTCCGGACGATCATTTGCGCCGTCAGCAATGTCGTACTTTCAGAAGCGATGGCAAGTTTTTGGAATCGGGGGAAAATGATAATTTGATAATTCAAAACTTAAAAAAAGATCCAAATGCATTTGGAATTTTTGGTTTTGATTTTTTAATTGCCAACAAAGACGCGGTTCAAGCGGTAAAAGTTGATAATGTTGAACCGAATTTTTCTTCAATTTCTTCTAAAAAATACAAACTTTCTCGCCCGCTTTTTGTTTATTTCAAAAAAGAGCATTTAAAATTAATGCCGCAAATGCGTGGTTTTATTGAAGAGATAATCAGCGTTGATACTATTGGTCGCAAAGGCTATCTGCTTAATAGTGGTTTGATTGCTTTGAGTGATTCTGAACTTGACCAAATCAGAAAAGATATTTTCTCTCAATTATGAAAAATAAAATTTGTCCTTTATCCCTTCGGGATATGGAAACGCGACACGAGTCGTGTCACGCTTTGGGGGGATCCTCATCCCATATGTCAATGGGACATACGGGTAAAATTCTAATAAACTTTCTGCTTTGTGTTTCACTGCTTTTTTCAACTTCTTGTATCACCAAAGCGATTTGGGGTGATAAAAGTTATGATGAAAGAGTTGAACAGTTTTATGTGGGTTCAGATGGTCGTTATGTAGTGTTGATTGGTGAAAAATATCACTATATTTTTACTGATGATTCTGGGCTTTTTAAAACAGTTTTGATGTTTCGTCAAAAAGGAATTTTAACTCTCGATACAAAGAAATCACATCTCAAAGTTGACGGTGATAATAATATTAATGGAAATTTTGTAATCTCTGGGCCCTACAGTATTTTGCCACCGGAGGATATTAGAACTTTACGAGGTTTGGGATTTTCAGCAGATAAAAATGATGAAGTGTCGATTAAAATTAAGTTATCGGGTCGTCGTTATGCGGCAAAATATATAGGACAAAATTCTGCTGCGACAAGTATTACTTACATAATTCCGATTTATTATAATGATTCAGGTGTGATTAAAGATGTAGGAAAAGCTGCGATTACACCAGTTGCGGTAACACTTGATGCAGTATTGTTGATTGGGAAAATTGTGATTTATCCGTTAATTTTGTAATCGATTTCTAAAAATAAATGAACTTGAAAGATGGAGGCAAAAGATTCCGTCTTCCCCCACGGCTATAATGGCTTGATGTTGCGAAATTTCCAAAAATTGAATTTAGTTCAAGTATAAGTTGAAATTGTTGTGCCGAATAAAGGTAGAATCACGGGTAATTTAACTTTGTATGACGCGACTACAACCAATATTCGGCATAATTAAAAAAATGGGGGGCTAAAAACCCGCTTTCCGCCCCCAGTTTTTCAGCAAAAATCTCACCGCTTTTTTCTTCCGATTTTCTGAGCGAAGAAGTTTAATCAAGAAAGGATGCAGAATCATCTATGGAACAACGAATAGCTGACATGAGACGAGCCATAGAATAAAAATAAAGAGAAATTGAGTCATTGGCTAACAAAATTTCATTGCCAATCGACACTGATTTATTAAGAATGAAAATTCAGAAAGATATTGATTCACAGCATAGAGTTGAACTTGATGCAAAGTAAACAGAGATTGAAAGACTTTCTGACCATTTTTATGAAGCTAAGCGGTAATCTGAAATTTTAAAAACTTAAATTGAAGCTTAACGTCATGAGTTCGAAAGAGAAATTTCAGAAATCAAAGAAAAAATGAGACGTGACACTGGTGATCTTATGATTGAAAATCAGGCTTTGCAGGCTAAAGCAGATGATAAACGGGACAGAGAACTGATAAGACAGCTTAGAAGAGATCTAGATGAATAAAAACGCCGCTCAAATTAGTTATAATCTGAAACAAACGATATTCGTAAAGAGCGAGACATTATTAAATATGAAAAAAACGAATAGTTTGTGCATATGACTCGCGAAATTGAAGAATCTTAAAGTACTAAACGACAGTTGGAGTCTGACTTAGAACGTGCCAATTTCCGTCTACAATCTTAAGCTGAAGAAATGCAAAAATTATTAATAAAGTGTGAGAAAAAACAAGCTGAGACGCATAAAGCAATCGCAACACAAAACGCCAGTGAGTCTAATATCAAGCATAGAGATGCATTGATTGAGTCTCTTTAAAAATAAATTAGCTAAATGAAGGAAGACTACAGAATGATTGAACACTAACAAGAATTGTCGAATAGAGCTAAAGCTGAAGCTGAGCGTAATCATGAGTAAACACAGAAAGATGAGCGTGAGCGATAGTTCCGTGAATATGAACGGCTTGAAAAACGGACCAAGCAAGAAGAGTAAAGATTGCAAAACTAGTTTTAACAAATGGAAATGAGGATGTAAACAATGCAATCTGAACTTATAAGTGCCTAAGCTGAATCTAAATAACAGGTGAATGCTATATCTTAAGAAAAGCTTAACTTACTTGAAGCTTAAA
>CANKYC010000005.1 GCA_947487845.1 Rickettsiales bacterium | reverse complement strand
CCCTCAATCAACTCAAATTGTTGATGCGTGCTGATATTTCCATAATCATCAAGCGTAGCGCTCATTTTGCTATGTCCTAAATTTTGGCTCCACGCCTGATATTGCTAAAAGCGCCGCAGGTTTTTTTACCAAGCATGCTTAAGCGTCTCTAAACGAGTGAGGATTGTAATAAGGAAGCTGACATTTTGCAAAAGAATTTTTGAATATTTCTCTAATTTGCGTTGTGCTTTTCTGGCCAATTGGTTCTAAGCCTCGCGCCCCAAAACAAAAATCTTTATTATGCGCTAATTTAGTTCGTGGAAAAAGCGGCGCGCCCCCAAAAATAATGATATGTCAATAGACTTTTTTTTGGATGATGTTGGACTTGAAGTTGCTTGGAAGCTTTGATTTTTTGGGATAGATTGGACTTTTGTGGATTCCGCCAGACATGAGTCTGGCGGGAGTGACGGGACTCGAACCCGCGGCCTCATGCGTGACAGGCATGCGCTCTAACCAACTGAGCTACACCCCCTTTTAGAAAGAGGAAATTTATTTGTGGAAGTTTTGAAGTGCTTTGTACTTGTGAAGCCCGTCGTCGCCCTTTGGACTATGTCGAGCAGGCTTCGCTCTAACGATCTACTTTGACATTCCAGGCCAAGGGCCTGGCCTGCCAAAGCGTAGCTCGTAAGAGCGAAGCTTGGTGGGTGATGACAGGCTCGAACTGCCGACCCTCTCCTTGTAAGGGAGATGCTCTACCAACTGAGCTAATCACCCGTAAAATTATTCAATTTCTTGAACAATTATTGGTAAGAAAATTTCTAAAAATTTCGTCAAAAAAATTCACTTACGCAAAATTTAAAACTTTGCGTTGTATGTACATAAATTTTTTCTGGGAAAAATCTTGAAAGACATATTCTTAAGAAAATTTTAAATCGAAAGAAGTTTTTTTAAAATTTTCTGAAGAATAGGTGCAAAAAAAACCCTTATGTGTTTAGCACATAAGGGTTAAAGAAACTATTTAACAGAATCTTTTAGAGCTTTGCCAGCAGCAAATTTAACTCTTTTAGAGGCTTTGATTTGGATTTCTTTTCCAGTTTGTGGATTGCGACCTTTTCTAGCAGCAGTTTTTACTACTTTAAAAGTACCGAAACCGATCAAGGTAACAACGTCACCTTTTTTAAGAGCTTTAGCAGTAGCTTTCAAGAAAGCTTCTACTGAAGCGCTAGCATCTTTTTGAGATAAGCCAGTTTGGTTAGCAATTTCTTTGATTAAGTCTGTTTTATGCATTGTTTGTATCTCTTATTGAATTGATAATTAGAAACTTAACATGTCTCGGAGCAGCGTCTATACTGCTCTTATGGCAAGTTGTGGCGCGAACCTATATACAAAAAACTTGAAAGCAACTATTTATTTGTAAATTTTTACTAAATTTTTTTTTGTCCCAGATTAACGCGGCACTAGCTCGCGGGGAAAATAGTTTTTTCGGTGACAATAAAATCAAGCTTTTGGTCGGTATTTTCGATAGCGAGTGGCTCGCGAGACCTTTGAAAATCATATGCCAGACCAATCGTAATAATTGAGTTTTTTTGATTTTTTAGAAATTCAATAGTGCGATCAAAAAATCCGCCACCCATGCCAAGCCTTGATAGATGGGGGTCGAAGGCGAGTAGCGGTAAAATTAAAATATCGGGGAAAGTTTTTTCGCCATTAAAAGGCTCGAGAAGCCTTGGATATAAATGATTGGCGATGAATTTTTGGTCTTTTTTGGTTTTGATAAAATCGAGATAGCGATCTTGTTTTATGATTTTTGGGTAAGAAAAAGAAATATCATTTTTTTGAAAATAGTCAGCAATATCAGCGGTTTCTACTTCATTGAATGATGAAAAATAAAGTGAAAAAATTTTCCCAGAATTTTTTTGATAAATTTTTGGTAATAAATTTTTAATGAAATTTTCGTTGATTGCGCGGGATTTTTCCTTCACTTCCAAAGCGGAAAGGTTAGATCTTTTTTCTTTGAAGATTTTACGGAGAGCTTGTTTTGTTGAGGAAATGGTTGGCATTTTAGGATTTAAGGGGATTTAGGGGAATTTGGGATTTAGGGGAATTTAGGATTTAAGGGAATTTAGGGTTTAAGGGAATTTAGGATTTAGGGGAATTTAGGATTTAAGGGAATTTAGGATTTAGGGGAATTTATTTAATATATACCAAAGCTACTTGAAACTCGACCACTTCACTTTGGTAAAAAAATTAAAATTCGCAAAACCCCCCAACCCCCCTTAACAGGGGGGCTTTGAGATCGAACTCGGATTAAGTCTCCCTTAAAAGCGGGGCTTTGAGATCGAACTCGGATTAAGTCTCCCTTAAAAGCGGGGCTTTGAGATCGAACTCGGATTAAGCCTCCCTTAAAAGCGGGGCTTTGAGATCGAACTCGGATTAAGTCTCTCTTAAAAGTGGGGCTTTTAAAAGCGGGGCTTTGAGATCGAACTCGGATTAAGTCTCTTTTAAAAGTGGGGCTTTGAGATCGAACTCGGATTAAGTCTCACTTAACAGGGGGCTTTGAGATCGAACTCGGATTAAGTCTCCCTTAAAAGCGGGGCTTTGAGATCGAACTCGGATTAAGCCCCCCTGTTAAGGGGGGTTGGGGGGTTTTGCGATGTCGAGTTTCAAGTAGTTTTGGTGTATACCAAAACCCAAATCCCCTTAAATCCCAAATCCCCTTAAATCCCAAATCCCCTTAAATCCCAAATTCCCTAAATCCCAAATTCCCTCAAATTCTCCTAATTTTCCTTAAACCCCAAATTCCCTCAAATTCTCCTAATTTTCCTTAAATTAAAAATTCTCAATCTTCTTAGTCAGTTTCTCAATATATTCCGCCACATTCTCCATATTATCGCTCACCGCGTCATATATATCTTCATCATTAATTTCCGATTCGTCTTCGCGAGTGCCTTTTTTATTTTCCAATTCTTCTTCTATCATCAAAGCTGAAATCGCTAGCAAAGTTTTTTCATCAACATTTTTCATTTCAAGCGATAGGCTGATAACCCTTTTATTTAAGCGCTCGGCAAGACGTAGCAATTTTTCTTTTTGACCTTCCTCGCAATTAATTTTGTAGCGCGATTTTCCGATTGGAATTTCAATATTCATGAATTTATTCCTCAGTTTGAATTATGTCTTCAATCCTTACCAGATCTGCTTCGATCTCTTCAATTAAAGTTGATTGTTGATTGCGAATTGCTGCTAATTTTTCAGCAAAAACCTTATTTTTAATATGTAAAAACTCTGATTCCCTACCCAAAATTGAAAGGTTTTTTTGTAAGGTATTAATTTCAGAATTCAAATTTGAAATAGTTTCCGATTGCTCAATTATCTTGGCTCGCGCCTCGCTATTTTCTTCATTGCCAATATCCATGATTTTGGTTTCAATCGCGCCTTCGCGAAGTTTTTTTTGTATTGCTAAATCCAGTTCTTTCAACGCCGTTGAAAGTTTTTTTCGTGATTTTTCAAATCTGATTTCGGCAGGAGTTTTACTCATTTTAGCTACGATAATCTTTGTTAATTTTGATATATTCTTCGTTCAAATCGCAAGTCCACACGATATCGCGGTGAATTCCGAGACCTAAATTTACAGAAATTTTTACTTCCGAATTTTTTAAATATTCATGCACCAATTTTTCTACATAATCTGGATGTTTCGCGCCATGTTGCACCAAAGGATGATCGCCAATTTTTATAATAAGTTGATTCGGCGATGTTTCTTTGCATGATTTGCCAACCGCCATTACAATGCGTCCCCAGTTGGGATCGCAACCTGCGATTGCAGTTTTAACCAAAGGTGAATTAGCAATTGCAAATGCAACTTCCTTGGCTTGCGCTTTACTTGTTGCGCCTTCTACCTCAATTTCAATTAATTTTTTTGCACCTTCACCATCAACCACAATCATTTTTGCTAAACCCAAAGCAACTTCATGCAAAGCTTCTTTAAATGAAGCGATTTCGCTGCTGTTAGAATCAGTCACCGTGATATTTCCAGCTTTTTTAGTGGCGAATAGAAAAACAGTGTCGTTGGTTGATTGATCTGAATCGACAGTGATTGAGTTGAAACTTTCTTCAGTAGAATTTTTGAGCAAAATTTGTAATGTTTCTGAAGAAATATCGGCATCGGTAAAAATGTAACCCAGCATTGTCGCCATGTTCGGCGCAATCATTCCCGAGCCTTTGGCAAATCCAATTAGGTTAACTTCTTTGCCATCGATTTCGCAGGTTTTTTTGATTAATTTTGGTTTAGTGTCGGTAGTCATGATAGCCCGCGAAGCTTTGTCGAAAGCCTTTTCGCCAGATTCAAGATTTTGCAACATTTGCCCAATTGCGCTGGTGATTAATTCGGCTTTTAAAGTTTCGCCAATCACGCCGGTTGAAGAAATAAACACTTCTTCCATTTTGCAATTTAATTGGTCAGCAACTTTTTTGGCAGTTTTTAAAACTGTTTCTTCGCCGGTTTTTCCAGTGAAAGCGTTGGCATTTCCAGCATTTACAACCAATGCTTTTGCCAAACCTTGTTCAATATTTTTTTTGCACCAAGTTACAGGTGCGGCGGGCATTGAAGAGCTGGTGAAAACTCCAGCGACATTGGCTTCATCTTCAAAAACAACCAGCAAAAGATCGTCGCGGTTTTTATATTTTATACCACAATTTGTAGTGGCGATTTTGATGCCTTTGATCATAAATTAAATTAAAACTTCGTTTGAATTTAGTTAGGTTGAATTGCTGCGCACGAAGTAAATTCGTGCCTCCGCAATAGGTTTTTATTTTTAGTTGGCTTTAATTTCTTTTCCAAATTCTGAAACTTTTTTAGATAATAATTTAACAATTTCCGTCGCAGATTTTTTTGCTAAATAATTTTCACTAATTTCTTTAACAATTGTCGATCCAACCACCACCGCATCGAATCCTAATTTTGCAAATTCGCCTGCTTGATTGGGTGTTTTAATTCCAAAGCCAATCGCAATTGGCAAATCAGAAACTTTCCGCAAATTTTGTAAATTCTTTTTGTTATCGACGGCAATTGCTGATTTTGTGCCAGTAATTCCCAGCATTGAAATCAAATATAAAAAACCGCCAGCATTTTTTGCGATTTTTTTAGCGCGATCTTGATTTGTTGTTGGTGCAATTAAGCGAATTAAATCAAGCTTTGTTTTGGAAATTTCGCTTAAAATTTCCACTTCTTCTTCAAGTGGAAGATCAACAATTAAAAAGCCGTCAATGCCTGATTTATAAGCATCAACAAAGATTTTTTGCAGACCATATTTTAAAATAGGATTGTAATAACCCATCAAAACTAACGGCGTGTTTTCGTCAGTTTTTCTAAATTCCGCCGCCATAGCCAAGGTTTTTTTCAAACTCATGCCATTGGCAATTGCGCGTTTGGAAGCACTTTCAATTGTTGGTCCATCGCCCGCAGGATCAAGAAATGGAACTCCGAGTTCAATAATGTCGCAGCCAGCTTCTGGCAAGGATTTGAGAATTTCTAGTGAGGTTTTGTAATCCGGATCGCCAGCACAAATATAGCCAATAAAAGCGCTCTGTTTTTTGGATTTTAATTCGGAAAATTTATTTTTAATTCGGGTCATTAATTTGATTTTATACTTAATCAAATTCGACTTGCGTCGAATTTGGGTTGATTTTGAATTGCTGCGCGCCGAGTTAATCGGCGCATCCGCAATAGATTTTATTTTTTTAGAAAAATCGATTTCTTGAATATCAAATTCGACTTGCGTCGAATTTGGGTTGATTTTGAATTGCTGCGCGCCGAGTTAATCGGCGCATCCGCAATAGATTTTATTTTTTAGAAAAATCGATTTCTTGAATTAGTTTTGGTTTATAGCTTGAAATTTAATACCTTCGCAATCGTTTGAATATCCTTATCTCCGCGTCCCGAAAGGTTAACAATAATAATTTGATTTTTTTTCATTTTTTTCGCCAACTTACAAGCGTAAGAAATTCCGTGCGCAGATTCCAAAGCTGGAATAATTCCTTCGGTGCGGCATAAAAGCTGGAAAGATTCAACTGCTTCTTTGTCGGTTGCGCTGACATATTCAACGCGTTTTTGTTTGTGTAAAAATGCATGTTCTGGCCCGATTCCGGGATAATCTAAACCCGCAGAAATTGAATGTGCATCTTGAATTTGTCCATCTTCACTTTGCAGGAAAAAAGTTTTATTGCCGTGTAAAACCGCCATACTTCCTTTGGCAATTGAGGCGGAATGTTCATCGCTTTCCAATCCTCGTCCCGCCGCTTCCACGCCATACATTTTTACTGACTTATCATTCAGAAATGGGTGAAATAAACCAATCGAATTTGAACCGCCGCCAATGCAGGCAACCAATGCATCAGGCAATTTTCCTTCTGCTTTTTTAATTTGTTTTTTTGCTTCTTTTCCAATCACCGAGTGAAAGTCGCGAACCATTGTTGGATAAGGATGCGGACCAGTTACGGTGCCAAGTAAATAATAAGTGTCACGAGCGTTGGCAATCCAATCGCGCATTGCTTCATTGATGGCGTTTTTCAAACTTCTTGAACCGCTTTCAACAGGCACAACTGTAGCGCCTAAAAGCTTCATACGAAAAACATTTTGCGCCTGTCTTTCGACGTCTTTTGCTCCCATATAAATCACGCAAGGAAGTGAAAATAATGCGCAAACAGTCGCCGTTGCAACGCCATGTTGACCAGCGCCCGTTTCAGCAATGATACGCTTTTTACCCATTTTTTTAGCGAGCAAAATTTGACCAATGCAATTGTTGATTTTATGTGAACCAGTGTGATTTAACTCATCTCTTTTTAAATAAATCTTAGCGCCACCAATTTCTTTAGTTAGGCGTTCAGCTAGATATAACGGGCTTGGACGACCAACATAATGTTTTAAATAATAAGCAAATTCCGCCTGAAATTTTGGATCTTTTTTGGCTTTAGCGTAAGCCTGTTCAAGATCTAGGAGCGCTGGCATCAAAGTTTCAGCGACATAACGTCCGCCAAATGCGCCGAATTTTCCGTTTTTATCGGGTTGGTAAATTGTCATTTAAAATGAAGTTTAATTAAGAGATGCAAGGGTTAGCAACGTAGGAGTAGCTTTAGAAATTTCTACAGAAATTTTCGACTATGTTTTGCGATTATCGCTTAAAAATTAAGCAATGTCACCCCAAAAATTAAGCAATGTCACCCCAAAAAGTAAGTAATGTCACCCTGAGCCTGTCGAAGGGTGATTCAAGTTTCCAAAACCAAAATCACCCTTCGACACGCTCTGGATGACCTCGGGTTTTTTTGGGGAATCAAGATATAATTACCAGATATAATTACCTAAAAAAATCACATTTCCTCGTTGACACTATCCATCTCCACTCATAATTTTTCCATGTAATTCCAGATTTTTCCAAATTAATCCAATTTTTCCCGTGGCTTTATTTCTCTCAACATTCACAAACAAGATCGACGGCAAGGGCAGGGTTTCAATCCCAGCGCAGTTCCGCGCATCTTTGGTGAATGAGAATTTTTCCGGAGTTGTAGTTTATGAATCTTTCATAAATGACTGTATTGAAGGTTGTGATTTGGAGCGCATCAAAAAAATCTCAGAATCAATTGATAACTTAGATCCATTTTCAGAAGAGCGCGACGCCTTTGCTACTGCGGTTTTGGGCGGTTCTTTCCAGCTTGCAATTGATGGCGACGGTCGCGTTATTTTGCCTGAAACTTTGCTTAAGAAAGCTAAATTAAAAGATTCGGCAGTTTTCGTCGGCAAGGGTTCAACTTTCCAAATTTGGAATCCAGCGAAGTTTGAAGATTACATGGCGCAGGCCAAAAAAGATGCCAAAGAAAAACGCAATTTATTGAGGTTGACAAAATGAACAATCTTGATTTCCACAAACCAGTTTTAATCAACGAAGTTTTACAGCATTTAGCTCCAAAATCTGGTGAAGTTTATTTAGATGCAACCTTTGGCGCTGGTGGTTATACAACAGCAATTCTGGAATCAGCAAATTGCAAAGTTTATGCAATTGATCGTGATGAAACTGCCAAAAAATTTGCTGAAAAATTAGAAAAAAAATTTCCAAAAAATTTCACATTTTTGCGCGGAACTTTTTCCAATAGTATTAATCTTCTAGCCGAAAAAAATATCACCGAATTAGATGGGATGGTGCTCGATATCGGTGTTTCATCAATGCAACTTGATGATAAAGATCGCGGATTTTCTTTTGATTCCGATGCCAAATTAGATATGAGAATGGATCGTGAAATTCCACTTAGCGCTTTCGAAGTTGTGAATCAATTTTCTGAAGAAGAATTAGCAAAAATAATTAAAGAATTTGGCGAAGAACCAAAAGCAAAACTTATCGCTAAAAAAATTGTTGAGCGTCGCAAAACCGCTGATATCACAAGCTGCAACGAATTATCGAGCATCGTAAAATCTTTTTATCACGGCTATTTCAAAACTCATCCAGCGACAAAAACTTTTCAGGCATTACGAATTTTTGTTAACCAAGAATTAGAAGAATTGAAAGAAGCGCTTGAATCCTCTATAACTTTGTTAAAAAAAGGCGGCAGGTTGGTTGTGGTTTCTTTCCATTCTTTAGAAGATAGGATCGTTAAGAATTTCCTGAAAAAAGAAGCGGGGCTAGACCAAGTAGTTTCAAGGTATAAGCCCGAAAATCTGCAAGCAAATTCAGCAAAAAATTTTCACATAATAACTAGGTCAGCAATTTCTCCGACAGTTGAAGAAATTGCCGCCAACCCTCGTGCGCGTTCGTCAAAAATGCGTGTGGCGATTAAAATATAACTTAAAAATGAAAGAATTCTGGCAATCATTAAACAAATTTTACTTCGCAAATTTGCTTCTTGTCGCCTCTGTTATTTTTAGCATTATTTTTACTTTTCTGGTTCAGTTTAGAGTGGAAGATTTGCAAGATGACATGGTTAAAACTGAAAATGAAATCGTTGTTTATGAAGATGAAATTCAACTTTTAGAAGTTGAATGGGTTTATTTAACAAGGCCGGAACGCTTGAGAACATTAGCTTCGCGCTATCTTCAAGATAATGGTTATGCGCTGGCAAGTCAGATTAAAGATGCTGATAAGTTAGAACAATATTATTTGGTGAATTACCAAAAAGCGGAAGAAAAACTTTTAGCTTCTAATGAGCAAGATCTCGAGTCGCAGCAGGTTTCGTTTTAGTGTTTTGAAATCGAGCAAAGCGTTTTAGCGCGTCGTCGAAATGCTAGCGCTCGATATTTACACAGCTTTCGCAGCAATATCTCTTCTCACAAATCCTGCTTTCCAGTCA
Organism: Rickettsiales bacterium; assembly: GCA_947487845.1. Taxonomy (GTDB): domain Bacteria; phylum Pseudomonadota; class Alphaproteobacteria; order Rickettsiales; family UBA1997; genus UBA2645. The sequence continues at coordinate 22,041 of CANKYC010000005.1, read as the reverse complement.
ATCAAATCAACAGCTTCATAAGCTTTTTTACGCGCTATTTCAAATGAATCAGCAACCGCAACAATGTTTAAAACTCTGCCACCATTTGCGACAATTTTTCCATCTTTTTTAGCAGTTCCGGCGTGAAGAATTTTTACGCTGGCAATTTCTGCGGCTTTTAAATTTTTAATTTCAGTTCCTTTTTCATAGCCTTCGGGATAGCCATTGGCGCACATTACAACGCAAACTAATTTTTTATTTTCATCAAATTCAACTTTAATTTCATCTAATTTTCCAGCAATTGCGCTTTCAATTAAATCAATAAAATCAGTTTTAATTCTTGGTAAAATAACTTGGGTTTCGGGATCGCCAAAACGGGCATTAAATTCTAAAAGTTTGGCTCCATTTTTACCAATCATCAAACCAGCAAATAAAATTCCAACAAATGGCGCGCCAATATTTTCAAGACCGCGCAAGGTTGGTTTAATAATATTTTTAATTATTTCTTCTTCCATTTTATCATCAATAAAAGGAGAAGGCGCGAAAGTTCCCATGCCGCCAGTATTTGGCCCGCTTTCATTTTCGCCGACTTTTTTGTGATCGTGAGCAAATCCAAGGGGCACAAAATTTTTGCCGTCACAAAGAACAAAATAACTAGCTTCAAAACCATCTAAAAATTCTTCGATGATAATTTTATTGCCAGCTTCGCCAAATTTTCCTGACAAAATTTCTGCATTTGCTGCGCGCGCCTCATTAAGATTTTGGGCAATGATTACGCCTTTCCCCGCCGCCAAACCATCAGCTTTTATCACGCAAGGAAATCCTAATTTTTCAGCAAATTCGCTAGCTTTTTTGGCATCTGTAAAAGTTTCGTAAATCGCAGTTGGAACATCATTATCAACCGCAATTTTTTTCATGAAAATTTTTGAACCTTCAAGCTGCGCCGCTTTTTTCGACGGCCCAAAAGCGCGAATTTCTGCTTTTTGTAAATCATCAACTAAGCCCGCAACCAAAGGCTGTTCTGGCCCGACAAAAACAAAATCAATTTTTTGATTCAAACAAAAATCAATAATTTTTTGATGTTCATCGATTTTAATTTCATCGACAATTTCGGCAATTTCGGCAATTCCGGCATTTCCCGGTAGCGCAAAAAGTTTTTCTAATTTTGGCGATTTTTTAAACTGCTCGCAAATAGCGTGTTCTCTGCCTCCAGAGCCGATTATTAGGATTCTTCGCATGTGAAGTAAATTTAGATTTAAGATTTAAGATTTAGGATTTAAGATATTTTTTAAGAATCCTAAATCCCAAATCTTAAATCTTAAATCATAAATCCATGAGCCTCAAAGAACATACCGTAAAATCTTACGACAAAGATTTGCAATCAATTGCCGGCACGCTTGATGAAATGCTGGATTTAGTGTTGATTTCAATCGACATGGTTGCAGAAATGATTGTGCATAATCACAAAAATTATTTAGAAAAAATCACAACGCATGATTATAAAATTAACTCGCTGGATTTTTTGATCGAAAGAAAAATCACCACGATGTTGGCGTTGCGCCAGCCGATGGCTGTTGATTTGCGCTATATTGTTTCGGCGCTGAAAGTTTCTTCAAATTTGGAAAGAGTTGGCGATCAGGCGAAAAGTATCATCAAAAAAATTACTCGTGTTGGTGCTGATGAATTTGATGTTAACGTCAAAAAATCTTTGCTCGATATGGTGCAACTTTCCAAAATTATGGTTCGCGATTCGGTGATTGCTTTCAACGATCAAAATTTAGAAATGGCGGATGAGGTGTTGCGTGAAGATGATGAAATTGACGAAATTTATAGCGGATTATTCAGCATTTTAGAAGGCGAAAGCTTCAGCAAAAAACAGGCTGAAAGAATTATTAACATTTTATTTATCGCAAAAAGTTTTGAGCGTTTGGCGGATCACTCAACCAATATTGCTGAAATCACCAAATATGTTTCAACCGGAGAAACCAAGTAAGATGCAAACCCGAGAAGAAAAAAAAGAATCAGGACAAATTGCTAAACGCGACAATAAAGATTTGATGGGTTTTGCGACCAATTTTCCAAAAGAAAAAATGGAGCGCAAACCAGATTGGATTCGCGTTAAAGCGCCAGTTTCCAAAGGTTATTATGAAACCAAAGAGCTTTTAAACGAGAAAAAATTGCACACAGTTTGCGAAGAAGCTGCTTGTCCGAATATCGGAGAATGCTGGTCGCAAAAACATGCAACTGTGATGATTTTGGGTTCTGTATGTACAAGAGCTTGTTCATTTTGTAATATTGAAACTGGAAAACCAGATTCAGTAAATCCGCACGAGCCAGAAAATGTTGGCGACGTGGCGAAAGTTTCTGGTTTAAAACACATTGTAATTACATCGGTTGATCGCGATGATTTGTCTGATGGCGGCGCTGATCAATTTGTAAAATGTATTGAAAATGTGCGCCGCAAATCGCCGCAAACTACAATTGAAATTTTAACGCCAGATTTTTTGCGTAAAAACGGCGCGCTTGAAGTGGTTGTAAAAGCGAAGCCTGATGTTTTTAATCATAATATTGAAACCGTTCCCGGCTTATACGGAACAATTCGCCCCGGTGCGCGTTATTTTCACTCATTACATTTATTAAAGCGCGTTAAAGAAATTGATCCGTCAATGTTCACCAAATCTGGTTTGATGGTTGGTCTTGGTGAAACTAAAGAACAAATTCTGCAAGTTATGGATGACATGCGTTGCGCTGACATCGATTTTCTGACAATTGGCCAATATTTACGTCCAACCTTGCGCCACGCGCCGGTGGATCGTTATGTTCATCCTGATGAATTCGAGTTTTACAAAAAAATGGCTTATAACAAAGGGTTTTTGATGGTTTCTTCAAGCCCTTTGACGCGCTCTTCTTATCATGCGGGAGATGATTTCGCCAAAATGCGCGATGAGAGAAATCGTAGGCTGGGTGTTTAATTTTTCTTAAAAATTTCCCTGCCTAATTTTTGTAAAGTCTCCGCTAAATCCTTATCTTTAATATCATCAATCTTTCCTTTCAAAAAACTTTCCTGCTGCGCCGGAAGCTTAATTTCTAGGCTTCGATTAACATCAACAACTTTTGGCTCTTGTTTAATAATAATTTTAGAAATTGATTTAAAACCGTAAAAAGTTGCGATTCTTTCCAAAATAATTTCAGAATTATTCTCTAAAAAAAATCCCACCGCTGAATTGTAAACGCCAATTGTAAGTCTGCCGCCGACAGATTTATCTTTGCCCAAAACCACAGATTTTGGATAGCAAAAAACGGCATATTTTTTCCCGATAATTTCATCCCAGTTTTTTACCAAATTATTAATCATGATAAATTCTTTTTTGCTACCTTGAAACATTGGTTTGAGCAGGCTGGAAAGCTTTTGTTCTATTGATTGCAGGCCGAAAGTTGGTTTTTGCATTTGTTTGTTTTTTATGTCACATTTAACCAAAGCTACTTGAAACTCGACCTAATTTGTTATTTTACTCGCGATAAAATCGGATAGATCCTGAATCAAGTTCAGAATGACGGAGAAATAGTTGATCGAATTTGAGTTTTTTTAATAAAAAACTTAGGAAATTTTTTGCTTAAAATTTTTTGCGCCAAATCCAATGTTTTTTTATTTTCAAAAATTCCAAAACAAGTGGCGCCACTTCCCGACATTTTAGCGATTTTAGCACCTGAATTTTTTAGATTTTCAATAATTTCAGAAATTAGCGGAAGCATTGAAATTGCTGGCTTTTCCAGATCATTTGAAAAATTTTCTATTAAGTCAAAAACATCTTTTTTAAGTAAATTTTTGGTTGGAATTTCTTGAGAAAATTTTCCATCAAATTTGTTAAAAATTTCTGTGGTTGAAACTGAAATTTTGGGGTTAATTAAAAGTGTCGGAATTGGTGAAAATTGCGGAAATTCTTCAATAATTTCGCCGCGACCTTTTACAATTGCGGCTTTATTTCCTAAAAGAAAAAAAATGTCAGAACCAAATTTTAGAGAAATGTTTTGAAGCTCGGGAAGCGATAAACCAAGGTCAAAAATTTCATTTAAGCCACGCATAAAATAAGCAGCATCAGATGAACCGCCACCAAGACCAGCGCCAACGGGAATGTTTTTTGTGATTTTTATTTCGAGATTTTTTGAAATTGAAAATTCGGTGGCGAAGTAATCTAGAATTTTGGTGAAAAGATTATTTTCTGGATCGACTAAATTGGCGAATTCGCCAGTGATTTTTATTGTCGGTTTAGATCCTGAAACGAGTTCGGGATGACTAAGTAAGGAAATCGAAAGTTCGTCTGCTAAATCAAGAAAAGCAAAAAGAGATTCTAATTGGTGATAGCCATCAACTCTTTTTCCCGTAAGCTTCAAGAGTAAATTAATTTTCGCCGGACATTTATATTTAATCAAATTCGACTTTTGTCGAATTTGGGTTTGTTTTGAATTGCTACGCGGCGAGTGAATCGCCGCATCCGCAATGGATTTTATTTTTTTAGGAAGATTTGTCATTTATTTCACCGTCAAAACCACGGGATAATTGGCTTCGTTGCGTTTCAAAAATAAGAAAAGTTTTTTATTGGTAGTTTTTCTTGAGTCCTCGATTTTCTGTTTTAATTCATCCACCGACCCAACGGGCGTTTGGTTTGCTGATAAAATTATATCGCCTTGAATTATGCCTTTTTCGGCGGCTTCAGATTTAGGAGTAATTTCTACAACTAATAAACCTTCAAGATTGTTGTCGAGGTTTTTACTTTTTCTGATTCTGTCATTTATTTCTAACAATCCTAAACCCATAATTTGAACTGCTGGTTTTACCAAAACTCTTTTTTCAACTGGTTTTATTTCAGCTTTTTTAATATCTTCATCGCGCATTTTTCCAACTTTTACAGTTAAATATTTAAGCTTGCCGCGGCGCAGGAGAGTAACTTTAACCGATTTTCCAACCGGAAATTTTGAAACTGTTCTTGGTAAAATTTTCATCTCAGAAATTTCTTGTTCATCAAGTTTGATAATTACGTCGGTTGGAATTATTCCGCCTTTTTCAGCGGGCCCATCTTTGGTAACTTCGGTTACAAAAGCGCCGCGGTTTTTTTCAATTTTCATTGATTCGGCAATTTCTTCAGAAACGTCTTGAACCGAGATTCCAAGCCAGCCGCGCGTAACTTCGCCTTGTTCTTTTAATTGACGAATCACTTGCGTTGCAGTTGCCGAAGTGCGGGCGAAACCAATGCCAATGCTGCCGCCGGAAGGTGAATAAATTGCGGTGTTAATTCCGATCACTTCGCCGCGCACGTTAAACATTGGGCCGCCAGAATTGCCTTTGTTGATTGCGGCGTCAGTTTGAATGAAATCGTCAGATTGATTGTTATTAATATCGCGGCTGCGCGCCGAAACAATGCCGACGGAAACTGAGCCGCCAAGGCCGTAAGGATTGCCGATAATAATTGCCCAATCGCCGATACGAGATTTGTCAGAATCGCCGAATTTGACGAATTTCAATTCTTTTTCTGGATTAATTTTCAGCAAAGCTAAATCAGTTTTTTTATCAACTCCGATAACTTTGGCTTTATATTTGGCGCCGTCGCTTAGTGAAACTGTGATCTCGCTGGCATCTTCAACTACGTGGAAAATAGTTACAATAAATCCATCTTTTGAAATTAAAAAACCCGAACCAATTGAAGCAACTTTTTTTCTAGTATTTTGTTGACCGCGAAATTGGTTTTCAAGCTGGCTTCTAAAATCTTCCAAAATTGGGCTTTTCGGCAAATCACCAAGCAAAGATTGATCGACAGAATTGTTGCTATTTTGCACTTCTTGAGTTGTGGAAATATTAACAACCGCCGGAAGAAGCTCTTCAACAATATCAGCAAAACCGTTCATTACAGAAGGTTTGGAAGGAATTGCTTCTATTTTTGCATTGGTTTTTTGGGCGAAAGATTGGGTTGAAAATGCCAAAAAAATGCAGAGTGAAATTGAGAGTTTTATTGGATTCATGATTGTTGTTAGTGTTTTTATGTTAGATTTTAAAATAAATAATTTAAGTAGTTTTTTTTGTATACCACCTACTTGCAACCTTCATATTCATAGTTTCAAGCAAAGAAAATTTCTGCATATCATGATCGCCGCAAACAATTAAAATTTGGCGAACTTTCTTTTTTTTGGCGCCGATATTTTTTGCTTTTTTTTCGCATTCATCAAGCAACTTCTTGCCAATTGTCATCCATAAATCCTCGGATTTAACACAAAAATCATCAATCATCAAAGTTAAACCTGCGTCGTAAACTTCAGGCGGCGTCACTAATTTGCCTATTATGAAACCTTGTTTTTCTTCATAAACCAAGGCAATAACATCATCATTTTTTAGCTCTTTCTCAAAATATTTCTTTTGTATTTCATCGGAATTTTTAGCCATCTTCCAAAAATTTGGTTGTGCTTTTGAATAGGCTAATCGCTTTTGATGACTTAGTTCAACCATCCAATTTACATCTGCTTTTGTTGCTGCGCGGATCATTTTTATAATATGATAAAATTGTTTTTAGAGCTGATTTTTTTCATTAAAATTTTTTTGATTAAATATTCTGGCTTAAGCGACAATTCGGGATGATTTTCATCATCCATTTCGCATTTTCAGTTCAATTAAACGGGACATAAACGTGAGAACGGGATTGCAAATCCCGTCATCCTGCTTTGAGGTGATTGGATAAAGAAAATTTGAATATTGCGGAATTTCCGTCGCTGTAAAAACATCAACCACTTTTGCAACCGCAACCATGCTAAAAACTTTGTAAAAAGAATTTACAATCGGCGCTTGCATCATCAGCAAATACCACCATTTGTAAGGCTTGATGACCTGCAAAAGAAATTTTGGAATTGTGTTTTGTGGTAATTTTTTTGTCATCAATTGGTAAAATTTATAATTCACACATCATTATCAAATCATCATAAAATTTGTTGCTGATCTTGTTATGTGCCAAAGCTACTTGAAACTCGCACAGTTTGTTTTGCTATTTTGCTAACTTGAAAAAGGCGGGATATTTAAAAAAAATCTCATTTTATTTTAACATCGCAAAACCCCCCAACCCCCCTTAACAGGGGGGCTTTATCCGAGTTCGATCTCAAAGCCGCCCTTAACAGTAGGGCTTTATCCGAGTTCGATCTCAAAGCCGCCCTTAACAGTAGGGCTTTATCCGAGTTCGATCTCAAAGCCGCCCTTAACATTGGGGCTTTATCCGAGTTCGATCTCAAAGCCCCCCTGTTAAGGGGGGTTGGGGGGTTTTGCGATGTTAAATTCTTACGCCAAAGCAAACTGTGCGAGTTTCAAATATAAGTTTTTACTTATTCCCAAAATACTTAAAAAATTCTCCATCGGGGGAAATCACCATCTTAGTTTTTTCGCTATTCAACGCTTCTTTATAAGCGCTCATTGAACGATAAAAATCGGCAAATTCGGGGTCGCGGCCGTAAGAATTGGCGTAAATTTTATTTGATTCAGCTTCACCATTTCCTCGGGTTATATCAGCGTTTTTCTTGGCTTCGGCGAGAATTATGGTTCTTTCTTTATCGGCGGAAGCGCGAATTTTATCGGCTTCTTCGGCGCCGTTGGCTCTAATTTCGCGGGCTTCTTTTTCGCGTTCAGTTTGCATTCTGGCGTAAATTGCGTCGCTGTTTTCTTTCGGCAAATCGGCGCGCATAATGCGTACATCAACAATTTCTACTCCAAAAATTTCCGACGCCGCACTTACAACATCTTTAATTTTTGCCATAATATTGCTGCGATTTTCGGTTAAAAGTTCGCTCAAAGTAACTTCTCCAATCACTTGGCGCAGGCTTGAATCTAATATTCCAGAAATTTTATTGGAAAAACCCTGCGTCGTTCCAACTGTCGTGTAAAACTTCAATGGATCGGTAATTTTATATTTCGCGAAAGCGTTAATGATTAAACGTTTTTGATCGGAGGCAATAACTTCCTGCTCGGAAATGCCCAAATCGATAATTCTTTTGTCAAAGAAAACAGCATTTTGTAAAAGTGGAACCTTAAATTTTATTCCTGGTTTATTAATGGTGCGAATTGGTTCGCCGAATTGTAAAATCAAAACCTGTTGCCTTTGATCAACCGTAAACATTGTGCTTAAAAAAAGCAAAATCGTGATTGTTGAAATGATAAGAATTTTTTTAGTTTGATTAGTCATTATTTGCTCCCCGCTTTTGGTGATGAAGAAATTTCATTTAAAGGAAAATAGGGCATTACGCCTGATTTGGCGGCGCTTTTATCGATAAAAATTTTATCATTATCATGATAAATTTTTTCCATGGTTTCCAAATAAATTCGCTTTTTGGTCACTTGTTTGGCTTTGACATATTGATTGTAAACCGACAAAAATCTTTCGGCTTCACCTTTGGAATTGGTTACAACTTCTTGCGCATAAGCTTCTGATTGTTCTTTAAGCTGCGAAGCCGCGCCGCGCGCTCTTGGAATAATGTCGTTGGCATAAGATTGAGCTTGGTTTATTTCCTTTTCTTTGTCGGCTTTTGCGGTTTGAACGTCGCGGAAAGCGTCAATTACTTGCGACGGTGGATCAACGCGGTGTAATTGCACTGAAACAATGCGAACGCCGGCACCGTAAGAATCTAAAGTTTGTTGCAATAAATCTTTTACTTCCGCTTCGATTTTAGCTTTGCCATCCGCCAAAGCGCTGGCGATTGGAGTGCGGGCAATAATCTCGCGCATTGCGCCTTCAGAAGCTTTGCGAATTGCCTGATTTGGTTCGGCGATGTTGAAAACGAAATCACGAATATTGGCAACTTGCCATTGAATTTGGAATTCAATATCGACGATATTTTCGTCTCCCGTAAGCATTAAACTTTCAGCGTCGAAATTTCTTTTTTCAGATTTGCGTGAATTGGAAGAAAAACCAAATTCTTCGCTGTTAACAGTGGTAACGCTTTTTTTAATTACTTGGCCAAAAGGGTAGGGAATATGGTAATTTAAACCCGGAGTTGCGATTGAATAAAATTTTCCGAAGTAAAGAACCGCAGCGTTTTCATCAGAATCAACTTTAAAAATTCCGGTTAAAAGCCATAAAAAAATAAAACCTAAAATGAAAATGCCGATGATTGATTTTGGGGGTTTTTGAGAAAAATTATTCCAGCTATTTTTACCATTATTGCCAGAGAAATTATTGCCAGAGAAAAGTTTTTTGAAAAAATCGTCAGCTTTTTTTAGAAAATCATCCAAATCATTTTTTGATCGTTGGGGTTTTTTTGATTTTGGATTTTCCTGTTTTGCTCCTTTATTTTCTCCGTTCCCACTCCACGGGCCCCAAGGACCTTGAGAACTATCGTTTTTACTATTCATAAAAAGTTTTAACATCGCTGATTTGAAATATTGTTTTTGAAAGGAGTTGGTGTTTTAGTAATGCGCTAATCCTTTTTCAATTAAAAACTTTTTGTAATGACCGAAAAAACCTTGTCCGACTTTATGCGTCAAATTCCCGATGTGGTTGGTGTTAAAAAAATTATTGCCGTTGCCTCCGCCAAAGGTGGCGTTGGAAAATCTACAATTGCCTGTAATTTAGCGATTAGTTTGCAGCAAATGGGAAAAAATGTGGCACTAGTTGACGCTGATATTTATGGACCTTCGGTGCCACATTTGATGAATTTAAAAAATAAACCAGAGCAAGAAAATGGTCTAATTTTGCCATTGGTTTCGTACGGTATTAAATGCATTTCAATTGGTTCTTTGACCGATCCAAATTCAGCTGGTGTTTGGCGCGGGCCGATGGTGACAAAAATTCTTTATCAACTTATTAGAAGTGTGAATTGGAAAAATGACGGCAAGGAAGTTGATGTTATGATTATCGACATGCCGCCCGGAACCGGAGATGTTTATCTAAGTATGGCAGAAAAATTTCCACTGGCGGGAATTATAATTGTTTCAACGCCACAAAGCCTTTCGGTGATTGATGTGGTGAAATCGATTGATTGTTTTGAAAAATTAAAAATTCCGATTTTAGGTTTGATTCAAAATATGTCTTATCTGGAAATTGGCGCGGAAAAAAAATATTTATTTGGCAAAGATGGTGCCAAAAAATTAGCTGAAAAAATGGCAATAAAATTTTTAGGCGAAGTGCCGATTATGCAGGAAATATCTGATTCGACCGAAGAAAGAACGCCGATTGTGGTTATGAATAAAAAATCTGAAATTAGCGAAGTTTTCAAAGAAATTGTTAGACAAGTTCTTAATGCTTGTGATCGTGATGATGTTGATAAATAGTCAGCGCGCTTTTATTGCCAAAAAGCGATAAATATTCTGGATGTTGATTTACCAATTCCGGAGTTCCGTGGCAGCAAACATGGTTATTAACGCAAAATACAATATCGGTTTTTTGCATTACGGTGTAAAGATCGTGCGAAATCAATAAAATTGCACAGTTGCTCGATTTTCTAACTTCATCAATAATTTGGTAAAAATCCTGAATTGCGGCGATGTCCATATATTGCGTTGGTTCATCAAGTACCAGAATGTCAGGATTATTTGTCAAACTGCGTAAAAATAAAATTTTCTGCATTTGTCCTCCCGATAAATCATGAATCTGGTGATTTAATATTTTTTTAACATTAAGGCGTGCGGCGAGGTTTTGTAAGGTTTCATCAAATTTTATTTTGTTAGTTGAAAGCTGAATAAAATCTTTCGCTGTCATTGGAATGGTTTTATCAATTTCGATTTTTTGTGGCATATAGCCAATTTTTAAGTTGGAATTTTTAATAATTTTCCCCGAATTTGGTTTTAAAATTCCCAATAAAATTCGGGCAATTGAAGTTTTGCCGCCGCCATTTGGACCGATCAAAGTGGTGATTTTGCCTTTTTGTAATTCTAAACTTATGTCGCTCAAGATTTTTTGGCGATTTAGACTAAGGCTGATATTTTCAAGTTTTGCGACCATTTAGTTTTTTTAAATATTATGAAATTTTTCAATATTTTTTTATTGCTCTTAATTAGCGCTAGCTCTGCTTTTGCCAACGACAAGCCACAGAAAAAACCTTTAATAGTTGCGTCAATCAATCCGATTTATCAGATAGTTTTGGCAATTACTGAAGATAAAAACAACAGCATTTTAATCATTAATCCCAGCATTTCTGAGCATGATTACCAGTTAAAAAAAAGCGATGCTGAATTTGCGGCGCAAGCAGATTTAATTTTTTATATTGATGATGATTTGGAAAAGAATTTTGCCAAATTGGTGAAAGGAAAAAATGTTTATAAAATGTCGCAAATCAACAAAATTAAGCTTTTGCAAAGAAGAAGTGATCCTAAAAAAATTGATCTGCATTTGTGGTTGAATCCGGAAAATGGTATAAAAATTGCTGAATTTATAACTCAAAAAATTTGTGAAATTGATGCAGAAAATTCTGAAAAATATCAGAAAAATTTAGAAAAATTGAAAAAAGAAATTTTAAAAACTGAGAAAAATATTCGGAAAAATTTGCAGCCAATTCAAAATTCCGGCTTCGTTTTTTATCACGATGGTTATCAATATTTTGAAGATTTTTTTGATATAAAACCACTGAAAATTATTTCTGGTAATCACGATTTTGAACTAACAATAAAAGATGTGCGCGAGCTTGATGCGCTTGCTAAAACAGGCCAGATTAAATGTATTTTCGGTGATGTTTATGATGAGAAAAATTCTGCCAAAAAATTAGCGCAGAATTATGGAGTAAAATTTACCAAGTTGGATTTGATTGGTGAAGAAGATTTATTTTATCCAGTTTTGCTGGATAGAATATCGATCAGAATATTGAGTTGTTTATAGCTGATTAACGCCACTTTATTTTGAAATACAGGATCTTAGTCGCAATTTTTCCTCAAAAAAACTTCGTTACCACTATCAAGAGATAGATTTTTTGGTATATGTTTAGTGACTTTTTTCAAATCAATCTAAAGAAATGGCTAAATCGGGAAATAAACGGGCGTTGATGAAAATACTTTCATCGATTTTTTTCGATTGTGCGTGTGATTCAGCTTTTGCCAAAATCGCAGAAAGATTTTCCAAGTTGTTAATGGAAAGAGGAATTAAAGCGTCATACATTGAGATAGTCATAAATTTAGTTTTGGTTGTTGAGGGAAATTTTGTTCTTTTTTAGGATCTATAACAAAGCTACTTGAAACTCGACATCGCAAAACCCCCCAACCCCCCTTAACAGGGGGGCTTTAGACCGAACTCGGATTAAAGACCTCTTTAACAGGGGGGGCTTTAGACCGAACTCGGATTAAAGACCTCTTTAACAGGGGGGCTTTAGATCGAACTCGGATTAAAGACCTCTTTAACAGGGGGGCTTTAGACCGAACTCGGATTAAAGCCCCCCTGTTAAGGGGGGTTGGGGGGTTTTGCGATGTCGAGTTTCAAGTAGCTTTGGTATATACTAAAGTAAAAATAACTTTTCTATTCATATCTCAAAGCATCTATCGGAGCTAGATCAGAAGCTTTTCGCGCCGGATAAATTCCAAATAAAAGTCCGATAAAAACTGAAAAAGAAAAAGCCAATAACACCGAATTTATCGAAACCAAAACATCCCAGCCTGCAAGTGTTGATAAAATTTTTGCACTTCCGGCGCCCAAAAAAATTCCCGCCAAACCGCCAACCACGCTGACAACAACTGATTCTGCTAGAAACTGCATTAAAATATCACGTTTCTTTGCGCCAATTGCTTTTCTTAAACCAATTTCTTTAGTGCGCTCGGTGACTGAAACTAACATGATATTCATGATGCCAATTCCGCCAACCAGCAGCGAAATTGCCGCAATTGAAGAAAGTAAAATTGACATTGTTTTACTGCTTTCAGAAAGCGTTTCTTTGATGTCGGCCATGTTGCGAATTTGAAAAGCATCTTTGCGTTGCGAAAAAGGCACGCGTTTTCGGGCATACATTAAATCCATAATTTTTTCCTGCATATCATCAACGCTTTCGGCGTTTTTGGCCTCAATATCGATTGAATCAACATATTCTTTGCCCAACAAACGATGCATCGCAGTTAAAATTGGAATCACAATTACATCATCTTGATCTTGCCAGCCATTGGCGCCTTTTCGGGGCAAAATTCCGATAATCTGAAAATTAACTTTATTAATTTTAATCATTTCCCCAATCGGATTTTTATCGCCGAATAATTCTGAAATCACAGTTTCGCCAATAACCGCAACTCTGGCGCGTTTGGAATTTTCTTCGTCACTAATAAATCTTCCCACCAAAGGTTGAGCGGCGCGGATTCTGGCGTAAGGCGGCGCAGCGCCGATTATTTGGGTGCTCCAATTTTTATTTAAAAAAGTTACCTGACCCCGTCCATTAACGCTGGGCGAAACTTCTTTTACTTCTGAAAGTTCATTTTTTAGAGCTTTAACATCTTCAAAATTAAGTCTGGTTGTGGCGCCAGCTTCTTGTGAAACGCCCGCAACGCGCACCGCGCCAGATCTTAAAACAATTAAATTTGAACCAAGTGAAGCTAGTTGTTTTTCAATTGCGCGTTGCGCGCCGTTGCCAATTGCAAGGGTTGCGACAACTGCGGCAACGCCAATTAAAATTCCCAACATTGATAAACAAGTTCGAACTTTATTGGCTAAAAGAGTTTTTAAACCTTGGCGGAAATATTCGACAATTTCGGCGCTATTAAGTTTGGTCGCAGCTTCAACTTCAATTACAGCTTTTTTGGTTTCGCGTTTTTTAAAAGTTTTTTTCCTCTCATCTGATTGAATTACGCCGTCGCGCATTCGGATTAGGCGATTAGCTTGTTCGGCAATTTCATCTTCGTGTGTGATTATTACAATCGTGATGCCTTGTTCATTTAAATCGCGCAAGATTTTCATGATTTCTTTTTCGCTTACTGAATCAAGGTTTCCCGTCGGTTCATCAGCTAAAATCATTTTTGGTTTATTGATGAGCGATCGCGCGATTGCTACGCGCTGTTGTTGTCCGCCTGATAATTCTTTTGGCTTGTGATTGGATCTAGTTCCTAAACCGACATTTTCTAAAAGCTTACATTCAAATTTTTCATCATTTTCATGTCTTGAATAAAGCAAAGGCAAAGCAACATTTTCCGCCGCTGACATGCGCGGGAGTAAATTAAACTGCTGAAAGATAAAGCCAATTTCTTCGCGGCGTAAAACTGCTAAATCATCTTCGGAAAGTTGGGAAATTTCGCGGCCGTTTAATTTGTAAGAGCCAGAACTTGGAACGTCGAGAAGTCCCAAGACGTTTGCCATTGTAGTTTTGCCCGAACCGGAAGGTCCCATAATTGCCACAAAATCACCATCTTCAATTGTGAGCGAAACGCCACGAAGCGCGTGTAATTTTGTGTCGCCCATTTGATAGGTTTTGGTGACGTTTCTGATTTCGATCATGATTTGTTTTTATTTTGAGATCGAGCGAACCCCGTCGTAAAGACGGGGTGACAATGTGGGAAAAATTTACCAACGTTATCAACTTCTTTATAATGTGGGTATAATCTCCCTAAATTGTCACCCCGTCTTTATGACGGGTTCCACTCGATTTTGAATTTTACTTCAAACTACCGTTTTTTCCCACCGCCGCGAGCTGGTGCGAAAGGGCTTGAGGCTGATTTACTTTTATCTCTTGGTTTTATTTGCGCGGAAAAAACTGTATCACCTTCATTTAAACCAGAAACCACTTCGATTTTTTTGCCGTCGGTAATTCCGGTTTCAATTTCTCTTTCAACTTGGTCGCCATCTTGCAAAACAATCACGGTTGATTTGCCATCCTGAATTTTCACCGCATCATTTGGCGCGGTTAAAACATTATTTTTTGATTCCATAAAAAATTTCACATTTGCCGTCATTCCGCTTCTCATGAAAGACGGAATCTCTTTTGGCAAAACATCGACAATGTAAGTTGTAACATTGCTAACGGTGGTTGCTTCAAAAGCAATTTGGTCAACTTTAGCAGAAATTTTAGTTTCGGGATAAGCGTCCAAAGTAATTTCCGCAGCTTGTTTTAACTTGATTGAAGCAATATCAGTTTCATCAACTTGGGCTTTAACAGTTAAACGATCTGACATTACCAAAATTGCATCAGTTGTGGTAAAAGTTTGGCCATTTTCAATATTTTTTAAAACAATAGTGCCATCAATTGGCGCGATAATTGGAGTTGGGCGATAAATTTCTTCCCATTTTTTAACTTCTTCTTCGCCACTTGCTTGTGCTGAATCCAGCAATGTCGCTCTTTCAGCCGAACTCATCCAAGCTAAAATTTTCCCTTTTTTAACGTAATCACCTTCTTTGATTAAAATTTTTTCAACGCGACCCGGAATTGGCGCTTTAATTTCCAAGCGATTTTCCGGTTGCACAGTTCCGGTTGAAAGAATGGTGATTTCAATATTGCCGCGCTCAACTTTATTTTCGCGCAATTGCACATCGCTTTCGTTTTTTTGGAAATAATATTTTGCTCCAAATCCAGCGCCAGCAATGATTAAAACGATCAATGCCAATATTTTTTTTGAAAGTAATTTTTCTTTAAGATTATTCACTGAAAACTCCTATGCCTTGAATATTTTCCCACGCCGCTTCAGAAGTGACGCGGTCGCGCTGGTTTTGTAAATAAGTGGTTTGGCGGTTGATCAAGTCGCCTTCAATCACGTCCCAATCTTCAAAAGTAAGCAAACCATTATTATATTTATTACGTGCAATTTCGGCGCGCATTTGTGCCGCATCTTTAAAGCTGGCACTGACTTTTAATTTTGCCACATTTTCGATGTAAGAAGCATAATATTGTTTTAGATCAGACAAAGCCTGACGATCAACAGTTTCACGATTATGCGTTGTGGCCAAGCGGTTTTCGCTGGCGCTTATTGTTGAAAAATAATCTCTGCCGCCCGTAAAAAAGGGCAGGGAAATATTTAAACCAACTGACCAATAATCATTTTGCGGTAAATAAGTTGTGCCGCGTTGCCCCGAAAGTGCGGTTAAATTTATAATTGGCAGAAAAGCCGATTCAGCAATGATAACGCCAGCTTGCGAGGCTTTTTCTTGCGCTACGGCTTGCGCATGTTGCGGCATTTGTAAAACTATTTTTTCGAACTCGAGATTTTTTGGCGGCGACTTAATGATGATTGAATTTTTGATGTCGAATGGTGCGCAATCAATAAGTCCCATCGCTTTGCAAAGTTGGGCGCGGGCGGTGTTTTTTAAATTTTGCGCCTGTAAAAAATTATATTCCGCATCATCCAAATAAGCGCGCGCCAAAAGCAGCGAGCCTTTATTTTCCATGCCGCCTTTGAAACGTAAATCGACTATTTTTAAATTGTCGCGCCGTCTTTTAATAATTTCTTCGAGTAGTTTGGTGTAAGATTTAGCGTAAGTAAAACTGGAAAAAGTGTTTTTTAAATCATAACTAATTTTAGCTTTAATGGTTGCAATATTGGCTCTTGCGACCATTGAGTTGGCTTTGGCTTGTTCGATTTTAGCCTGATCTTGAAATCCGTTAAAAATATTTTGGCTGGCGCTAAGAGAAACGGTGTTTGTGTTGTAGAAAAATGAATTTGATGAGGAAAGATTTCCTAAATTTGTATAGCTACGGCTGGAATTACTTGTTGCAGTTAATTGCGGAAAATAATTAGAGCGCGCCACGCCTTCAAGTGCTTTCATCTGCTTTTCGGTGGCGATGGCAGATTGTAATTCGGAATTATTTTTGCGCGCAATTTCAACGCATTCTTCCCAAGTGTAAATTAGTTCGTTGGCGCAAGAAATTTCGGCAAAAAAAACCGCAGACAGAAAAATAACAATGATGGAAAATAACAATCGGTAATTCATGAGATTTTTTTAAAGATAGAACCTAATTATAATATAATTTAACACTTAATCTTTTAGTTGTTCCGACGCAAGGATCTGAAAATGTTCTATTATTTGCAATAATTTGACAGTTTTCTTTATTAATACAGGCAGAATAAACAACGCTAAAGCTACTTGCGGCATTACAATAACTACTAGCAGAAAAGCAGTTATTATTTGATGTGCCATAGGTGGCAAAGCGAACTCCGACCCAAGTTTTTCCTGGTGGAGCATTCATCGTTAAGGTTTGATTTTCATTAACTTGAAAACAGTCGCTGACGGAAGGATTTATAGTACATGATCCGCGAGTAGTTGAAAATAGCCCTTCCGAACAGTTGTAATTTAACAATCCAATTGCTGGCGAATTGCAGCTCATTGTGCCAGAACCCGGCATTACAGTAGTTTCGCTTATACCAAGTTGACCTGTAACCTGGCAACTTTGCTGACAGGTGCCATTATGTAAATAATAGTTATTGTTTCGATCGCACTCTTCGCAGTTTGCACCACTATATCCAGTGGCACAACCAGTACAGTTTGAGCCATCATAATTACCGTTACAAAAGCAGCTAGATCCGCTGTCTAAAGTGAAAGAGCCTTCATCACAAGTATAATTTATTGAGCCAGAATAATGAGGGGCATTGCAAGTAGTTGAAGTGCTGCCATGAAAAACGTAGATCTGATTTACTCCCGGAACTGATCTTATATCGCAGGATCTTTTACAAGTACCATTTACTGGGCTATAAGAAGGATAATCACAAATGTCGCAACTAGCGCCGATGTAACCTGGAGAACATGAATTACAAGTGATTCCTGTAAAACCGGTTGGACAAGGGCAAACGCCATTAACACAAGCGCCGTGATAAGTGGTATCGGAACATTGAAAAGATGGTTTTCCGGTTACTGCCGAAACAATTGAAGGTGCGCCAAATATAGTAGAGGTTGCAGCTGCAACGCCGACCAATAATCCCCAAGAAACTTTACCGCTAAAAAAACCAATTCCAACCGACAAAATTGCAAAAGCTGCGAAAGCTTTACCAGCAGGGCCAGAGACAATGTTAAACACATTGCAAATTTCGCTGACAAAGACATCGCTAGCTGAAGCCTCAAAAGGAAAAATAAGTGCGGTTAGGAATAGAAATATCCAAAAACGCGTCATTTGTAGATAGAATTCATGTGTAAAAATATTTTTCTATTTGAAGATTAGAAACTCTTTTATGCAATAAAAAGCACAAAATAGAAAAATGTTAGCCATTCCAGTATGATTGGGAAATTTGATTTAGAGAAAGATTCTAATAAACAAAATTTAAAAAATTACAAATCTGTTTTCATCTCAATTTCTGTACTCGAATCAAGTGCCATATCGTTATTATAATATTGCAGCATTGTTTCTCCTTTGCCGTGATCGTTAAAATAAATATGAGAAGAAGAAACTATTCCTGACATCAAATTCCAAGTTGGATCTACCTCAATCCATTTGCCATTAATAAAAATCATATTCCAGCTGTGACCTCGGCATTGGTCATATTCGCCGCAGGCTGCGCCATCAATTATCATTGAGGGAATTCCGGCGAGGCGTAATAATGCGTCGTAAAGTTTGGCATACTCTGTACATACGCCAGAACGGCTTTGAACAATTGCCCTTAAATTTGGTAATTTGCCCAAATAATTCAAATCATAGCGAATATATTGATGGGTAAATTTTCCGATTTTAGCATAAAGCGGAAGGTCATTATTAGTCGGATCTTGTTTGATTCTTTCCAACATTGGCGACAACAAACTTCTTTCTTCGTTAGTTACATTGGCAAATTCTGCTGGATTTCTGGTAATGCGATTGCGGTAAATTTCACCAGTTAAAATATGGGCTTTGTTTTCAATTAAAATTTCCGCCGCCTTGGTTTCAAAAGTAAGAGTTCTACTACTATTGTCTGAAAATTGTTGGGTTGGAATTGGTCTTGAAAAACTGTTATAATTTTCAACTTTTTGGCGCGGCGATTGGAAATAAACCGGCATTTTGACGACGATTTTTTCCATCGATTTATCACCATTAATTTTGAGTTTAAGATTAACATCCCAAGCCACTTGCGCCGGAGTTAATTTGATGATTTCTGCTACGCCGTTTTTAGGCACGATATTGTTGTATATATAGCTGTTGCCGTTTTTGGTGATGCTGGGATTAAGAGTCGCAGATTCAAAATAACCGGAATATTTGATTACAACTTTAGAATTTGCACCAGCAGCAAATGGAGGAATATCGATTAATTCCTGACGCAAGAATTTATTAATTTTTGGATAAGCCATTTCGTAGGTGAAATTAAGCATAATGTTTTCATTATTAACTTTTCCTTTGGGAAATTTTACGGTTAAAGTGTTGGCGTTAAAAGTGAAAGTCGCGGGGAAATTATCGCACAGAACTTTAGTGATTTTGATGTTTGGTTGAGTACCAAATGAAATTGAAAATGAGTTTAAAATTTTTTCTTTCGGCAAATCGGTAACTCGGCCCAGAATTGAAATTTCAGAGTTTCTGCCAGTGGAAGTGAGATCGATATTTTCATTCCAGTTTAAAATGGCAACGCGCGATGCAGCAAAGGCAGGCGAGGTGATGAAAAAAAGCAGGATTAAAGTCTTTAGAAAATTCATTTTGATTTATTTTATTGAGTTTCGCACTAAAAGATCCTGAAACAAGTTCAGGATGACGATGTGATAAATTGGCACTCGAACTAAAAACAAACTCCGTCATTCTGAAACAAGTTCAGGATTACGATGTGATAAATTGGCACTCGAACTAAAAACAAACTCCGTCATCCTGAACTTGTTTCAGGATCTTCTAGTGCGAAACTAAAATAATAATCACAACCCAAACTTCCAATAAAAAAGCCGTAGATTCTTTTAAAAAAAAGAATCTACGGCTCAAATAAAACCTCTATAAAGAAAAATTATTTGCTCAATTTGGTGTTCACAACCAAATATCCGCGATATGCAGTTTGAGAATAATTTTTAGTATTCATCGCATGATAAATATCGCTCAAATTAACCCAAATCCAAGGATTTCTGTGCGCCGCAACATCAAGCATTAACACAGAATCTGATTTTTCATCATAAGCTGCAACTGGCGAAAAATGCCCGCCAATCAAGCTTTTATATGAGTGATCATAATTCAGGATCAAAAATTCTTTGTCAGAATTTACAATTTCTTTCACAAGTTTTCTGAAGTCGTCAAGATTCTCGTCAGAATATTTTTCAACATTCACTAACTTTGATTTTACGCTGTGAATTTTTAACATTTTTTGCAATTCATCAATATCAAGACCACCACCGAAAGTGCCGTCTTGCTTGGTGATTTTCATTGAAATTGCTCTTCTATCTAAAACTTTGTCAGTTTCGCTATTGAAGAAATTGCCTTCGTTAAATAAACGATATTGCAAAGGATATTTTTTATCACCAATCGCAATTGGCCATTCTTCAATCACCGGAAATGATTTATTATTTAATTCATAAATCGCCGATAAAACCACAGTTGCCGCAGCTTGACCGCAAGCTGCTGGATTTGGCTGTGGCTTAAAATGATGCGCCAAACGGTAGAAATCACCTTTGAGAGAAGTTCTTTCTAGGCGCTCAATGCCTTCTTTGCTGCTCCAATTAATAACAGCAACTTTTTTGCTATATTGGCTTTCTGGATATTCGTCATAATGGAAAGTCATGCTTTTGGTGATAGTTTCGCTATCAGCCGCGAAAGCCAGAGTGGCATTAGCGACCATAAAAGTGGCGAGAGCCAGTGTTTTGAAAATTTTGAAATTCATAAAAATTATTTTTGTTCGAGGAGGGAGTTGGTGAGAGAAATATTTAATGATGAATCAAGTAATATCCAATGGTAAATGTTAAAATTTTAACTCTGCGCCCCAATCTATTTAAAATTGATTGATTTTAAAGGCGCTTTCGCCGCTTCTATTTCTTTTGCAGTTTCAACCGCATAAGCCGAACTTGCTAAAAAAAATTAACGATAAAGCTGTAAGTAAATTTTCATAATTTACCTTTTTTTGATTATAAATTTTTTGTCTAACGGAATTTAAAAAACTTCTCTAACCTGCCAGTTTTGGCTGACAGGTTAGTTATTTTATTAAAAAATTATTGATTTTTTAACATTTCTTTTAATTCAGTAATTTCACCCATTTGCTTGTTAGTAAGTTCACGAGCTTTTTCTTTAACTGCTCCATTTTTACCGTGTTTGCTGGCTTCTTTGGACATTTCTAATCCACCTTTTTCATGATCGATGCTCATTTGCAAAAACTTCTCATCGAAATTTTTAGCACTCACAGTATCAAGCTCTTTCATATCTACTTGTTCCATACCCTCTAAATCCATATTGATAGATTCAGGAGCATTTTCCTGAATATCATCACGGATCGATTTCATTTTCGAAAGATCGCCTTTAAGGCTAACAATTATTGATTGCGCTTTCTTTTTTATTTCCTGAGTTTGCGAGCGATCCACGGCCTTTTGTGCCATTTCCACTCCTTGTCTGTGATGCTCAATCATGCTATCCAAAAACTGAATATCATAAGAAGATTTTTTCGCATCAGGTGAAGTTTTTGTAACCAGATAATCCTTATTTTTACTATAAGCAGTGCTTGTCGAAGCGGTTGCGATTGCTAAAATTACAACCAAAAGTGACGTAGTTTTTTTCATAATTTAGTCCTCCATTTGTTTAAGAAACTTACCAAGATTAACCAGATTGAAACTAAAAGTAGTCGGTAAGTTTTATAAACGAGTTGGTTCAGCGCGTCAAATAAGCAATCGATAAATTCTGGAGGCGAGGTTATTAAGGGAATATAAAGTTTTAGTTATTTTTATTTGGTATAATAATTAGATCATCTTAATTCTAAGTCATCGAGCAAAGCGCTTTTAGCGCGTCATCGAGACTATCGAATGAGAAGCTCCGCGCCCTTCATGCAAAATTTCTGCAATTTTTTCTTCAGCTGAAGATAATTCTTTTGGCGCAGAAATTTCAATACCATTATCCTTACAAAATTTCTGCATTTTTTTTAACTCATCTTCACGCAGCAAAATTTCAAAAACTTCAATTCCTTCATTTTGTTTTTGTTTTTTCAAATCATCTTCACGCTGCTTTTCTTGTTCTACTTCCGCTTGTTTAATCGCCTCTTTTTCCTTTTGCTCTTCAATAACCTTTTCAATCATTTGCATCTGT
>CANKYC010000004.1 GCA_947487845.1 Rickettsiales bacterium | reverse complement strand
CCAATAAAATGCACAATTTCAATCCGACTTCCTTCATCCAACATCACTTCTAAAAACTGATCGGGATTTACAATTTCTAAATCTTTTTCCACTGCAATTTTTTTAACATCAAGTTCCAAATCAGCAATTAGTTGCGCTAAACTAATTTTTTGTTCAAGAAATTTTTCCTCGCCATTAAGCAGAATTTTTATTTTTGACATAATTTAATTTTAGATTTTAGATTTTAGACTAATTGACATGTAATTATTCTGTTCAAGATAGATCTCTGTTCGAGATAGATTAAGAATAACTCGGTGTCATGCTTGAGCTTGTCGAAGCATGATTCAAGCCCCGTTTAATCATGCTTCGACAAGCTCAAGCATGACACCGAGTTTTCTAAAAAGATAAAAAAATTATTACCAATTCCATTGAAACTTTATTCCCGCTACATTCAAAATAAAACTTTAACTGGCTTTGCTGGCTTTATTTCCATTTTCATTTTTTTGATCTGGTTTAGCCGCGCCATTAGTTTTGTAAAATATGTTACTGAAAACGGCATTAGTTTAAGCCGGTTTTTTTATCTGTTCATTTTAATTTTGCCTTGGCTTTTGCTGTTTATTGTTCCGATTTCAATGTTTGCTGCAATTTTAGTTACCTACAACCGCTTGATTTCAAGCAATGAAATTACCATTTTAAAAAATTCCGGCCTCACCAAATTAGCAATTTGCAAACCCGTTATTAGCATCACAATTTTATCTTCAATTTTATGCTTCTTGGTTTCTTTTTATTTAATGCCTTACGCCAATAAAGAACTGCGGCTTTCGCGCCTTGATCTCAAAAATAATTACGCCAATTTAGCCTTCAATCCTCAAACTTTTGAAACTTTAAATAAACTTACAATTTACTCTCAAAAACGCGATCTTAACGATAATCTTTTTGGCATTTTACTTCACGACGAAAGATCAGATAAATATTCAATCACCATAACTTCTAAAAAAGGAAATATCGTTATGGAAGACAATTTCGCCTTGCTTTACATGGAAGACGGAACGATCCAAAAATTAAATTATATCGACAACAAATCTGAAATTCTCAATTTTGACAATTACGTTTTCAACCTCACCGAAACTCAAAAAGGCGATGATAAAATGCGCTGGAAATCAAAAGAGCGCTATTTGCACGAATTGTTAAATCCTAACGATGATTCAGAAGAAGAAGATCTCAAAAAATATCGCACCGAACTTCATCAAAGATTCACTTATCCACTTTTACCCATCATTTTTGCGGTTCTAGCCTTAGCTGCAATTTTACGCGGCGATTTTAACCGCAGAGGAAATCTGACAAATATCATAATGGCAGTTTCGCTGGTAGTAGTTTTTTTCACCCTCACCATGGTATGTTATTCACTGGTAGAAACTTCAGCAAAATTAACGCCAATTTTATATCTCAATTTTGCTGTATTTTTCATCATCCCAGTAGCAATGTTAACCTCGGATCGCCGCAAATCATGAAACCAAAACTGATAAATATTTACATTGCCAAAAGTTTTCTAACCAAGTTTCTGCAAATTGCGCTAGGATTTTCGCTGCTGATTTTCTTTATAAACATGCTTGATACTTTAGAAAAAGTCCGTGGCAGCGAAGCGCCAATTTACACCGGAATATTGATGGCGTTTTTCTTAATTCCTGATTTTCTAAATGATGTCATTCCTTCATTAGTTCTGATTTCGGCAATCATAACTTTTTTTCTACTTTCTTCAAAAAGTGAAATAACCGTTATTCGAATGAGTGGTTTTTCCTTATGGCAAATATTACAACCCGTCGCTACCACCGCAGCACTTCTGGGAGTTTTTTGGGTTATAATTTTCGGGCCGATTTCAATTCAAATGGCAAAAAAATTCCAAGCCCTTGAAAATAAATATGTCCAAAATGAAAGTCGTGAAGTTGTAGCGCCAGAAAACGGAATATGGCTCAAACAAGCCAATGAAAATGACCCCGGTGAAGAAATTATAATTCAGGCCAAAAAAGTTTACCAAGAAGCTCTGGAACTGGATGATGTAACCGTTTGGTATTTCAATAAAAATGGCGAATTTTATAAAAAAGTCGATGCCAAAGAAATGTTAATGGAAGAAAATTTCTGGCTCCTCAAAGACGTAACTTTAAACGACAATAATAATTTAAATAAAAAACTCGATAATTACAAAATTTCAACCAGCTTAAGCGCCGATTTCGTGATGCAAAAAATCGTTAATAATTTTCAAAATGTAAAATTATTTTCAATTTTTGAATTACCTCATCTAATCAGGGAATTACAATCTTCCGGCCTTTCTTCAACCAAGTTTAAAGTTTATTACCAATCACTTTTGAGCAAGCCGCTTTTATTTTTGGCGATGACCTTAATTGCCTGCTATTTCGGCCTCAATCATATTCGCAGTCAAAATGCAATTTTGATGATTTTTTCCGGAATCGCTTTGGGATTAATTTTTTATATAACTTCGAGCATTCTAAACGCTTTAGGCTCTTCCGGATTAATCCCAATATTCGCTTCAACTTGGATAATCGCCATCATCTGCCTTTCGATTGGTACACTCCTAATTTACCGCAAAGAGAATTTATAAAACTTTCTTGTAATTTGGATTCTTCAAAAATAGTTTTCTGACGCTCGTAATCCCATCCGTAATTTTTTAAACAAAATATGAAAAACAAAATCCTCATCGCCTTAGTGGTAGTTTTATCTTTTTGCGCTTCTTCTTGCGCCAAAAAAAACATAGTTTCCGCTAATCCTAAAAGCGAATTAGCCAGCCTTCCTAATTGGGTTATTGATCCTTCAGTTAAAGATGGTATTGGCGCAGTTGGTATCGCCAGCCCTTCCAAAGGTGGAATAAAATTTCAACTTCCGAAAGCCGAACTTGACGCCAAAGCCAATATCGCAGCTACAATTCAATCTGAAATCAGCCGCATTACTAAAGATTCTCTAAGATCGGCAAAAGTTAATGACAATGACGATTTTGAAGAGTTTTTTGCTCAAGCAACTATAGAAGTAGTAAAAAATTTACCACTTTCTGGCGTAAAAAGAATTGATATTTTTCAATCCGAAGATGGTACTTTGTATGTACAAATGGTGCTTAAAAACGAAGATTATGCCAAATTTTTAGAAAATAGCGAAAGAACATTTGTGGCACGCGCAGCTAAATCAGGACTTAGTCGCGAGAATATAAATAAAACTCAAGCTGCGACAAAAGAATTGTTCGATGAATTGGAAAAGGAAAGAGCCGAAAAAGACAAAGTTAATAACTAAAAATCTTAAATTCCCCAAATACAATAATGATTAAAAAAATTACTTACGCCCTAATTTTTGTCGCCCTTGCTTCTTGCCAATCTAACATTCAAGGTCAAGACGAAAAAACCAAAAAAGCTGCCAGCGCTTCCGAAAGAATCAATGCCAGCGAACATAACAGCAAAACCATCCGCAACCAATTAGATGAATAAATTATTTTTCTATTTAACAACTTTAGTAATTTTTGTTACCACATCTTGCGCCACCAATAAAGCTGGAGATCCAAGCTGGTATATTTCTCCCAAAGAAAATAATACCGAGTATCTTTATGGCGTTGCCGAAGGTTATAATCTCGAAGAATCAACCAAATATGCTTTAGCCGACGCAGCCTCGCGTTTAATGGTTACAATCTCTTCGCAATCTGATTTATTGCGCGAAGAAAGCAAAACCAGCGTCAATGAAGAAATGCGTCAACAAGTGCGCCAGAATGTTGAAAAAATAAATTTCACTGGTTTTAAAGTTACCAGAAGTCAAAAAATTGGACAAAGATTTTTCACTGAAGTTCGAATTGAAAGGGCGCGCTTTATCCTTGAGCAAGAAGACCGCATCGGATTTTTAGAAAGACAGATCAGCGATTTAGACAAAAATTCTTCAGGCAAAAATTCTATTCAAAGAAGAAATTCCCTTTTACAAATCAGCGCTTTAAGCAAAGAAATTGAGTTAAAAAGCCGCATTCTTTCAGGTGCTGGAGGAAATATTGATTTAACAAAAAAATTAAACCGCGCTGCCGATTTTCAAAACCAGCTCGAAAAATTATCCGATAATATCGAATTTTATTTCGAGATAAATTCGCCAAAAGAAATTACTAAAATAATTCGCACCGCTTTAAATAAAGAAAAAATAAAAATCTCGCCAAGCCTTAAGAATTCTAATCCCAATCAGGTTATAATAAAAATTACTTCCACCACCAGAAGCAGCGAGATCTATTCAGCTTTTATGACTAAACTGAAAATTGATTTTGAAAATATTGCCGGCGGAAATGTGGTTGCGAGCAACGGTGTTGAGGTTACGGGAAGTTCATCAATTAGCGAACATGAATCTTATTTAGCTTCTTTGACATCACTTGAAGAAAAAATTGCCAAAGATGGTATTTTAAAGATCATTGGAATTTCAAAATAAAATATGAAACTCAAATATTTGCTTCTGCTTTTACTACTCTCATCTTGTGTCATCATTAGCTCCTGCGCGCCGACAATTAAGAATTTTGATAAATACGAAAAACAGTTTTTAACCAAATCCAGTTTCATGCCTTCAAAAGAAAATCTTGAAGGCAAACCACCAAAAATTGTAGTTTTCGCTTTAGATGAAAATTCTAATCAGGTCGCAACTCAAGCTGGGCTTGGAAATGCAATCGCTAATAATGTTGAAAATATTGTCACCCAAAATCGCCTCGGCGAATTAGTTGATCGCAAGGCTTCCGAAAAATTAAAGAAAGAAATTGCTTTATCAGAAATGAATAAAACCGGTTCTTATAAAGGCCCGAAAGTGGCGGATTTTGCAATTTCTGGCACAATTTCTAATTCCGGATTTACCAGCAAATATTCCGCCGGAAGCGTCTTTTATAGCCCACGCACCGGACTTATCACAATTCCGCCCAGCTATAATTATTCATCCGACGTTTCAGGAAATTTAAAAATTTACGAACTTCCCTCTCTTACCGTTGTTGATGCTATTGAATTTTCGGGCAAGAAATCAAGAACTGAAAATGTAAAACAAGATGGCGGAATGGCGCTTGGTGCAATTCAGATTGGTGGCAATAAAGTCACAGGAAGTGATCGCGATGATAACTTGGTGCGGCGCGCCGGAGAAGATGCGATTGATAATATAAAAATTGCGATCAAAAACTTTTTTGCCAAAAAAGGTTATATTTTAGAAAAAAGGGTTTTTGACGGTAAAACAATTCTTAAAATTTCAATTGGCTCACTTGATGGCATCAAGCATGGCGATAAATTTGAAGTAACCAGCCAGTATGAAATTGAAAATGCCATTACTAATGAAAGTGAAGTTGAAACTAGGATTATCGCGAGTGGCACGGTTGCTGATAAAATTGAACCTAAAGTTTCTTGGGTAGTAATTGATGATGAAAAGCAAATTGAAAAAATTAGGCTCGGTGATTCGGTGAAAATAAAATATAAGAAAGGCTCTTTTGATAATGTCTGGAAAATGACAACGTCGATAGTGGAGCAGTGAAAAATTAAATAGAAATTTAAAAGCAAAATTAAATGAATTTCATCTCCAATATAAAAGAAATCGCCTCTCAATACGACTATTTCATCTTCGATGTTTGGGGTGTAATTCACGATGGTAGCAACGCTTATCCGGGAGCGGTAGAAGCAATCGCTTATCTTCGTCAGCAAAATAAAAAAATCTGCTTTTTATCAAACGCGCCGCGCCGCGCTAATAAAGTTAGTGATGTATTAAATAAATTCGGCGTAACTTCTGATCTTTACGATTTTATCTTATCTTCCGGCGAAGCAACTTTTCTTGATCTAAAGAAAAATCAAGAAAATGGCTTCAAAAATTTTGGCCCTAATTATTTTTATATTGGCCCACAAAAAGATATCGATCTGCTTGATAGTCTTGATTATAAAAGAGTTGAAGATGCCGCCAAAGCCGATTTTGCACTTACAACCGGCTTCGATCACGAATCTTCAACCTTAGCTGAAAAACTTCCACAAGCTATTGCCGCCAAAGAAAATAATTTAAAAATGATCTGCGTAAATCCCGACATGATTGTGGTAAAACAAGACGGAATTGAAATGATTTGCGCTGGCGCTTTGGCGCGCCAATATGAAAAACTTGGTGGCGAAGTAATTTATTATGGCAAACCTTTTCAATCAGTTTATAAAATGGTTTGCGAATTTTTTAATAACCCTGAAAATAAAAAAATTCTTGCTATCGGAGATGGAATGGAAACTGATATTAAAGGTGCCGCAGATTTCGGAATCGACAGCCTTTTAATTACCGGAGGAATCCTTTCAAAAGAACTTTCCACAAGCTACAATCAAACTGTCGATAAAAACAAACTTGAAACAGTTTGCGCCAGATACAACCTTTTTCCTAAATTTGTAATTTCCAATTTAAAATTATGAGACGCTATTCCAGAAAAAAAAATTCTACTAAAATTTTTATCGTTGCGACAACAGTTGCAGCCTTAGTTTTCGGCGCTTCAGCTTATTTCTTCAAAAGAGGAAATGATGTAGTTGTTGCACAAATTAACGATCAGAAAGTTTATAAATCTGAGATCGAAAGAAAATTACGCAGCGTTTTCGATGGCCAAAATCTTGAACAAAATCAAGAAAATAAAATTCCTGAAGTTGAAAATTTACCAAAAGAGGTAATCGAAATTTTAGTAAAAGAAGTTTATCTGGACAAAGAATTAGCCAGAGAAGCTAAAAGATCTAAAGTCGCCGACAGCAAAGAAGTTAAAGATAAAATTGCTGATGCAAAAGATAAGATTCTTCGCCAGTCCTATATCGATTCAATGGTTAAACAAGAAATCACTGACCAAAAAGTTAGCGATAAATATGCTGAATTAAGCAATGAATTAACCGGCAAAAAAGAATATTCAATTTCGCACATCGTCACCAAAACTAAAGATGATGCCGAAAAAGTTTTGAAAGAAATGCAGGGTAAAAAACCAGCAAGATTTTCTGACTTGGCTAAAAAATATTCAATCGATCAAGAAAGCGCTGAAAAAGGCGGCGATCTTGGTTACATCCTTGAAGATAATATGATCAAGGAAATTGGGGATGCGGTTGGAAGTTTAAAAAAAGACGAAGTTTCTAATCCGATTCAAACCAAATTCGGCTGGCACATCATAAAAATTTCTGACGTTCGCGATGCCAAAGCATTACCTTTTGAATCAGTAAAAGACAATATTCGTGAGCAATTAGCGCAGGATAAATTAAATGAAATCAATTCCAAAATTACTAAAAATTCTAAAGTAAAAATTCTGATTAAATTGAAAGAAGCTGAAATTCCAAAAGCTGAAATTGAGAAAAAAGCTGAAGAAAAGAAACCGGAAGAAGTTAAGCCTGATCCAGCTGATCTTGAAAAATCTGGCGCCATTTCTGACGCCGATAAAGACGAAAATATAAAAAAAGCTGATGCAGTTGCAGAAGAAAAAGTTGAAGTAATACCATCAGATGAAAAACAAAAAACCAATCGATAGAAATCAACGCAACCATATTCCACAAGGATCAAACCTTGGTGGAATATGGCTTTGCGGTAAACATCCTATTTTCACTATTCTCTTAAAAAAACGTCGCAAAGTTTTTGAAATCCTAGTTACAATTAACTCAGCATCAGAACTAGAAACTTTTTTACAAAAAAATTCCCTCCTTCATTTGAAGCCATTAGTTAAAATGGCGGATAATAATAAAATCGAATCATTAGTTGGTAGAAATCAGGTGCATCAAGGTTTTGCAGCCAATTGTTCTGCACTTCCAACCCGTACTCAAAATGAGCTTTTAACCGAACTTTACGCAATCAAGGAAGGTGAAAAACTTCCGACACTTCTTTTGCTCGATCAAATTTCTGATCCGCATAATGTTGGCGCAATTATTAGAAGCGCGATTGGCTTTGGTGTAACCAAAATAATTTTCCTCGAACATAATTCTCCAAGAGAAAATGCTACGATTGTTAAAGCATCGGCCGGAACCATTGAATTGGCCGATTTAATCGTGGTTACCAATTTCAGCAATTTGATGGAAAAACTCAAAAAAATTGGCTATTGGTGCATTGGTTTGGCGGGCGAAGGAAAAGCTTCGATTCAGTCTTTAAAAGAATATAAAAATGTAGCGCTAATCGTTGGTTCAGAAGGAGATGGAATTCGCGATTTGGTGAAAAAAAATTGTGACGTGCTTGCTAAAATCGATATTGATAAAAACGTTGAGAGCCTTAACGCATCAGTTGCCGCAGCTATTACGCTTTATGAATTAGCGCGGAAATAATAAAGTTGGAGATCACAATGAAATATAAAAACATCGCCGTAATCGCCGCTAATAACAATGCCAAAGCCAATGAACTCAAGACTTCATTGATTAAAAAATATAATTTTATCGACATCACAACCAATCATAAACAAATCGAAAATATTGACCTCGTAATCGCCATTGGTGGCGATGGATTAATGTTGCATCTCTTGCATGAATATGAAGCAAAGCGCGTTCCGATTTACGGGATTAACTGCGGAACTGTTGGCTTTTTGATGAATAATTTTTCTGAAGAAGATTTTTTAGAAGTTTTAAGCCGCGCCAAAGAATCAACTCTTTACCCGCTTCGAGCCAATATTATCGACAGCAAAAACACCCATCACAGCCATATCGCAATCAATGAAATCGCGCTTTTACGCCAATCAAGCCAAGCGGCAAAAATCAAGATCGAAATTAACCAACAATTGCGCTTAGAAACTCTTGCGGCTGATGGAATTTTAGTCGCAACAGCCGCTGGAAGCACAGCCTACAACCTTTCCGCCGGTGGCCCAATAATTCCTTTTGGTTCAGAAATTTTAGCATTAACGCCAATCAGCCCATTCCGCCCCAGAAAATGGCGCGGCGCTTTACTTCCATCTAATAGCAAAATCAGGTTGCAAGTTTTGGATGGCGAATTGCGCCCGGTTAGCGCTACCGCAGATTCTAGCGAAGTTAGAAATGTCAAAGAGGTAATAATTTTTGAAGATCGTTCAATTGCCTTTAAAATTCTTTTCGATCCGAATCATTCATTGGAAGAAAGAATTATTAGAGAACAATTTGTGAACTAGAAATTGATTAAATATATGCTAAATCTACTTCAAAATTGAACAGCTTGTTTTGCTATTTCAGTAACTTGAAAAGGCGGGATTATTTAAAAAAATCTCATTTTATTTTAGCATCGCAAAACCCCCCAACCCCCCTTAACAGGGGGGCTTTGAGATCGAACTTGGATTAAAACCCCCCTATTAAGGGGGTTGGGGGGCTTTGAGATCGAACTCGGATAAAGCCCCCCTGTTAAGGGGGGTTGGGGGGTTTTGCGAATTTGAATTATTATGCCGAAGTGAAATTGTCGAGTTTGAAGTAGCTTTGGTATAGCATGATTTAACTAAACAAATATTTTAATTATTACTTCAGAAATTGAGGAAGATTTTAAGATATTTTTTTAACCACAGTCGTGTTTAAAAACTTCTTTCATTCAAAAAATAAAGATCTTTTTATTACTAAAATTAATCTTTTTTTAGAATTTCCAAAACGAACATTTGACTTTTCTCCAAGCCTTCCTAATGTGCCGCGCCTCTTGCAAAAGTTCCCCCGCAAAATTTTGAAATGGGTCTGTAGCTCAGTTGGTTAGAGTGCGCGCCTGATAAGTGCGAGGTCGGAGGTTCAAGTCCTCCCAGACCCACCATTTCAAATTATTTCTTGTTAAATTTCTCTTCAGATTTTCTCGATAATTTCCGCAAATAAACTGGCCGGCAGCGATCCGCCCGTAATTTCATTGGTCGCATAATTATCATCATTTCCAATCCAAACTCCAATCACATATTCATCATCGAAGCCAACAAACCAAGCATCGCGATAATTTTGGCTGGTTCCGGTTTTGCCATAAATATTATCAGCTTTATTAGCACTTTTTCCGGTTCCACTAACCACAACTTCACGTAAAATCTTTTTTATATTTTGTTGCGACGCCGGCGAAATAACAGCTTCTAGCCCCGAAGATGAACGCTCATAAATAACATCATCATTCACATCGCGAATTGTTAAAATTGCATAAGGCATCACTGGCTCGCCATTATTGGCAATTGTGGCGTAAGCGCCTGTCAATTCCAGCAAACTTACTTCCGTTGTCCCAAGCGCAATCGTAGCGTCATTTTTATCAATCTTGGAAAGGATTCCGCATTTTCGCGCCATTGACGCAATCGCGCTGCCTCCAACTTTTTTACCCAGCTGCACCGCAACCGAATTAAGCGATTTGGCGAAAGCATTTTGTAATGTGACTGCGCCAAAATAATTATTGTCGTAATTTTCTGGAAGCCATGTTCCAAGCGCCACTTTCTTATCTTCATAAATTTCATCGGGCTGAATTTCTTTTTCAAAAGCTGCTAAATAAACAAAAGTTTTAAAGGAAGATCCCGCCTGTCTTTTGGCGTAAACGGCGCGATTAAACTGGCTTTGCTGATAATCAATTCCGCCCGACATTCCAAGTAGCGCGCCGCTTTTATCCATCACCACAATTGCAAGTTGCGACTTGCCTAATTTTTTAGCATTTTTCTCAACAAATTTATCAGAAATATTTTCTAGCTTTTCTTGAATATCTTCATCCAGCGTGCTGGTGAT
Source organism: Rickettsiales bacterium (assembly GCA_947487845.1). Lineage (GTDB taxonomy): Bacteria > Pseudomonadota > Alphaproteobacteria > Rickettsiales > UBA1997 > UBA2645. The sequence continues at coordinate 20,799 of CANKYC010000004.1, read as the reverse complement.
TTTAATCATATTTTCTTTCGCAACTTTCTTTTCTAAAAACTCAGGAAACTGCTCATAAACATAATCGGCGAAATAAAGATGCTGCGCGTGATCAATTTTATAATCAGTTTCTTGTGCAACTTGCAAAAGATTTTTTTTATCTAAAAAACCAGCATCAATCATGTTTTTTAAAACAACATTGGCGCGATCTTCGGCTAAATCGTGATTATTTTTCGGCGAAAATTTTGACGGCGCTTTCAATAAACCCACCAGCAAAGCTGATTGATTCAGGGTTAAAAGCGAAACATCGCGACCAAAATAATGCTTCGCGGCATTGCCAACGCCATAACTTCCCGAACCAAAATAAGCGCGATTTAAATAAAAAGTTAAAATTTGTTCTTTAGTAAAATTACGCTCCAACTGAACAGCGAGAAGGATTTCCTGAATTTTTCTTTTAAAAGTGCGCTCTGGTTTTAGAAACAACATTTTAGCTAATTGCTGCGTAATCGTGCTGCCGCCCTGAACTATTCGCCCCGCTTCGTGATTAACATAAGTCGCGCGCAAAATTCCGATAATATCTACGCCATGATGATTAAAAAAGCGGCGATCTTCAGTTGCCACAACAGCATTTATAAGGTCTTGCGGAATTTCATAATAATTAACTTCACTAGAATAAATTTCACCACGATTGGTAATACGATCGCCATTAGCATAATTAATCTGCACAATTTGTTTGCCATTTTGAGCTTCTAAATCGGTGAGGCTGGGAAGATCTTTAAAATAATAAAGTAGCGCCAGCGTTGCAAATACCGCAACCCATATTGAAAAAAAGAATCCCCATTTCAGGATGAATTTAAAGAATTTCATGTGAATGTATTTAATCAAATTCGACTTTCGTCGAATTTGGGTTTATTTTGAATTGCTACGCGACGATTGAATCGCCGCATCCGCAATAGATTTTATTTCTTAGAAAGATCTATATTTTCAATGAGTCTGTCATCCTGAACTTGTTTTCAGGATCTAAAATATCTTAAAAAAGTTAATGCAAAATTATATACCCAAACCAGTTGGAAATACCAATCTTCCTAAAAAAATAAAGTCTATTGCGGATGCGGCGATTCAGTCGCCGCGTAGCAATTCGAAACAAACTCAAATTCGACAAAAGTTGAATTTGATTAAATATATAATCAAAAATCATCAACTAATCCCAGAAAAACAAGCGCAAGTTTCGATTAATGAACGCGGCTTGCTTTTTGGTGATGGAATTTTTGAAACTTGCAAAATTTTTAATGGTAAAATTTATGATTTTAAATCCCACGAAGCTAGAATTAAAGAGGGTTTAAAGCTTTTAAAATTTTCTGCTAAAATTTCTGATTTAGAAAGTGATGCCAAAAAATTAATTAAAAAAAATGAACTCAAAAACGGCATTTTAAAAATCTCAATCAGCCGCGGAATTGGCAGTTTAGGCTATCTTCCAACTTATGAATCGGAAGCGTTAATCATAATTCAAACTTTAGAAGAAAGAAAATTACCTACAAAAATTACACTCGGAATTTCATCGATAAAAGTTCCGTCAAATTACTTCGCCAAATCAATGAATGCGCTGCCTTATTTGCTTACAAAAATTGAGGCGAAAGAAAATAATTTTTTTGATTGCGTAATGTTAAATGAAAAAAAATTCATCTCCGAAACTTCTTCGGCAAATATTTTTTGGGTAAAAAATGGTCGAATTTTTACTCCATCAAAATCATGCAAAATGTTGCGCGGAACCATTCGCAAAAAATTATTAAAAATTTCTCCAATTAAAATTTTGGAAAAATCATCACGAATTTCAGCATTAAAAAATGCCGATGAAATTTTTCTTACTAATTCATCTTTTTTACTATTATCGGTTGATGAATTTATGGGTCGCAAATTAGAAAATAATTTCGGAAAAAATTTACAAAAACTGCTTGTGGAGGATGTTAAAAAATCATGCCAAAGCTAGAGATTAAATGGCAGGAGCCGCTGGAATTTGCACAAAAAATTTCTGGTAATTACGATAAAAATTGGGTTTTTCTTTACTCGGGATTGAGTGAAAAAATTAAAAAATCTGTTTCGATAATTGCGCTTTTTGAAAAAGAAAAAATTGTCGGAAATGATTTTTTAGAAGCAGAAAAAATCATCAAAAGCGCTAATAAAAAATGGTTCGGCTATTTAAGTTACGAGCTTGGACAAGATTTCGAAAAATTACCAAAAACTAAAAAATCGATAATTGATTTACCAAAAATTTATTTGATAAATTTTGCTTTAATCCTGAAATTTGATCACGATAAAAAAAAGTTAACGGCAATTTTTGATGATAAAAATAATTTAGAACAAGTGTTAAAATGGTCGCCATCCTTAGAAAAAAGCAATGTCGCAATAAAAAACTGGTCGTCAAATTTTACTAACAAATCTTATCTCGATGCAATTTTGGATATTAAAAACCAAATCGCCGCCGGAGATTTTTATCAAACCAATTTAACCAGAAAATTTTTTGGCGAATTCCAACAAAAACAAAATCATCAAAGCAATTTTCAGCTCTTCACCAGACTTACAGAATTAAGCCCCGCCAATTATTCAGCATTTTTAAAAATCGATGAAAATTATATCATTTCTTCGAGCCCAGAATTATTTTTAAAAGCCAAAAACAATCAAATTCTATCACGACCAATCAAAGGAACTGCGCCGCGCGACAAAGATTTAAAACAAGATGAAAAAAATAAATTAAACCTAAAAAAAAGCCTCAAAGAACGCGCTGAAAATTTGATGATTGTCGATTTAGTCAGAAATGATTTAGCTAGAATCTGCGAGGCTGGAAGCGTTGTGGTAAAAAAACTTTTTGAGATAATATCTTATCAAAATATTCATCACATGTCTTCAGAAATTCATGGAAAAATCGCCCAAAATTTATCGGCATTTGATGCGATAAAATCCTGCTTCCCAGCAGGATCGATGACTGGCGCGCCAAAAATAAAAGCGATGGAAATTGCAGCTAAAAAAGAAAAATTAAATCGCGGAATTTATAGTGGATCGATTGGCTTATTTTCAAAAAATGAAATAAATTCTTCGGTCGTAATTCGCACTTTAATTTTGCAAGAAAATAAATTCGAATTTCAGGTTGGTGGCGCAATAACTTTTGACTCTGATCCAAAAGCTGAACTTGAAGAAACTTTTAACAAAGCCAAGGGAATTGCTGAACTATTACAAGTTGATGTGAAATCTTAGAAAATTTCTAAAAAAACTCTCATTCAAATTGGTGCAGAAAAACGCTGTTTTTGCAAAAAATAATTCTCCAAAAACTTCTTGCTAGACAATTAATTTTTGTAAAAATAAAACTCGCAAAAAACAATATGTAGTGTGGTTTATAACAAAAAACCACTAGATGTAGTTTAAAACAAAGTTCTTCAATAAATCTATAATCACTTCAATTCATGTCTAAAAGATCAGTTACCAAAACAACAAAAATATCAGCCAAATCGATAAATCCAAAAAAAGAATTTACCGTAAAAACCGACATTAAAAATGATGATAAATTAAGCAATTTCGGCAAAGCGGTTTTAAAAGATCGCTACTTATTACCGAATGAATCTTATCAAGATTTATTCGCCCGCGTTGCCACTTATTACGCCGACAATCAAGCTCACGCGACTCGTCTTTACAATTACATTTCCAATCTTTGGTTCATGCCGGCAACACCAATTTTAAGCAATGGCGGAACTGATCGCGGCTTGCCAATTTCATGTTTTTTAAACGAATCAACCGATTCTTTGGAAGGCATTGTTACCTTATGGAATGAAAATGTTTGGCTCGCTTCTAAAGGCGGCGGCATTGGCAGCTATTGGGGAAATTTGCGTTCAATTGGCGAAACTGTGCGTGGAAATGGCAAAACTTCCGGCATTGTTCCATTTATTAAAGTTATGGATTCGCAAACTTTGGCAATTTCACAAGGCAGCTTGCGTCGTGGTTCGGCAGCAGTTTATTTGCCAATTCACCATCCAGAAATTGAAGAATTTATTGACATTAGAAGACCAACCGGCGGCGATCCAAATCGTCGTTCATTAAACCTGCATCACGGCATCGCCGTAACTGATGAATTCATGCGCGCCGTTGAAAAAGATGGCGACTTTGAATTAAGAAGTCCGCACAGCGGCAAAGCTCTTGAAACAATCAAAGCTCGCACTTTATGGATTAAACTTTTAATGGCGCGCGTTGAAACTGGCGAACCTTATATTTTATTCATTGACGCCGTAAATCGCGCCATTCCAGAACATCATAAAAAATTAAATTTATTGGTTAAAACTTCGAATCTTTGCAGCGAAATTACACTTCCAACTGGAATTGACCATTTAGGAAATGACCGCACCGCCGTATGTTGCCTGTCTTCATTGAATTTAGAATTTTATGATGAATGGAAAGACAATCCCGAAATCATCGAAGATATTATGCGTTTTTTGGATAATGTTTTGGAAGATTTCATCCAAAAAGCTCCTGATACAATGTCAAAAGCCAAATATTCAGCAATGCGCGAACGCTCTGTCGGACTTGGCGTAATGGGATTTCACTCCTTTTTACAAAGCAAAAATGTTCCACTAGAATCAGCGATGAGCAAAGTTTGGAACAAGAAAATTTTCCAATATATAAAACAAAGCGTTGATCGCGCTTCAAAAGTTTTGGCTAAAGAAAGAGGCGCTTGTCCGGACGCAGCAGAAGTTGGCGTGGAAGAAAGATTTTCTAACAAACTTGCAATCGCTCCAACTGCTTCAATTTCAATTATTGCTAATAATTCTTCACCCGGAATTGAGCCTTTTGCAGCTAATTCTTTCACCCAAAAAACTCTTACCGGCTCTTTCAATGTCAGAAATAAAAATCTGGTAAAATTATTGGAATCAAAAGGTAAAAACACCGAAGATGTATGGTCTTCAATCACCATCAATGAAGGTTCGGTGCAACATTTAGATTTCTTGGACGAGCATGAAAAATTAGTTTTCAAAACCGCACAAGAAATTGACCAAAGATGGATGATTGATTTATCAGCTGAACGTCAAGATTACATTTGCCAAGCACAAAGTTTAAATGTTTTTGTTCCGGGCGATGTGTCAAAAAAATATCTTCATGATATTCATTTCAGAGCGTGGCAGAAAGGTTTAAAAAGTCTTTATTATTGCCGCTCAACATCAATTCAACGCGCCGATAAAGTTTCAAATAAACAAGAGCAACACGAACTTTTGAAAAAAGAAATTTCACCTGCTTTAGCAGCAAAAGAAGAAGTTACTGAAGAAAGCAAATATGATGAATGTTTGGCTTGTCAGTAAAGATTGTAAAAACAGCTAATGACGAAAATTGTTAGCTGTTTTTATGGCCCTGTCGTAAATCAAATTTTTCTAAGAAATTTGATTTACGCAACAGCGCCTTTATTGAGAAAATTAGTTATTTTTAAAAAAAAGAAAATCCCCGTTGCATTTTCGAAATCGATTCGTAACGTGCGCGGCTCTTTAAATTTAAGTCTCCTACTGGCCCCTTCGTCTAACGGTTAGGACACCACCCTTTCACGGTGGTAATACGGATTCGAATTCCGTAGGGGTCACCATCCGCTTTCGCTGAGTCTTCGGCGCGACTACTTCCCGTAAATGATGAAGATTGCTCTTGAGATAATAAAATTACTTCATCGTCATCATATTTCCAAACAGGCAATTCGTTTTCTTTTAGTTGGCTGTTTTTCAACTATTATCAGCTATTCAACTTTTCTAATTTTTCTGCATATTTTTAGTCTGCATTATTTAGTTGCTAACGTCGCCGGATTTATTTCCAGCATCGGTTTTAGCTATTATTGCAACCAACGCTGGACCTTTGATTCAAAAGGCTCGAAGCATTTCACAAAATATATTTCTTTTTATTTAGGATCTCTTGTTTTGGGAAGTATTTTACTGCGAATTTTCGTAGAATTTTTTGGACTTATTCCCGAAATCGCCAATCTATTGGCAATTGTAATTACTACTTGCGTGAATTTTTTAGGTATAAAATTTTTGGTTTTTAAGAAGTAGTTTTAATGCGAATTTTTCCTTCCTCAAAATAAAAAAACTGCCCACCTTTTTGGTAAAAATCAAAATTATCTATTTTTATTTTCTCTGCCGCAATACAAGGCGGAAGAAGGTATTTAGAGGTTAGATTCACTATTGCATCAAAATCATTTTTGCAGATTTCAGAAATTTTATTTCGCTTTAAAAGCACTAAAATTTTTTGAGATTTAGTTATTAAACATTTGGCTTCGTCGCAAGTGAAAGATCCTGAAACTATTTCAGGATGACGATGCGGGAAATTCTTCCCAAGAATTCCGTCATCCTGAACTTGTTTTAGAATCCGCTTTGTTGCAACTGATTTAAAATCAAGTTCGTCCATTTTTTTCATCCATATTTCCCGTTCTTTTGAAGGCTTTAAATTTTTTGAAAAAATTAACCCATTTTTTTGATCGTAAACAGCAAAAAACTTTTGACCGCCATCAAATAAAATGTCAGGTTTTTTATCAAAAATCAGAGTCAAAAATGAAAGACTAAAAATCAAAGCCCCAAACCAGCGCAAACGACTTGAACTCAAGCAAATCAATAATAATCCAAGAATTGCGATGACCAAACCAAAGCCTGATAATTGCGGGCTAATAAGATTTGAATAATTCATTTCGGCCACAAAAACCGCGATTTTTTCAATCAGCAAAATTCCTTTTCCCATTAAAATCAGCGCATATTTTTCGAGATTTAACGGCATTAAAAACAAAGCTAAAAAACCTAGCGGCATCACAAAAAAACTGGTGAGAGGAATTGCTAAAATATTTGCGATAAAACCAAGCAGAGAAACGGTTTGGAAAGAATGCATCAAAAACGGCGTGGTGGCGATTTGAATGATTATGGAAACCAAAATAATTTCGATGAAATAGCAAACTGCTTTCAAAAATAAATTATCAAAACGTAACCGCGGCATCACTTCATAAAAACTTCCCAACACCAAAATAGCAGCGAAAGAAAGCTGAAAACTGATATTAAAAACAGCAAGAGGATTATATAAAATCAGCGCTAAAACCGCAGTCATTATTGCCCGTTTGGAATTAATTTTTTGCCCCACAAAAAGCGCAATTAAAACCAGCAAAACCATAATAAAAGCGCGCTGCGCTGGCATTGGCGAAGCGGCGATTTTTAAATAAAAATAAGTGCCAAAAATGGCCGCAATCGCTGCCGCTTTTTTAATATCAAAATTTAAAATTAAAAAAGCGCTGCGTGATAAAATAAAACGCGTTGATACAAAAAAAATCGCGCTGGCGAGCGCTAAATGAAACCCAGAAATTGAAAGTAAATGCGCCAAACCAGAATTGCGGATATCGCTCATCAGGTTTTTGGAAATGCGATTTTGATCTCCAATCAAAAACGCCAAAGCAATGGCGCTAACATCGCCTTCAAGACTATTTTCTATTTTGCTGCGAACATTTTCACGCAAATCGAGAAACCATTGCTCTAAACTTGATATTTCAGCTTTTTTTAAAATTCTCGCTTCGCCAATTGCAAAACCGTAAGCGCCGATTTTTTTAAATTTAGCATCGAGAGAAAAATCAAAATCATCGGGAAATTCGCGCGCTTTTGCAGGCCGCAACATTATGCGAACTGCGATTATGTCATTTACCGAAATATTATCGAAATTTTTAATCAGGTTAATTGAAATTTTTCGTGGCGGGTTTGGAAAGCGTTCGCGCCCTTCGATTTCTTGCCAGTTAACAACTTGGTAATTTTTAGAATAATCAAGAAATTCACGATCAATTTCTTGATAGTTTTTGAGATTTACAAAATTTTTTAAAATTGTTTTTTCACTGGTTTTCTTTTTTTTGTGCGGCGCTTTCTTTTTGGGCTTTTTATCAACGGTTTTTTTAACCAAAATATTTTCAGCAAACGAAGCTTCAAACTTAAGCAACCTACTTACTTCAACTTCATCAGATTTTCTTCTGCGCCGCTTTTTCTTTTCTGGCTTAATTAAAATTGTATCACCTTCTTCAACATTTTTTGTATCTTTCTGAATTTTCTTGGAAATTTTTTTCTGACGCGGCTTTTTAACTTTTTTCTTTTTTTCAGCAAATTTTGATTTATACAAAACTGGCTCTGAAATCACTAAATTAGAGCCTTCAACTCCATTTTTTGGATTGTAGAATTTTCTTATCGATTCAACTTTGCCAATTCCATCTACATAAATTTTTCCGCTAATTTTGGTGTGATTAAGAACGGTTTTTTGATAAAAATTAGAGTAAAATGCGCCCAGTAAAAATAAGGCGCATCCTAGAAAAACAAGGAAGCGAAGCGAATTGCGATTAAGAAAAGCTAAAAATGAAGAGATGAAAAATAAAACAATGAGAAGGGAAAATTTTTCTAAAAAACTTTCTTCAAAAAGAAAATAAAAAGCCGCGCCAAAGCCGAATAATACTGGCATCCAAAGCCAAAGATTATCTTTTTCTTGCGCGAAAATATTGTAAAAAAATGCGGTGAGTTTTTGCATTTCGGGTTTTGGGTTTGGTGTGGTTTTTTAGAGGTTCTTTAAGAAAGATCTTAATTTATTTTAACATCACAAAACCCCCCAACCCCCCTTAACAGGGGGTCTTTTAAGACTGAATTCGGACTTAAAGCCCCCCTGTTAAGGGGGGTTGGGGGGTTTTGCGATGTTAATTATTTTCTTCGTTATACCAATTATTCGCCTTAAAATTCTTTAAAACAAATTCTTTATGCGCTTCTAAATCAGCTATAGAAAGAGAAAAATCACGCTTCGGCAAGTTTTTTCTAACTTGCGAAACCACAATTTTTTCTTCGACCTTGCTGATATTTTCCGCTTCTTTTTTAGCATGATCAAAAGCCAATCCACTTTGTGCGCCACCCATTAATTCGAGGTAAACATCACATAAAAGTTCAGTATCTAAAAGCGCTCCATGTTTGGTTCGGCGCGATAAATCAATGTTAAATCTTTTACATAAAGCATCGAGCGAAGCGGGAGATCCGGGAAATTTATTGCGGGCAATTGTCAAAGAATCGATAACATTTTCCATGTTCAAAACTTCCATTCCCAATCCGCGCAGTTCGTGATTTAAAAATTTAGTATCGAAAGCGGCGTTGTGAATAATGATTTTAGCATCTTTAACAAAATCCAAAAACTTGTGAACAATATGCTCAAAAATTGGCTTATCTTGCAAAAATTCACCAGAAATTCCGTGAATACGAAACGCCTCTTGCGGCATCTCGCGCCTAGGATTTACGTAAGTGTGAAAATAATTTCCAGTTTTAGCGCGATTGATTAATTCAACGCAGGCAATTTCAACAATTTTATCACCATTTCTGGGATCTAATCCTGTAGTTTCAATATCGAGGCAAAGTTCACGCATTATTCATTACTTGGAATTGTACCAACTTTTGGCTGGCAAAAAGAACGGGTCGATTCGGTTTTAACAAAAGCTGCAACTTCTTGAACTGCGTGGCTTTCAAACTCTTTTGCCACTTCGCCAACGCGGGCAATAAAACCGCCTTCTGATTCAGCAAAAACTTTTTTGAAGAAATTGCGCAAAGCGTGAATATCGTCGCGGGCAACGCCGCGGCGCTTCATGCCGACTAAATTTAAACCCGCCAAAGAAGCGCGTTCGCCCATTACCAAACCGTTTGGAATAACGTCATTTTCAACACCTGACATGCCGCCAATCATAGCGCCAGCGCCGATTCTGGCAAATTGATGAACCGCAGAAAGACCGCCAATTACAACGTGATCACCAACTTCAACATGTCCCGCAAGCGTGGCGTTATTGGCTAGAATCACATTATCACCAACTACGCAATCATGGGCAACGTGAACGCCAACCATCAATAAACAATTATTGCCAATTGTTGTAACCATCGCGCCATCTTTGGTTCCGAGATGAATTGTAACATGCTCGCGAATGCGATTATTATCGCCAATTACAACTTTTGATTTTTCATTTTTGAATTTCAGATCTTGCGGCGCCAAACCAATTGAGGCAAAAGGAAAGATCACATTATCTTTGCCAATTTGAGTGTCGCCTTCAATTACCACGTGCGATTTGATGATTGTATTGTCGCCAATTTTGACATCATCGCCGATAATTGAATAAGCGCCGATTTCTACATTTTCGCCAAGCTGCGCTTTTTCGCTGACTATAGCTGTTGGGTGAATTTTTTTAGTCATAATTATTGTTTTTTCTTATCGACAATCATTGCTGCAAGTTGAGCTTCTGCCACTTTTTGACCATCAACCATTCCTACGGCTGAAAGCTTCCAAACCGCACCGCGATTATGAACGGCTTCGACATGAAGTTCTAAAACGTCACCCGGAATTACCGGTTTTCTAAATTTTGCGCCGTCAATTGACATGAAATAAACCAACTTATCTTCCGGATTAAAATTAGGTGCCGCAGTTACCATTAAAGCACCAGCTTGCGCCATGGCTTCGATGATTAAAACACCCGGCATAATTGGATGGTCGGGGAAATGTCCCAAGAAATGTGGCTCGTTAAATGTCACGTTTTTTACAGCAATAATCTTTTTTTCAGGCTCAAGTTTGATAATTTTATCAACCAATAAAAATGGATAACGATGCGGCAAAGATTTTAGAATTTTTTCAATGCCGATAATTGTTTTGGAAGTCATATTCTTTATGATTTGGTTGGGGATGAGTGAATTTTGGCGCTGTCGCGTAAATCAAGTTTTTCTAAGAAATTTAGAATTGCGGAAAGCTATTTTTCTTTGTTGGAAAAATCAACTTGTGAGTTTTTTAACATCGCAAAACCCCCCAACCCCCCTTAACAGGGGGGCTTTAAAATCGAACTCGGATAAGGGGGGGCTTTAAAATCGAACTCGGATAAAGCCCCCCTTAACAGGGTGGCTTTAAAATCGAACTCGGATAAAGCCCCCCTGTTAAGGGGGGTTGGGGGGTTTTGCGATGTTAAAAAAACAATTTCCTTGATTCAAATCACCCACCCTTTTTAATCGCCAATCTCTTCCTTTGAGATCAAAAAAACTTCCAACAAAATGAGTGAAAATAGATTTTCTGGCGCTGAAATAATTCTTAAAGCTTTTGTCAACGAAGGCGTTGATATAATATTTGGCTATCCCGGCGGCGCGATTTTGCCTTTTTATGATGCGCTTTTTACGCAAAATAAATTGCATCACATTTTAACGCGTCATGAACAAGCGGCGGCTCATGCCGCTGAAGGTTATGCGCGCTCAACAGGAAAAGTTGGCGTAATTACAGTTACTTCTGGCCCCGGCGCAACCAATGCTATTACTGGACTTACAGACGCTTATCTCGATTCCATTCCTTTAGTTTGCATTTCTGGACAAGTTGCAACTTCCGTAATCGGAACTGATGGATTTCAAGAAGCTGATATTACTGGCTTGACGCGCTCTTGTACCAAACATAATTATCTCGTTAAAGATGTGAATGATTTAGGTTATATCATTCACGAAGCCTTTCACATCGCACGTTCAGGTCGCCCTGGCCCAGTTCTAATCGATATTCCAAAAGACGTGCAAAATAACCACGGAATTTACAACGGAAAAACTGAAATTAATCGCCCTTCTTACCAAATTGAAAAACGCAAAATCCAAATTAATCACGATGAAATTTCGGCGGCAATTGATCTTTTAGAAAATGCCGCGCGCCCAATATTTTACACAGGCGGCGGCATTATAAATTCAGGAGATAAAGCCAGCGAATTATTAACAAAATTCGTGCGCGAAACAGGATTTCCAATCACCAACACCTTGATGGGACTTGGCGGATTTCCAGCTTCCGACCCACATTTTATCGGCATGCTTGGAATGCACGGAACTTACGAAGCCAATATGGCGATGCATGATTGCGACGTGATGTTAAATATCGGCGCGCGCTTTGATGATCGCGTTACCGGCCGCGTTTCTGGTTTTTCACCAGACTCGAAAAAAATTCACGTTGATGTTGATGACTGTTCAATTGATAAAATTATTCACGTTGATGTTCCAATCGTTGGAGACGCTGCCTCTGTCATTGAAGCGCTGTTAAATGAATGGAATCGCCGTGGACTTAAAAACCGCAAAAAAGAAATTTCAAAGTGGTGGGATCAAATTAAAAAATGGCAGGATATTGACTCTTTATCTTACGAAAAAAGTGACAAAACCATCAAACCCGGTTTCGCTTTGCAGAGTTTGAATGAACTTACAAAAACACAAGCGCCTTTCATTTCAACTGACGTTGGTCAACATCAAATGTGGGCGGCGCAATATTTGACTTTTGACCATCCAAAAAAATGGCTAACTTCTGGCGGCCTTGGAACCATGGGCTACGGCGTTCCCGCAGCTTTGGGCGCGCAAATTGCTAATCCCGAAGCTTTGGTTATGTGCATTAGCGGCGACGCTTCTTTCATGATGAATATGCAAGAACTTGCGACCATCAAGCAATATAATCTTCCGGTAAAAATTATTATCTTGAACAATCGCTACATGGGCATGGTTCGCCAATGGCAGGAATTGATTTATCAAAAACGCGAAAGCCAGTCTTACATGGAATCACTTCCTGATTTTGTGATGCTCGCTGAAAGCTTTGGTATCAAGGGAATGGAATGTTCCGATCCAGCTAATCTTGATCAAAAATTTAAAGAAATGATTAACCATAAAGGCCCGGTTTTATTTAATTGCGTTATTGAAAAAGCTGAAAATGTTTTCCCAATGATTCCGGCGGGCGCTGCACATAATGAGATTTTGCTTGGTTCGCAGGCGAAATTGTATGTACAAAAAGATTTAAATGCGGTTTAGAAAACTCTTGATAGATTATCTCGAGTTTTTCAAATTAGAGCCTCTCTTCTACAATCAAATTCTCATTTTGTGACCTTAGTTAAAAAACATGTAATTGCAGTTTTAGTTGATAATGAATTCGGCGCTTTGGCGCGCATTGTCGAACTTTTTTCAGCACGCGGCTATAATATTGAATCATTAAACGTAGCGCCAACAAGTTTAGATAAAAAACTTTCGCGCATTACAATCACAACTTTTGGAACCGCCAAAACTGTTGATCTGATTTGCAAACTTTTAAAAAGAATTGTTCCAGTTCACACTGCTGCCGAATTAACCCGCGAACAAGGTTATATCGAGCGCGAATTGGCTTTGGTGCAAATTATTGCCAACGAACAAAAACGCGAAACCGCAATGCAAATTGTTGATAAATATCGCAGCAGCGTGGTTGATATTGCTGGCGATTCGATTGTTTTTGAAGTGATAGGAACCGCAGAAACAATTGACGAACTTTTGAATAAACTTGCGGATTACGGCTTAGAATCAGTTTCAAGAACTGGTGTTGCCGCTGGATTCAAGGGCGAGAAAAAATTGGCGAATGTTTAGCGCGTTTTGAGTGCGCATAGATTCTGAAATTGTTTTTAGGATCTGTTCATACTTTCAACAATCTCCGCTCAACAATTTCTCCTTGACTTCCCAATCCCAAAAAATATTTTGCCGCACTCTTTTTTAACTCCCTATACAATACAGGTAATTTATGGCTGGAAAACCTAAAGCTTCCAAATCGAAAAGAAATTCTATTTTGTTCAAGCTGGTTAGCACCGCAGGCACTGGATTTTTCTATCTAGCACGTCGCAACCCAAAACAAAAACAGGAAAAAATGGTATTTTCTAAATACGATCCTGTAGTTCGCAAACACGTAGAATTTAAAGAGCAAAAGCTTTCAAGCTAAGCTCTTAAAAGCTCAAGGCGGGCCTTAAAAAAAAGGCTCGCCTTTTTTATTGCTGTAAAAAAATATCCTCATGAATTCTCTTACTCCACTTACATCACAAATTATTGAAGTTGTTGAAAAAGCCGCAATCGCTTGCTATCGCTGGATTGGTAAAGGCGACAACATGGCCGCCGATCACGCGGCAGTTGAGTCAATGCGCGAAAATTTAAACTTAATGAATATTGCCGGAACCATTGTTATTGGCGAAGGCGAACGTGATGAAGCGCCAATGCTTTACATTGGTGAAAAGGTTGGATTACAAAAAAATTCTGGGGGTGGAATTGAAGTTGATATTGCGCTTGATCCTTTGGAGGGAACAACCATTTGCGCCAATGCTGGTGAATCTTCTTTGGCTGTAATTGCTTTTGCCAAAAAAGGCGGATTTTTGCACGCTCCCGATGTTTACATGGAAAAAATTGCGGTCGGCGCTGGCCTTCCTGAAGGCGTGATTGATTTAGATAATTCTCCCCAAACAAATTTAGCCAATATTGCCAAAGCTAAAAAATGCGCTATTTCTGATTTAACCGTGATGATTCTTGAGCGCACGCGTCACAATGAATTAATCGCCAAAGTTCGCGAAGCAGGCGCCAGAATTCGCTTAATTGGTGACGGCGACGTTGCTGGCGTTATCGCCTGCACCAGCCAAAGCACTTGCGTTGATGTTTACATGGGCACAGGTGGCGCGCCGGAAGGAGTTCTTGCCGCAGCTGGACTTCGCGTCATTGGCGGCCAAATGATGGGTCGCTTAATTTTTGGCGATAATCAAAAACAAATTGAACGCGCCAAAAAAATGGGCATCGCTGATTTAAATAAAAAATATACAGCTGAAGAAATGGCTCGCGGCGATGTAATTTTCGCCTGCGCTGGCGTGACTGACGGTTACATGCTTTCTGGTATCAAAAAATGCCACAGCGGCAAAATTTTCGTGAATTCTTTAATCATGGATTCAGCAGCGAAAAAAGTTACTAACACCAAATCGGAGTATCTTTGTTAACCAGCAAAGACTACAACTCTTATATTCTCCCCTTTCTTTTCATTCCTCGCTAAATAGCTGTTGTAGCTAACGCTACATATATTCAATTCAGAACTCTGCCTCACGTTTTTTTATACAAGTTAAATTAAAATTTTATGACACAGCTAAATTTATTACAAAATCACCTACGCGAAACTTATCAAAAATGGAGCGCTCTTAGCGACTCAAATAAAAAACAAAAAATAAACCTGATTCTGCCTTTCATTCAGCTAAATAGCTATTTGGATGCAATTGCGCAAAACGAAAATTCTCGTCATGAGCTTGAAGATTTTGGCAATGAATATGAACGTATTTACGGCGTAAATATCAGGGAAATGAATAAATCCGATATCGCGCCGCAATTGCTAGCGAGAATAGAAGAAACTCAAGAACGAGGTGAAAAATTAAGCCAAGAAGAGCAATCTCAACTTTTGCAATATGAAGATAAGTATATTCACGCCCACAACCGAGTAATGTTTAATTACGGATCTTTTCTTAAAATCGCTCGCGATAACAGCGTTGACGAACCAAAAAAAGTAGAAGTTATTGATCAAACTCAAGCACTTCAAAGCACCGAAAATTCCGCAGAATTTTTATCACTTTTAAGCGAGATAAACCGCAATTTTGAGTTAGAAAAATATTCCGCCGTAATTCCTAAAGATGATCTCGAAAACCACGCGTTACTTAATCAAATGACCAGTTACGCGTTAAATTTAACTCAAACATCTCAAATTTTGCTTGATAAAAATTCATTCGCCAAAACATTGGAAATGTTTGAACCAAGCGCAACAAAATTTGCAGCTAAAAGAGATGTCAAAATTCCTGATTTATCAGAATTTAGTTCTACCTTAAAAGATAAAGGCGTTGAAATGACGGTTGGTTTGGAAAGCGAGTTTTTGCTTAATTCACTCGAAAAAAAATATGCTCCCAAAAGTGAAACTGAAAAAAATATCGCCATCAAAAAAATTCTCTCCGACATTAATGCCCGACGCAAAATGCAAACAAAATATGGCTTTGAACCAACATTGCCAGAAATTCACGACATGACGCCAATTATATCTGCAACGCCAAAAGAAGGGGGAATTGGACGCGCAGATTTTAAACCAATTGTTGAAAATATTAAAAAACAAACTGATGAACTTTATAAAAACACTCCAGAAATTCTTAGGGATCATGATGGGGAAGTTCAAGAAATTGAACGATTGGTCGCCAATTTTACTGAAGCCGAATCGTTTTTTTACAAACTTTTCTTTTTAGAAGATTTTGCAATTTTACACAAAGTTGAAATGGATGATATTTATGATCCTTCAAAAAGCCGTGAAGAAAATTTTAGAAATACTTGGAATTTAATTAAGGAAAACCGTTTTCATGAAAAGCTGCTCGACATGATTCAAGCCCATGAAATTGCAGTTGGACCGCATGATGTTTCGGAAATTCTGCAAGAAAAAAACAGTGTTTTCGAGAAAATGCGTTTACTTGCTAATCAAAGCGGCGCTTCACTTGACGATGCTAACGTTCAAGTTAATTCTGCTTTTACGATTAAAACTGAAAGCGGCGAAAAAGAAAATATTTTGTTGCCTAAAATAATCACCAAAGAAAACGGCGAAGTTGAAATTGAATTTAACGCTTTAGGTCGTCAGTTTTTGCAATTAATGGAGGAAGCGGTTGCTGAACTTGGAGAAGTTGCAGGCGTACTTCGTCAAGACAAAGTAAATACTTCGCTTGATCGCAATAAAGTGGTTGCTAAACAATTGGAAAATACTGATTTTCGTAAAGTAAATCCTGATTTTCCGGCTTTTTTAAATCACAAAATTCTGGCAGCAAAAAATTCACCGCTGCGACTTTCATTTATTAATGACAAGGTTGCGGTTGTTGAGTTGCGACTGGTTGGAAACAATACGCATTTTGCCAAATTTGATGAAGCGCAAAATATTTATTTGTCCGGAATTGATTTTGTAGCCGAAGAATTTTTGCCACGCGTTAGCCAAAAAATCGGGCAATTTATTGACTCAAAAACCAAGGAAGAACTTGTCGAACTTTATAGACAAAAAGTTTCGGTAAATCACCAAGGTCAAATTGAGGGATTAAATCAATTACAAGCGCCGAGAATTACTTTGGATAAAGTTTTTGATCCAGAAAAACAGCTAGTTTATAATCCATACGCTCCAGCTTTAAAAGTGGCGCTAATTCCTTATTCAGAAGCAACAAATCCAAGTGGAGAAAGATTGCAACAAGCAATAAATGAATTATCAATTAATTAAGGTTACTTGAAAAATTTTTTTAATCATTAACTCGTTAATTATCCCTTGATTCACAAAAAAACTCGATGTCACCCTGAGTTTGTCGAAGGGTGATTTTAAGATCGAAGCCTTAAATCACCCTTCGACAAGCTCAGGGTGACCTTCGACAAGCTCAGGGTGACCTTCGACAAGCTCAGGGTGACCTTCGACAAGCTCGGGGTGACCTTCGACAAGCTCAGGGTGACATCTATTGTGTCTTAAGGGATAAAATCACCCATAATATCACGACAATTGCTGAAAATTGCGTTTCTTTGCAATCGCAATTCGATAGTTTTAACGCCAAATTTATTTACCAAAATTTTAAAAAAGCCTGTCACGAAAAATATCGTTTTGATTCTTCTGACGAAGCTAGATTTGCTTATCTTTTAGAAAATGATAAGGCGGTTAAATGTTGGATGAAACCAGCGCCAAAGCAGTTTGAAGGCTTATTTTACAAAAAAGAATCAGAAAATATTTTCTCTAATTACGAACCCGATTTTGTCGTTGAATTGGCGAATGAAATTATTTTGGTGGAAGTGAAACCAGAAAATGAAATGCGCGATTTAAATGTTTTGGCAAAAAAACAAACGGCAGAAAAATTTTGTGAATTAATAAGTCAAAATATTGGCAAATTTGAAATTGCCAAACCTTGGCGTTACGTTATTGTTCCAACTAACCGAATTAAAATTACCGCCACAATTGATGCTTTGTTATATTAAGCGAAAAAAGCTGGATAAATATAAACCGTCATTACCAGCGCACCACCACCGCTATTGCTCTTGGGGTTGATTCCAAAAGGGTTCGTCGAGTAATGAGGTTGTGGTTAAAAAGAATTTATCTGCTCAAAATCAGCAGAAAAATCTGCTTTCAAAAATGGCATCTGGCAACGACTTTTGATGTATTTACTAGAGCCTGTATTCATAATAACACTTTCAATTTGAGGGGTAGAAGTTCTCATTTTTGCTAAAAACTCCATCCATCATTTAAGTTTGCTAGAAACAGCTTGTATTTTAGAAAAAAGTAAATTTTTTAGAGAAAAAAAATAATACTTTAATTTATTACTTGAGTGAAAAAAATAATTTTTAAATCAATTACAGCGGCACTTGCTGCGGTTATTTTTGTTTTTGTTTTAAGTCAAAATTTAGTACAAAATTTTCAAAAAAGAATTGAAAATAAAGTCGAAGTCAGCCTAGAAAATTCGGTAAATAGTCAGCCAAAAAACTCAGCAAAAGCAGATTTCTTACCCAAAGAAACCGAGTCCAAAAAAACCGAGTCTAAAAAAACCAAGTCCAAAAAAACCAAGTCTAAAAAAACCAAGTCCAAAAAAACCAAGTCCAAAAAAACCAAGTCCAAAAAAACAAAACATGATTATGTTACTGGTTCCGGCAATTCATCTTTTTATAAAAGAAAACCGAGAAAAAAAATTGCCAAAAATAAAATTTTTGCCAGCCAAAAACAACCAGAAGCATCAAAAACAGCCGATGAAAAACAAACAGCTTTGTTAAAAAAAATCAGCGCATCAGAAATTAAAACCCAAGGTCATTATTTGGGAGTTAGCGGAATTTTAAACGAACTTAATTACCACGAAGAATATACTACATTTTACACATCAAAAGAAACTATAAAACCATCATCCTCAGGAAATGGCGCGGGCATTGGCGTTGGCTATAAATATGCTCTAAATTTTGAAGATTTTTTTATTGCGCCCGGTTTCTTTTATGAAAAGTTGAATACATCTGTTGATGGATCGAAAAAAGCCTATGGCGAAATTCTTTCTCCCCTCGTTCGAGTCGATATAAAAAATCGCTATGGTTTTGTTGCTGATGTTGGATATGACTTTAACAAATTTATCTCTCCTTATGTTACGGTTGGATATTCTTGGACTAAATATCAAACAAAAAATGGAATACCTGTCGGTGACGGAACTAGTCAGATCGGCATAGAAAAATCCACCACAGGCTCTTATGTTTATGGGATTGGCGTTAAAACTTCTTACAACAAAAATATTTCATTTAATTTTGAGCTGCAAACCCAAAGCCTTAACTTAAAAACAAATCTCAACATTCCTTTAAATGATTTTGGCGCCCAATCCAACTATAAAGGCCGCCTAAACACCGTAAAACTCGGCGCTTTCTACAATTTTTAAAACAAAAAATAACTAAACTTAACCAAAATTTATGTCTAAAAATTCTAGCAATTTAGCGTTCAATTTTTCTGAAGTTAAAAAAAGAATTACCAACCAACAAAACTACGCCAACGATGAAATAGACTTATTATTGGCAGCAAAATTGCCCAAAAACGCAATTGCCATGCCAATTGAATTTACCAAAAACCAACAAGCCACCAAGCAAAAGTTCGAAAACATTCTAAATGCTTTTAAAGAAAGCCAAAAAAAAGATCTCGTTGGTAATATTTTTAGTGATGACATTTTGGACTTAAAACAATTTTCAAAATCTGCAAAAAAAGATAATCCAATCGAACAGTTAGTAATTCCAATTCAAACAGGAGAAGGTCATTTTACGGCGTTACACATAAAAAGAATTGTCGATGAAAATGGCATTGCATCTTTCAAAACTTCTTATGTTGATCCAATTGGCGTTCGCGCATTCAAAACTTCAAAAGAATCTTTAGAAAAAGCGCAAATCGCAGAGCCAACAATTTTTCAAAGCGCTTACAATTATTTTTTTCCAACTCCAACTAAGCCAATTGAAAAGCCAATCAAGCAACCTTCGCTTATTAAAAAAAGCTCTATTCCAAATCATATTGTCGAAGTTTTAAAAGAATGTTTAGAAATCGAACCTGAACAAATTTTAATTAGCACTACTCAAATTCAAGATACCGAAGTTAAACTTGACCCAAACTTAGGGCCAAAAAAACAAGCAACCAACAACCATTCCGGCGCTTTTGCAACCGAGGCTCTTTTGGCTTTGTCGCGCGAAGATTGGAAAATTTTAGAAGATGGAAAAATTGGTTATAAGGATTCTAACAATAACAACTATTTGCCTTTACCAAATAACAAGCTTGATAAAGACAAATCCAATGAATATGGGCTTGGTCTTAGAGAAATTCACCTAAAAAATTTACAAAAACTTGAAGAACAGAAAAGTGAACCAGCTCAAACCAAAAATAAAAACCCAAAATCAAAAGCCAGTTCTCCGGTTAATCCGTCACAATTATTGCTTGGCGCATTAGCATTGGGTTCGCTAGGAGTTGTCGCAGTAAACGCAATGTCAACTAGACAAAGTCCTCAATCTAATTTTAGAGGTTTGTCAATAAATTCTTCAAAACCTTGGAATCAGGGAAATCAAGGTTTGCAAGTTGGTTTGCCAGTGGCGGATTTTAAATCTTCGGTTCAAAACAGTAATAAGGATGTAAAAGCAATTTTCCCTCCAACCAAAGCCCCAGTTCGAGCTTCAGCCAGGCCAACGACGCTTGCACCAACATCGCTATTTCCATCGAGTCAACCAAGCAAACAACCAAACGCAGACCCATCTTCAAGCCCAACTAACCAAGCAAAAAATCCGCCATCAAACCAGCCAACTAAACAACCAGCCAAAAATCCATCAAACCAGCCAAGCAAAATTCCATCAAGTCAGCCAGCATTATCTCCATCGTCGGATCCAACAAGAAGTCCATCAAACCATCCAACTAAACAACCAGCCAAAAATCCATCAAATCAGCCAAGCAAAATTCCATCAAGTCGACCAACATCATCTCCATCGT
>CANKYC010000003.1 GCA_947487845.1 Rickettsiales bacterium | reverse complement strand
GAATTTCTTGGGGTTAAAAACAAAACTGCGTCCAAAGCTGGCACGTCAACACCTTCAGAAAGGCAGCGCACGTTGCTTAAAATGCGGCAGGTGTTTTGTGGGGCTTCTTCTTTTAACCAATTTAGTTTTTCTTCTTTTTGGCTGGCATTCATTGAGCCGTCAACGTGCGCGGCTTCGCAAACTAGTTTGGTTGCGAGTTGGTCGCTGGCAGCTTCTTGCTTTTTATATTCTTCGACAACCGCCGAAAACATGCTGGAGATTTTTTTGGAGCTGACTTTATTGGTTTTTGAAGTGGTGTTTTGCGGTTCAATCACTTGGCAAAAAGCAACCCCGCGGCGCATTGGGTTTTGGTCGTCGGTTAAATCTTCTTGCGTGTCTTGTTTTGAAAGCGCTTTCCAACAGCCAATGATTCTTGCGGCGTCGTCAACTTTAAGCGCGTTGTTTTCGTCTTTTAATAAATGTTGAAGGCGGTCGCTGACATGTTGAGAATCAACGGCCAAGACGATTACTTTGTAATCAACCAGTAAGCCTTGTTTTACGGCTTCAGAAAAATTGATGGTGAAAAGTGTTTCGCCGTAAAGCGCTTCGTCATCCATTGAACAAATAGCAATTTTATCTTTTTCAGCAACGGCTTTGGCTTCATTGCCGTAGATGCGCGGCGTTGCCGTCATGTAAAGGCGCTTGGCTGATTTGATGAAATTAGCGTCGTGAACTTGCACAAAATTTGATTCGTCTTTGTCATCAAAAGTTTGTCCGGTGGTGCGGTGCGCTTCGTCGCAAATGATTAGGTCAAAATCTTCGAGGCCGTGATTTTTTTGGGCTTTAGAAATTACCTCAATTGAGTGGTAGGTTGAAAATACAACGCTCATGTGGTGCGAGTCGTGGCGTTTTTGCATTTCAAAAGCTAGGCGCGCAGAGTTGGTGGTTGCGGGGTAGCGCAGTTCGTGAGTGAAGGTTTGGACGATGTCGTCTTCATTTTTTCGTTTCTTGCCAACGTCGGAGTCAGAACAAACGGCGAAGCTGTTTAGGGGCGTTGCGCTTTCTTGCGTCCATTCGGTTAGGGTTTGAGAAAGTAGCGAAAGCGAAGGGACTAAAAACAAAACTCGCTTGTTTTTGCCCGCTAGTTTTTCGGCAATTTTTAAAGAGGTGAAAGTTTTTCCAGTGCCGCAAGCCATGATTAACTTGCCGCGAGCCGCTTCCCGCAAACCTTCTTCAACTGATTTTAGGGCAGCTTTTTGATGGTCGCGCAGATCTTTCTTTTTCTTTAAAATCGGCTGCTGGTTTGGTTGGTATTTTGACCAATCAATTTGGCTATTTTCTAAATCGTTTAGATCAATTTTGGTGACGGGTGGTTGTTGATTTTGTAGCGCATCTTCAGCATGCTCGGACCAATTGTTGGTTGTGGCAACGATGATTCTTTGGCTGAATTGTTTTTTGCCCGAAGCGGTGAAAAAACTGTCGATGTCAGATTTTTGAATGCGGTAGGTTTCTTCGTAAAATTTGCATTGAATGGCGTGAAATTCGTTGGTTCCGTGAGTTGTGGCAACCAAGTCAATTCCTGCGTCGCGCCGATCTATTTTTTGTCCAGCTAAATTTTGCTCATCTGCCCAATTTGAATAAGTTTGAACCGAAGAAAAAAGCTGTTGGTAAAAAGGCTCGTTTTGAAAATATTTAATTGCCAATTCTTCAAAATAAGTGCCTTGTTCGCGCGGGCTTAAAGAATTTTGACGAAGGGTTTTTAATAGATTTTGTAAGGCGGTCATTTGGTAGTTTTTAATAGTTTAATCTTTTTAAATTCGAAGGCTTCGAGACTTCTTATTGAGTTGATTGATTATTCTTATTTTTTCTGTTTTAGTAAATTACCAATAACTATTTCAACGCTTCCAGCCTCGATAAAAGTGTATTTTTTCAACTCCTCTATAAACAAATCAAAATCACTATTGCGGCAATTTATGGCTTTTTCCAAGCCAGCTACATCACCTTTTTCTATTTTTTTGTTTATGCTCAAATATTCGTCAGAAAGCGTAAGCAAAAAAGTTTTTGATCTGCGGTGAACTTGTTTTAGTGCGATAGCTTCTAAATCGGCTTGTTTATATCTTTCCCTTAACGAGGTTTTTATACTTAAAACTATCGAGCCAATTTCTTTCGTGTATAACAGCGCGTCAAAATTTACATTGGGAACAAAGGCAACTTTTGCTTGTTTGTAAAAAGGTAAAATATCGTTTTTGCAAAGTATGTATTGAACCAATAACTCTAGGAATTGCCCGTTTTTATTTTTAGAAGAGTCAGCAGATTTGTTCCCTGATTGTTTTTCGTATTCAGCCCAACAATCGCTAATTAGTTGACTAGGACTCGTATAAGTTGCTTTGTTTATAATTTCTTTAAAAAGATTATGTAGCTCTTTATCGCCTAGCTTTAAAATCTCAAAAATTTCGCTCATAAGTATTTTGTGATTGCTTCAATTGTTTTACTGATTGCTGGAACGGCAACGCTATTTCCTAGTTGCTTCATTGCCTGCGTTTCGGAAACAGGAAATTTAAAATCAGAGGGAAAGCCCATCATTTTTACGCCATCTTTCGACTGAATCTTGTATTCTTTGCCACCAACCAAATATCTATCCCAATTTCTCCTATCATCAATTTTAGAACCCCTGCCACCAACTCTAAGGGTGAATCCAATAGTTTTATTGCAAGGTTCCCCAAAAATATCTGACATCGTCGCTTTTAAAGGTATTTTTTCGGGAAATTCAAATTTAGTTTTTTTGTTTTTAAACCCAACCATAAAAAGCCTTGGACGATGTTGAGGAAGTCCAAAATCAGAGGCTTTAACTATCTTATAAGAAAAAGAATATCCAAGCTCTTCTAAGACTTCCTTTATCTTGGCAAATGTTCTGCCGTCATCGTGATTTAAGAGATGTCTTACATTTTCTAAAAAAAATGCTTTTGGCTTTTTAACCCTGATAATTTCGGCAATGTAAAAAAATAAAGTGCCTCTTATGTCATCAAAACCTTTTTTAAATCCCGCTTGTGAGAAAGGCTGACAAGGAAAACCAGCGCAAAGTAAATCGTGATCTGGAATGTCTTTTGTTTTTATCTTCGTTATATCTTCAACAAAGTTTTTTACTTTATGGTTGGCTAAATAAGTTTGTTTTGCCGCCTTGTCTATTTCGCAAGCCATAACACAATTGCCGCCATTCTGCGAAGCAGCTAAATGAAAGCCACCAATCCCAGCAAACAAATCAATGAAAGTGAATTTTGGTTTAGCGGTTTTTTTTACCGAACTTGTTAAAATATTAATAACTTGACCAAAATCTAATTGTTTATCCTGAATCTTGGAAATCCTTACGTTTCTTTGTTTCATAGGCTTATGCTGGTAAAGTTTTGTTGAATTAATTCATTTGGTAAATTGATGAACTTGCAATAGATTTTTTGTTTTAAAAAAACGGTGATTATCCCTTAAGACACAATAGATGTCACCCTGAGTTTGTCGAAGGGTGATTTAAGGCTTCGATCTTAGGACGGGCTCTTAGAATCACCCTTCGACAAAATCATATCAACCTTACCAAACCCAAAAATAAACCCTTCTATAGCATTTGTCTTTTTGGTAAAATTTTTCATAATATCGGGAATATTTTAATAAATTCCCGTCGGGTCGGAATCTGAGGTTTTGTCGCCAAATCCATCATCTTCTTCGGCGTCGTCACTGGCATTATCCGATGAATCGGCGCTGGAAATTGTATCGTCCATTTTAAAAGCTTCAAAAAACACCCGCTCTTTAGGCGTTAATGGTGTTGGATATTTTCCACTTGTGCGATCAATCTTTACAAATTTAACCGTGTTAGGAACGCGAAATGGAGTTGAAGGAGTATTTTTCAAAGCCTCTTTCATAAAGTTGATGAAAACAGGAAGCGCCACCGAAGCGCCAGTTTCTTCAGAGCCCAAAGTTTTTGGCGTGTCAAAACCAATGTAAACTGCGGTTACTAAATCTGGTGAAAAGCCAATAAACCAAGAATCGTATGAATTATTTGTCGTACCTGTTTTACCGCCGATAATTTTACCAACCGATTTGGCGCGTGCCGCCGTTCCGCGTTCAACAACGCCTTGCAGCATTGAGGTGATTTGATAAGCGGTTGC
This sequence comes from Rickettsiales bacterium, assembly GCA_947487845.1. Classification (GTDB taxonomy): domain Bacteria; phylum Pseudomonadota; class Alphaproteobacteria; order Rickettsiales; family UBA1997; genus UBA2645. The sequence continues at coordinate 28,441 of CANKYC010000003.1, read as the reverse complement.
AGAATCAGTAACTTGTTCTTTATTTTCATCTAAAAATGGCACCGGCAATTCGCTGACATCTTTGGAAACATAATCATTGAGATTGGCAATTGAACAAGATCTACATTCTCTTTTGTCGCGGCGATAAATTGTTTTGCCGTCGCGATCCTGAATTTTTTCAATCATCAAAGGCGAGATTTTTTTGCCACCATTTACCATCATAGAATAAGCAGTAACAAGGCGCACCATTGTTGTTTCGGTCGAACCTAAAACTAGGGAATAAATTTTTTGTGGATTGTCGCTAACGCCGAATTTTTTTATCACATCAACAACTTTATCCAAACCAACTTGATCCGCCATTCTTACAGTTGTAACGTTGCGCGATTGTTCAAGACCAATACGCAAAGTTGTTGGTCCGTAATATTGTCCAGAATAGTTGCTTGGGCGATAAGGCGGCAGCGCAAAACCTTGATTTAGAGAAATTTCTTCATCCATAATCACGCTCGCCGGAGTCATGCCATTTTCAAGAGCGGCGATGTAACCAAAAGTTTTCATGGTTGAACCGGGTTGACGCATCGCTTGCGTGGCGCGGTTAAACTGGTTTGGCGTGTCAACGTAGCCGCCCATCATTGCTAAAACACGGCCGGTGTGCGGATCCATTGCTAAAAGCGCGCCGTTAACTTCTGGAACTTGGCGCAAGAAATAATTTTCGCCTTTCTCCGATTTTTCAACTAACACAACATCGCCAACCGCCAAAACATCGGCGATCTTTTTTGGAGCCGGACCAACCGAATTAACACTGCGATATTTACGCGCCCATTTCAGCGAAGAAAATTCAATTGAACCTAAAGCGCCATTTTCAACGCCAATTGCGGCGATGTCTTTCGACAAAGAAAGCACAATGGCTTTGCTCCAAGTTTCTTTATAAAGTTTTTTTGGATCAAATTTTTGCAACTCTTCTTGCCAATTTCCATTTGCGTCAATTTTAGTTAAAGCGCCGCGATAACCATGTTTTTGGTCATATTCTTCAATACCGGCATCAAATGCTCTTGAAGCAATTTTTTGCAAGCGCGGATCAAGCGTGGTGCGAACCACAATGCCATTTTCAAAAACTGAATCTGAACCGTAAAGTTGAGTTAATTCTTTTTTAACTGAGTCAGAAAAGAAGTTGGCTTTAGTAATTTCGTCACTGTCTTTAACTTTAAGCGAGATTGGTTTTTCCGAAGCTTCAACGCCAGTTTTTTCATCGATAAAACCATTTTCCACCATGCGCTCAATTACCCAATTGCGGCGCACTTTGGCTTTTTCAATATTTTTACGCGGATCAAGTTTAGAAGGAGCTTTAGGCAAAGTTGCAAGTAAAGCTGCTTCTTCAGTCGTTAAATCATCAATTGATTTATTAAAGTAAACTTGCGCCGCAGCTGCAACTCCGTAAGCGCCAGAGCCTAAATAAATTTGGTTTAAATAAAGTTCCAAAATGCGGTCTTTGGAAAAAGTTTGCGACATGCGAAAAGCCAAAATTGCTTCTTTAATTTTACGTTCAAAAGTTCTTTCGCGGGTTAATAAAAAGTTTTTTACAACTTGCTGGGTGATTGTCGAAGCGCCGCCCATTGAACTATCGCCTTTCATTATCGAAAAGAAATTTTGTACCGAAGTTCTAAAAATCGCCAAAGGATCAATGCCGGAATGTTTGTAGAAATTGGCATCTTCTGCCGCCAAAAAGGCGTTAATTAAATCTTTTGGAATTGTATCGATTGGAACGAAAATTCTTTTTTCTTTAGAAAATTCACTAATTAATGAGCCGTCAGCCGCGTAAAGACGGGTTGTAATCATTGGGTTGTAATTTTTTAGCTGCTCGTAATCAGGCAGGTTTTCGCTATATTTTTTAAATAAGAAAAATCCGAAAGTGATTAAAATAAGAGTCGCAAAAATGCCTACCGCAAATAATGCGCCCAAGGTTTTTTTTAATTTTTTTCTTGATCTGGTCACTGTTTTTTAAGTTTTGTTTTTAGAAAAATATTCATCAATCGCTTTGGTCAGACTTTCCGCCACTTTGCGCTTGTATGTAAGACTGTTTAGAAGTTTTTCCTCTTCTTTGCTCGATAAATACCCAAGTTCAATCAAAACCGAAATCATGTCGGGCGCAGTTAAAACCTCAAAGCCGGCAAATCTGTGAGTGTTTTGCAGAATATTTATTTCGGAATTTTTAATTGATTTGATGGCGATATTAGCGAATCGCGCCGAGCCATTCATAGTGTCGCGTTGTGATAAATCAATTAAAGTTTTCATGATGTCTTGGCTAGCGCCAGAAAAATTCATGCCGTTAATAATATCAACGCGGTTTTCTTTTTGAGCTAATAATTCAGCCTGTTTGTCAGAAGATTTTTCGGATAAAGTATAAATTGAAAAACCAGCAACTTGAGAATTAGGGATTGAGTCGGCGTGAAGCGAAATAAATAAATCAGCTTTCTTTTTGCGGGCGATTTGTACGCGTTTGCGCAAAGGAATAAAATTATCTTCATCGCGAGTTAAATAAACTTTATAGCGTTTGGTATTTATTAGCTGTTTACCGAGTTCTTTGGCGTAAGACAAAGTCAGGTTTTTTTCTTTGGTGCGGGCAAAAGTTCCAATTGTTCCGGGATCTTTGCCGCCGTGACCAGAATCAATTACGATAATTGGCATTCTTTGCAAAACAGCAGAAGTTTTATTTGAAACTGCATTTGTTTCATAATTCGCGCCTTTGGGAATTTTTCTTACTATATATTTTGCCGAACCATCAGGATTAACAATTCTTTCAGTTTGAACTTCAAATTCCTGAACCTTGTCGGAAATGGCATCATTTTTTACAATAGTTTTAACTTTTGTAATCGCTGTTGTTTGTGCGCCGCTTTCAATTCCAACTAATTCAGCGGTAATCTTTCCTTTTTCAAAATTAGATTTTTGTACGGAAATTTTTTGATTCAAATCAAAAACCAAGCGCAGCGAACCATCACCTTTGCGACTACGAAATGAAGTGGCGAAAGCGGGAATTGCTGGTTGGTAATTAGTTTTTTCGAAATCGGCATTAGCAATGTCAATCACCAGACGCGAAGGATTTTCTAAGGTAAAAATTTTAAATTCACTTTTATCAGAAATAAAAATTTCTAACTGGTTTTTGGCGTTAAAGCCAATTTTTTTAATCTTAACTTCCGCAATTTCGCCCCAAGTTTTTGACGCAACAAAACACATTGCCAAAGCAATAAATAAGCCGGCTTTAACGTGTCTTAAATTATACATTTTTGAAATTTAGGGAATTGGAAATGAGTGCGCAGATATTTATTCTACCTTCTAATTTTTAGATTTTTTCGCGCAACTTATTTTAGTTTGTTGGATGGGTAATTCTGCAACTGAAAGAATCCCCGTAAAAAAACCTCGATGTCACCCTGAGCCTGTCGAAGGGTGATTCTAGCTTCAGGCTTGAATCACCCTTCGACAGGCTCAGGGTGACATCGAGGTTTTTACAATTTACTTATCTTAAACTGTTGTGGCGCTTTTTTTTAAACAAATTTGAAAAATTCATTGTCCAACTAATAGATCTTGTTGATCTTTATTTAGAGGTCTTGAAAACAAAAATCTCCTTTAAAAAATTTCAAAATCTCTCATGAAAGATTCAACAAGAAAAGAACGCGGAAAAGCAACAATAGTGCTTTTGTTTGGAACATCATCGGCTGGTAAAGGTACGATCATTAAAGAGTTGAAAAAACAAGATGAGGCAAAAGATCCAAAAGACAGGCTAGACTGGCAGGAAGATGGACTTGATTTGGAATGCAGAAGGCATCCTAATTTAGGAGACGTTCATCTTAGTATTGTTGATCAAGATCCTGATTTTATTGACTTGAAGACAAAGCAGAATTTAGAACCAATTAATATTTTACTACCAATTCATAACAATAAATTGCCAGAAGAATCTGAAATTTATAGCGCAGATAAACTCACCAAAATACAAGGTTTGATAGAAAAATATTGCGAACCATTTCAAGAAGCTGCCAAAAATTCACCATCAAATTCTCAAATAATGGAAAATATTTTTGCACGGGCAATGGAAAATTCTAGAAATGGCTTGCCTAGCGTTTTGGATGTGGTTCCTTTGGGTAAATATGATGTTGTGGCAGAATTTAATAAATATATGGCAGATCACAATTTTTCCTGCCCATCAGTTATTGCCGTGGCTCATTGTGATATTAATAAAATCGTCAAACACATGGACAGCCGCAATGCTACTGGTGTCCAAGAAGAAAGAAGAGACGGGTTTTTCCCACTTAATCAATATGGAGAAATGTATGAAGTCGCGCAAGAAGGTGACAGAGTGATTGGTCAATTAACAACGCAGGATATTTTAGATGCCGCCCAAAAATATGGTGATGCAAAAGGTGGTGCTATTCTGTTTGAAAACAGCAAAGATGCGCAAGGATTAATTAAGACGTTAGGAATTAAAGAAGGAAATGCTCCCAATGATGAGAAAATTAAAGTGACTACTAAAGTGCCTTATGATGCTGTTTACCAAACAGATCCAGAGAGTGAAAACTCTGCTAATCCGCAAGCCATTACTGAAATTGCCAAAAGAATAAATAGCCTTGCAACTAGAGAATCAGAGCTGCCGCTAGAAACTCATCCTGTCGCAAAAACATTGGCTTCAAGACCTGATTTTTTACAAAAGATTTTTGATACTCACAATGACCCAACTCAAAACAATAAGTCTGGTGAACGCGAACATTAAGTATAAATTTAGGCAATTTATAATTCGCGAGCACCCGAAAAAAACGCTAAAAATATGCCAAAATCTGAGGTTAAAAAAGATGGTAAACTGGTTCTTACAAAACATTACAATTTACTTATCTTGAAGCCTTTCTAGGCTGCCGCGCTTTGTATTTTTTCTTAAAATAAATTTCTAAAAACATGTGCGGAATTGTTGGTGTCGTTGGTAGTAAAAATGCTGTTTCTATCATTCTTGAAGGTTTGAAAAAACTGGAATATCGCGGTTATGATTCGGCGGGAATTGCGGTTTTGGAAAAAAATAAATTTAAAACCGTTAAAGAAGAGGGTAAAATAGCCAAGTTGGAAGCGGCTTTGAAAAAAACTAAATTGGAATCTGACATTGGAATTGGTCACACGCGTTGGGCAACTCATGGTCGTCCAAGCAAGCAAAATGCGCATCCGCACGCTTCATCAAATGTTTGCGTGGTGCATAATGGCATTATTGAAAATCATCAGGAATTAAAAGAAAAATTAGCCAAAAGCGGTGCCAAATTTTTAAGCCAAACTGACACCGAAGTTGTGCCACATTTAATCGAATATCATTTTGAAAAAACTGGCGACATCAAAAAATCAATTTTGGAAACTGCTAAAGAAATTCACGGAACTTTCGCGCTTGCCGTAATTTTTAAAGGTCATCCAAATGTAATCGCAGTTGCCAAACGCGGCTCGCCATTGGTTATTGGTCTTGGTGAAAATGAAAATTATATCGCTTCTGATTATTACGCATTGTCAGATCACACTAGCAAAATCATTGCTTTGGAAGATGAAGAATTTGCCATTATTTCCAAAAATGAAATTGCAGTTTTTGATGCTAAAAATAAGCCAATTCACAAAGAGCCAAAATTAATGGAAGCTGAAAATAACCGCGTTTCCAAAGATGGTTACGATCATTTTATGCTCAAAGAAATTTACGAACAGCCGCGAGTTTTAGAAGAAACAATTCAAGCCTATGTTGATTTAAGCAATTCCTCAATTCATTTGCCGAACTTTGCTTTTGATCTTAAAAAAATTAATAAAATCACAATTATTGCCTGCGGAACTTCTTATTATTCGGGCATGTGCGCCAAATATTTGATTGAAGAAATTGCTGGCGTGGAAGTTGAAGTTGATATTGCTTCCGAATTTCGTTACCGCGCTCATCCGTTTCGCGATGATAATTTAATGGTTTTTGTTTCGCAGTCGGGCGAAACCGCTGATACTTTAGCGGCGCTGAAATTTGCCAAACAAAATGGTCAAAAAATTCTCTCAATTGTAAATGTGGCGCACAGTACAATGGCGCAACTTTCTGACACAGTAATTCGCACAGTTGCAGGGCCTGAAATTGGCGTGGCATCAACTAAAGCTTACACGGCGCAAATTACGGTTTTATCGCTTTTGGCAATTCATTTTGGATGTATAAAAGGCAAAATTTCGACTAAAGAAAAAGAAAAATTATTGCAGGAACTTGCCGAAAGTGGCGCGAAAATGGTTCATTTGTTTGATAAGAATGACATTAAAAACATCAAAAAAATCGCCCAATCATTAACTGCGGCGAAGCATGTTTTATATATTGGGCGCGGCATTTCGCAGATTACAGCTTTTGAAGCGGCATTAAAATTTCGCGAACTTTCTTATATTAACGCGCAAGGAATTGCCGCAGGAGAATTAAAGCACGGAACTATCGCGCTGATTGATAAAAAAATGCCGGTAATCGTGATTGCGCCGCATAATAAAGATAATGACTTGTTTGAAAAAACATTATCCAACGCTCAAGAAGTTAACGCGCGCGGCGGGAAAATAATTTTCATTAGTGACAAAAAAGGAATCGCCCAATTTGGCAAAATGGCGAAGAGAAAAATTGAAATTCCGAAGCTTGATGGAATTATTCAAGAAGCAATTTTGCCAGTGGTTTCAACGCAGCTTTTGGCTTATTATGTTGCGCTGTACAAAGGAAATGATGTTGATCAGCCAAGAAATTTAGCGAAATCGGTAACGGTGGAGTAAAAAAGCGTATTAAAAAAATGAGTTTTTTAGCGTCACACTTTTTTAATTATATCAAAATTTTAAACTAATTCACAGTCACGCTGAGGCTGTCGAAGCGTGACTGCGTAGTTTTTAATCGGCTGATATTAAAAATTATAACTCAAAATTAATTTATACAAATTCTGCGGCACTAATTGATTGCCATTGACATTTCTATAAACTGGAAATTCCACATCGGTATAAAGTTTAAATTGCGTAAAGCTAAATTCGATTGCTGGCGCAAAAAATATTTGGGTATATCCGCTGTGAGCATTATGTGACGGTGATGCCCAACCTGTATCTTGAGTTTTTTTAGAACCCATAAATTGCATAATTGGTGCGATTTTTTTTAGGCCAAAATGTGATCCAGCATTGTAATAAATACCAGTCGCACCAGAAATTTCATCACCGGGATGATAGCCACGATGAATTGTCAGTGGATGTTCCCAAGTTCCTTGCAAGAAATAATTAAATTTTCCGGCAATATCAATTTTGCCAACTTTATAAGCGCCTAAAATTGAATCAGTGCTGCCGGTTCCAATTTGAGTGTTGCGTTCAAAGCCTTTAGAATTGGTGTCGCCAGTTGGAAGTTTTAAACCAAAAATTAATCCGCTCGACATGTCGGAAGAAAATCCGGAATAAATTCCATTAATACGAATATCGCCAACGGCGCTATGGCGGTTATAAGTCATGCCGCCAGAATGAGGCAAGTTTTGTACATAACGTGTCATGTAAGGAACGCGAATCGCGGCGCCCCAATCGCGGTTAAACATATATTGCATGCCGGCGGTTACGGTTTGAGTGTTGATGCGTTTGTCGTGATTATGTCCGCTGGAATTATCAGTTTTATGCCAATTGCGACTTTGATTCATATAATCATATTGCAAAAAAGCCGTTCCGCCTTCGCAATTTGGTAAAATTGAGCTGGTTCCAACTGTGAAAACGCCACAACCACAAGCGCAAGCCAAAACTTCTTTTGAAGAAATTGCGAATAAAAGAAGTGCGGCAAAAAAATATTTTTTAGAAAATTTCATAATTAAATTATTTGGTTAATAAGATTTTTGGCTTTTTAAAAATCACAAATCTCAATCGCAAAATAATTTTTAAACTTGAGACAATTTGTCCAAGCGCAGTTTTGTGCTAAAATATATTCATTCTAATCAAGCTCGATGTCATGCTGAACTTGTCGAAGCATGATTTTAATAGAAAGGCTTGAATCATGCTTCGACAAGTTCAGCATGACATCGAGAGTTCGACATATTCAATTTAGAATTAGTACAAACCTTAAAAAATGAAAAATAATTTCCCTAAAAGCGCTAATCATAAAAATCTGCTTCAGCTTATTTTGCTTCGTATCATCGCGATTATTGGGCAAGTTGTGACTATTATTTTTGTCAGTAAATTTTTTGAAATTTCCTTGCCGATAAAGCCAATGTTTGGTTTGGTTACGCTGTTATTTTTGATAAATTGCGTAAGTTTTTATTGCTATAAAACCTGTCGAAATATCAGCGATAAATTCTTATTCATAGAGTTGCTTTTTGATGTTGCTGCTTTAACGGCGCAGCTTTATTTAAGCGGCGGAGCTTCCAATCCTTTTATTTCATTATTTTTACTACAAGTAATTATTGCCGCTATTTTGCTACGCACAAGTTACGCTTGGACAATCACCGCAATTACAACATTTTGCTATATTTGGCTTGGTTTCAACTTTAATGAAATGCATGAATTTCATAATCACAATGCTTTCAATTTACATCTTAATGGAATGTTGATTAGTCATATTTTAGCGACAGTTTTGCTGTTAATTTTTGTTACCAAAATTTCCAAAAATTTAAAAGAGCGCGATCAAAAAACTTTGGAAGAAAAACAATTGCTTAGAAGCGCAATGCTTGCAACCGCCGCCGCTCATGATTTGGGAACGCCGCTGGCGACAATCTCGGTTATTTTAAATGATTGGAAAAATCTCGATTTAAAAAAAGAAGATTTAAATTCTGATATTTTAATGATTGAATCGCAAATCGAGCGCTGCAAAAAAACTCTTTCAGAAATTCTTTCCGATTCAGGAAGTGAAAGGCTTGAACAAGCAAAAAAAAGTGATTTCAAATAATGAAAAATTATCAAACTGTTTTAATTGTTGAAGATGATAAAGCTTTGTCGGAAAGCTTGTCGCGCTCTTTTATGCGCCGAAATTATGAAACTAAAATTGCCAATAATGTTAAAGATGCGCTCGCCATTTTAAAAAATTTTCATCCAAGATTTGCAGTTGTTGATTTAAAAATGCCCGGTGAATCTGGATTGGCTTTAATCAAAGCTTTGCATGAATTTGATTCTACAATTAAAATTGTGATGCTCACAGGTTACGCCAGCATCACCACAACAATTGAGGCGATTAAGTTGGGAGCTTGTTATTACTTAGCAAAACCAGCAAATGTTGATGCAATAATTGCTGCTTTTAATGGCGAGGCTTTGGAAGAAAAAATATCAGATAAAAAAACTTCGATTAAAAATATTGAATGGGAATATATTCACCAAGCTTTGATTGACGCCGATTTTAACATTTCCAAAGCAGCGCGCATTCTTGGAATGCATCGCAGAACTTTAGCGCGAAAGTTGCAAAAAAGGGGAGTGAAAAGTTGATTCCAAAATAACCACCATATTCTTTAAAAAAAATTCTTAAAAAAAATGACATCCGAAAACCAAGTTACAATCCGTAAAGAATTATTTAATATTGAAGCCGAACAAGCGGTTCTAGGAACGATTATTTTAAATAACGAATATCTAAATCGCGTTTCCGAATTTTTGCGTGAAGAGCATTTTTACGAGCCGGCGCATCGCAATATTTTTGCCCAAATTTTACACAATATTGAAAAAGTTAACATCATCGCCAATCAAGTTACGCTGAAACAATTTTTTGAATCTGACGCAGCTGTTAAAGCAGCTGGCGGCGCTCTTTATTTATCAACGCTTTTGGCAACAGCTTCGGCAATTATCGATATTTCTGATTATGGTCGTTTAATTCATGATTTGGCTTTGAAGCGTGAATTATCAATGGTTGGTGAAGATATTGTGAATCGGGTTTTTAAAGCTGAAGAAAAAACTTCGGCAACTGAACAAATCGAGCTTGCCGAATCGCATTTATTTAAACTTTCTGAACATGGAAATGGCCGCAGCGATTTTCGCAGCATTTCGCATTCGATGAAAGAAACTTTGGATAAAACAATTTTGGCGCGTCAACGCGACAGCCATATTAGCGGCGTTTCAACCGGACTTTCAGATTTAGATAAAATTTTGAGCGGCATGCAACAATCCGATTTAATTATTCTGGCGGGAAGGCCTTCAATGGGTAAAACCGCGCTGGGAATTAATATTGTGGTTAATGCCTGCAAGTTTTTAAACAAAGATGTGGTTGATACGAAAGATAAAAAGGCAGTTGGATTTTTCTCGCTCGAAATGTCTTCCGACCAATTAGCGGCGAGAATTTTATCAATGGAATGTAGCATTAACGCCACCAAATTTAGAACCGGTCAATTAAATGAAAGTGAATGGGAAGTTGTGGCGGCGCGTTCGGCAGAAATTTCGAAAATGCCACTTTTTATTGATGATACTCCAGCACTTTCAATTTCGGCAATTCGCACGCGCGCCCGCAGAATGGTGCGCAAACATAATTTAGCATTTTTGGTAATTGATTATTTGCAATTAATTCGCGGCACAACTTCGCGCTCTAGCGAAAATCGGGTTCAGGAAGTTTCGGAAATCACGCAAGGATTAAAAGCAATCGCCAAAGAATTTAACATTCCGGTAATGGCGCTTTCGCAATTATCGCGCGCCGTTGAACAACGCGAAGATAAGCGCCCACAACTTTCAGATTTGCGTGAATCAGGATCAATCGAACAAGATGCTGACGTTGTAGCCTTCATCTATCGCGACAGTTATTATTTGGAACGCAAACGTCCGCAAGAAAATGAGGCCGACAAATTTCATCAATGGAAAACCCAAATGCAGGAAGTTTCGCATAAAGCTGAAGTTATAATTGCCAAACAACGCAACGGTCCAGTTGGCAGCGTGAATTTATTTTTTGATTCAGAATTTACGCGCTTTGGAAATTTGGATAATTTTCATAATTAAATTTCCCGTATGTCCTATAGACATAAGGGATGGGGATCGCCGTAAAGCGGGGCGCGACTCGTGTCGCGTTTCCGTATCCCGAAGGGATAAAGGATTTAAATTTAATTAGATCTTTTTGATATAACTCTGATTTATTTAAAAATTAAAATGAAAATTCTCGGTATTGAAACTTCCTGCGATGAAACTGCGGTTGCGATTGTTGATGAGCAAAAAAATATTCTTTCTCACGTTTTAAATTCACAAATTGAGCTTCATAAAAAATTTGGCGGCGTGGTTCCAGAGCTTGCGGCGCGAGGTCATATTGAAGTTTTGGATGAATTAATTTTGCAGGCTTTAAAAAATGCTAATCTAAAATTTGAAAATATTGATGGCTTTGCCGCAACTTCTGGACCGGGTTTAATTGGCGGCGTTATTGTTGGAATGATGGCGGCGAAAACTTTGGCTTCGGTTTATAAAAAACCATTTTTAGCGGTGAATCATTTGGAGGGGCACGCTTTAACGGCGCGACTTACTTCCGATTTGCAATTTCCTTTTTTGCTTTTGTTAATTTCTGGCGGCCATTGCCAAATTTTATTTGCGCGCGGTGTTGGTAATTATGAAAAGCTGGGCGAAACAATTGACGATGCTTTGGGCGAGGCTTTTGACAAAGTGGCGCAAATGCTTGGTTTGCCTTATCCGGGCGGGCCTTCGGTTGAGAAAATGGCTTTGATTGGTGATGAAAAAAGATTTAAATTTTCCAAGCCATTAATTGATGGCGCGAAGCACAAAGATCATCTTTGTGATTTTTCATTTTCTGGTCTTAAAACCGCGGTGCGCCGCGAGATTGAAAAGTTAGTTGGTGAAGATTTTTCGCATTTAACAACGCCGCAAAAAATTAATGAAAAAGACAAAGCTGATATTTGCGCATCCTTTCAACACGTGGTTTGCCAGATTGTTTTGAATCGTTTAGATAATGTTCAGCTTTTAGAAAAAGGCGCAAAAAAATTGATTATTGCCGGAGGCGTGGCGGCAAATCGTTATATTTTTTCGGCGCTACAAAATTGGTCGAAAAAATATGATATTGAAGTAATCGCACCGCCAATTGCGCTTTGTACAGATAATGCGGTGATGGTGGCTTGGGCGGGAGTTGAAAAAATGAGATTGGGATTGGTGGATAGTTTGGAATTTAAGCCGAAGGCGCGTTGGGAATTAGGTTGGGAGTTGGTTTGAAAATCGAAATAGATCCTAAAAACAAGTTCAGGATGACCGTCAAAAAACGCTATCATCCTGAACTTGTTTTTGGACATATATACCAAAGATACTTGAAACTCGAACAGTTTGTTTTGCTATTTCACTAACTTTAAAAGGTGGGATTTTTTAAAAAAATATCATTTTAAAAAAAATCTCATTTTAAAAAAAATATCATTTTATTTTAGCATCGCAAAACCCCCCAACCCCCCTTAACAGGGGGGCTTTATATCAAACTCGAATAAAGCCCCCCTGTTAAGGGGGGTTGGGGGGGTTTTGCGAATTTCAATTCTTATGCCAAAGTGAAATGTTCGAGTTTCAAGTAGCTTTGGTATATAAAATCTAATATTTCAAAAACTGTTCCACTGGTTTTTCGATAGTTTCAAAGCGACCATTTCCAACTTTTAAAACCGCCAAATTCCTTTGCACCAAGCCATTGGGCAAATATCTAAATAAACCATCAATTCCATCAAAACCATTTTTTGAAGATTTGCTGTAGTTTGTAAAATCAGCAACCATAGGCGCTTCGCCTTTTTTGCGGTCTGATAATTCTGCTACAACCGAAACTGAATCATAAATAATCGAAGAAATTCTGGGCGGGAATTTATTGTAAGTTTGGTAATAAGCTTTTTCAAAACTGCGGAATTTTTCATTTTCCGGGGCCGGAAACCATGCGCCAACAAGGTTAAAATCATTTAATGTTGAAACATCATCCCATTGGCTGGTTCCTACAATCTGAAATTCTCTTTCATCTTTATTTTGCTCTTTAATTGACGCGACAATTTTGGATAAAGTTTTTCCTGATTCCGGAATAATTATAACCTTGGGATAATTGCGATCCGACTCGGTAATAACTGCGTCTTTTTTATTTTTTAAATGCGGTGAAATCGAAAATGAATTAATCACTCGGTTAACAGCGTGATCCAAATCTTTACCGCTTGGATCATAAAATTCGGAAGTAATAAAATCGCCATCACGGTTTTTCACCATTTTTTTGAACAGACCATTAATGGTTTGTCCATATTGATTATTTGGTGCGATGATTGCAAAACTGAATTTAGCTTTTTGCAAACTATAATTAACAATTTTATCAATCTGAGTTTCAGGCAACATTCCAGCGATAAAAATTCCGCCTTCATTATTAATTTTACCAATTAGTTGCTGATTGTTAGAAAGTGAAATTACGGTGATTTGATTGGCTTTAGCATCTTTTTCAATTGCCTCAACCGAAGTGCTAAAAATTGGCCCGATGACAATTTTAATTTTGCGATCAATAACTTCTTTGAAAGCTTTAGCAGTTTCTTGCGGCGTTTCTTTGGAATCAATCAAAATCAATTCAATATTATGATTTGGATCATTGTCAAATAACGATAAAGTTGCGGCATTAAACAAACTCCATCCCAACTCTTTATTCTTTCCTGAAAATGGTAAAAATAATGCTACTTGAACTTTTTTTAGTTGTGATTGTTCAACACCTAAATCACGAGATTCAAATTGTTGATGCGTTTTAACGGGAGCTGTTTCTTCGCTTGGCTTGAGGATTTGTAGCAATTCAATCTTTTTGCTAATTGATTGACAGCTAAAAAGAAAAAACACTAAAAGCAGGGAAAGTTTTTTCATAATTTGAAAAGAAAATTATTAATTCGTGAATTTAAATATTTGGGCAATATGCAAGATTTTTCTCTAAAAACTCAAGAAATAAAACTTGAAAATGCACTTTATGTTGTAGCCACGCCAATTGGTAATTTGGCGGATATTACGCTGCGCGCTTTGCAGGTTTTGGATAATGTTGATTTTGTGATTTGTGAAGATACTCGGGTTTCGGTAAAATTATTTGCCGCTTATAAATTAAAAGAAGCAAAATTTCTTACTTACAACGATCATTGCGATGAAAAAACTCGTAAAAAAATTCTCGATTTAATGCTTTCGGGAAAATCCTTGGCTTTGCTTTCAGATGCCGGAACGCCGCTAATTTCTGATCCGGGTTATAAATTAATAAATTTTTTACGCCAATTTAATCAAAAAATTATTCCACTTCCCGGCGCATCAAGTGTGACTGCGGCGCTTTGCGCTTCCGGACTCGCTTGCGATAATTTTTTATTTATTGGGTTTTTGCCAACTTCCAAAATTCAAAAAGAAAAACTTTTAAAATCATTGCCGAGAAATTTTACATTTGTGTTTTTTGAATCGGCAAATCGCGTTAAAGAAACGCTCGATTTGGTTTTTAAAACTTTGGGAAATCGCAATGTTTGCGCCGCTCGCGAGATTTCAAAAATGCATGAAGAAATTGTAACAAACGAGTTGGAAAACGTGATTAAATTTTTTGATGAAAATTCTGGAAAATTGCGCGGCGAGTTTGTGGTTGTGGTTGAAAAAGCTGATAAAAATGAAAAAATTTTTAGCGAAGAAGAATTAAAAAAAGAAATTTCCAATGCGATTTTTTTAGGACACAGCTTAAAAGATTTGTCACAAAATCTGGCTGAAATTTATTCAATGAATAAAAAGGAGATTTATAAATTGGCGCTTGAAGTAAGTAGCAAAAAATCTTAGCTAATTTTTCTTAAAAAACTAATGACCAAAAAACAAACCCATCAATTCGGAATTCTCGCCGAAAGAATTTCGATATTATTTTTACGCTTAAAAGGTTACAAAATCTTGAAATGGCGCTACAGATCGCATTTTGGTGAAATTGATATTATCGCCAAAAAATCGCGCCTTATTATTTTAATTGAGGTGAAAGCGCGCAATTCAAAAATTATTAGCGAAGAGGTTTTGCGTCCCAAGCAGATTGATCGCATCAAAAAATCGGCGCAGTTTTTTATCTCACAAAATCCTCATTTTCAAAATTATGATATTCGCTTTGATTTCATTGAAATTAACAAATTTTTATTCCCCAAGCATTATTCCAATTTCATAAGTTGAAATTTAGTGGAGCGCTTTTAGTTTATGAAAATTCTTTTCAATTTCTCTTTTTTTAACAATCAAAAAAAACCTCGTGATTCCAGTAAAACCGCAGCAGCAAAATAGCTCAAACAATCCTTTTAAAATTAATGATCAAATTAGAGCCAAAGAAATCAGGCTCATCGATCAAGATGGAAATATGATCGGAGTCACAACGGTGGCTGAAGGGATTAGAATGGCTCAGGAAGCGGATTTAGACCTAATCGAGGTCTCGCCAAATGCGGCGCCACCAGTTTGTAAAATTGCCAATTTCGGCAAGATGAAATATGAAATTCAGAAGAAAGCTGCAGATGCTAAAAAAAGACAAAAAGTAGTTGAGGTGAAGGAAGTAAAAATGACGATCAATATCGGAAAGGCCGATTTCGACACGAAAATCAGACATACTATCGAGTTTGTTGAGAAGGGAAATAAAGTAAAAATCAGTATCAGAATGAAAGGTCGTGAAATTACTCACCGTGATTTAGCTGAAAAAATGATGGTCGATATTTTAAAAGATACTGAAGAGTTTGCTAAACCCGAGATCAATCCTAGACTGGAAGGGATGCAGATGGTCGTAACACTTATCAAAAAGTAATAAATAATTTTCAAATAGTTATGCAAAAAATGCAGGATTTAATCGCGCAAGTAATCGACTTTTCTCAAAAGAAAAAACAATTTGTCGGTTTTGACGGAAAAGAT
Source organism: Rickettsiales bacterium (assembly GCA_947487845.1). Taxonomy (GTDB): domain Bacteria; phylum Pseudomonadota; class Alphaproteobacteria; order Rickettsiales; family UBA1997; genus UBA2645. The sequence goes on along the minus strand of CANKYC010000003.1, from coordinate 12,676 downwards.
TTTACAACTTTTGTAAAAAACTTTTTTTCAGCAAGCACTTCGCGCGATTTTCTAAATTACTCAATCGAAGAGTTATACAACGCGGCTCTTTTGAGTTTTGATTTTTATGTAAATAAAAAACCGGGTGAATTTAAAGTCAGAATTTGCAATCCGACAATTGAGAAAAATGGCTTCGAATCAGCTTATACTTTTTTGGATATTGTTAATGATGATATGCCTTTTTTGGTTGATTCAACTGTTGCCTATTTAGATAAATACGGCATTCGCGTTAAAAATATTATTCATCCGATTTATTCTTCAATCCGTGGTAAAAGTGGAAAGTTAGAAGAAATTTCTACTTCTAAAACTGCTCATCAAGAATCCATAATTCAGCTGCATTTAGATAAGCTTACCGCAGAATCAGATATCAAAATGTTGCAAGAAAATATCAGCAAAATTTTGATAAATGTTGCCTTGGTTGTAAAAGATTGGCAGCCAATGATTGAGCTTGTTAATAAAGCTGCGGATCAAATTGATAATGCGAAAAAAATCAATAAAGAAACTGATGAAATTAAAGAATTTTTAAACTGGATCGCCAGCGGAAATTTTATCCTTCTTGGTGCTAAAGAATTTGATGTTCGCGAAGTTAAAAAAAATGAATATGCTTTGGAAGAAGCTAAAAATTCCGGTTTTGGAATTTTTAGATCTGAAAATGAAGAATTTGTACCAGAAGTTATTAATACTTCTTTTGAAGAAGTTAGTGATTCAGTTACAAATCCTTATGTAATCGAAGTTTTAAAATCGCGTTATCGCTCTAGAATTCACAGAGTTGCAAATGCAGAAAGAGTTCGTGTTCAAAAAATTTCTGCTGAAGGAAAGGTAATTGGTGAATTCCGTTTTATCGGTTTATTTGCTACATCATCTTATCACGCCAGCACAGCTTCAATTCCACTTATTCGTGGTAAAATTAATAAAGTTATTGCAGATTCTGGCTACATTAAAGCCAGCCATAATTACAAAGATTTAGTTTCGACTTTAGAATTTTATCCGCGCGATGAATTATTCCAAATTAGCTCCGAAGATTTACTTAAAAATGCTACCGGAATTGTAGCGATTTGCGGTCGTTCACAAGTTCGTTTCTTTGGTCGCAAAGATAAATTTAACCGTTTCGTTAGCTGCTTGATTTTCACTCCGCGTGATCGCAGCAATTCTGAATTGCGCGATAAAATTAAAGATTACCTTGCCCAAGTTTATAATGGCGAAGTTGCAGATTCTTTTGTGCAAATCACTGATTCAAACCTAATTCGTTTCCACGTAATTGTTCGCACCAATAAAGGAATTCCAACTGTTGATGAAAATGATATTGAGCGCCAAATTACCAAAATGACTAAAGTTTGGAGCGATGACTTGCTGGAATCAATCAAAGCCAAATTTGATGATGAAGTTCGTGTTTCACTTTACGCTAAATACAAAAATGCTTTCTCAGTAAGTTACATCAACCGTTTCGATTCTAAGCGCGCCGCGATTGATATTTCACGCATTGAAGAATGTCTGCAAAAAAATTTAGTTTTATTTAATCTTTACAAATCTTCCGATTTGCTTCCCGAAGATGTAACCGAACTTAAAATTTTTAGCCCAGAAAAAGAATTAATTCTTTCTTCAATCATGCCGATTTTAGAAAGTTTCGGCTTTAACGTAATTCAAGAACATACTTACGTTATAACTGCGGAAGAAGATGAAAAAATCAGAAGCAAACGCAAAGTCTGGATTCACTATTTCCATTTAAACTTAAGCAAACAAGGTCACTTATTTTCAGAAAAAACTAAATTAAATTTTGAAAAAACCGTTTCATTAATTTGGCAAGATATGATGCAAGTTGGCTTTTTAAACCGCCTTGTCGTCACCGCTGACTTGCATTGGAAGCAGGTTTACATGCTTAACGCATATAGCAAATATCTTCATCAAACTGGATTTCGTTTTAGCCAAACTTATGTTGCGGATGTTTTGGTTAGATATTCTGCAATCACCAAATTATTGGTCGAATTATTTGAAGCAAAATTTGATCCGTTCTTAAAAATCACCTTGGCTGAAAGAAATAAAAAAACTGAAAAAATTGCTGCTCAAATCCGTGAAGGTTTAAATAAAGTAAAAGATGTAACTGATGATTCAGTTATCAGAAGATTGCTCGGTGTAATTGAAGCAACACTGCGCACCAACTATTATCAATCATTGAAACATGGCGGATTTAAAGGTTATGTTTCCTTCAAATTTGATTGCAAAAAAGTTCCCGAACTTCCACTTCCACTTCCACACGCTGAAATTTTTGTTTATTCAACTAGGTTTGAAGCAATTCACTTAAGAGGCGGTAAAGTTGCGCGCGGCGGGCTTCGCTGGTCTGATCGTCAAGAAGATTTCAGAACTGAAGTTTTAGGCTTGATGAAAGCGCAAATGACTAAAAATGCCGTAATTGTTCCAGTTGGATCAAAAGGTGGTTTTGTCTTGAAGCGCGATACTAGTGCTTTTACTCGTGACGAACTTCAAAAAGAAGGAGTTGAATGCTATCAAAACTTCCTTCGCGGTTTGTTGGACATAACCGACAATGTCGTAAATAATAAAATTGAACATCCACAAAATGTTGTAATGCATGATGCGCAAGATCCATATCTCGTAGTTGCAGCAGATAAAGGAACTGCAACTTTCTCCGACATCGCCAATGGCATTTCTGCAGAATATAATTTCTGGCTTGGAGATGCTTTCGCATCTGGCGGTTCAGTTGGTTACGATCATAAGAAAATGGGAATCACCGCTAAAGGCGGCTGGATTTCAGTTATGCGTCATTTCCGCGAAATGGGCATCGATACTCAAACTCAAGATTTTACTTGCGTTGGAATTGGCGATTTAGCAGGCGACGTTTTTGGAAATGGCATGTTGCTTTCCCAGCATATCAAGCTCGTTGCCGCATTTAACCATTTGCATATTTTCTTTGATCCAAATCCTGATGTTGCAACTTCATTCAAAGAGCGCACGCGCATGTTCAATCTTCCGCGTTCAAGCTGGACCGATTATGATAAATCCTTAATTTCCAAAGGTGGCGGCATTTTTGAAAGAAGTGCAAAAACCATTCAAATCACACCTGAAATCAAGGCTATTTTGGCAATTGAAGAAGATGAATTATCTCCAAATGATTTAATTCAGGCGATTTTAAAAGCGCCGGTTGATCTTCTTTGGAACGGTGGAATTGGAACTTACGTTAAAGCAAATGATGAAGTTAATCAAGAAGTTGGCGATCGTGCAAACGATTCACTTCGCATCAATGGCAACGAACTTCGTTGCAAAGTTATAGGTGAGGGCGGAAATCTTGGCTTCACCCAAAGAGGTCGTATTGAATATGCTTTAACTGGAGGAAGAATTAACACTGACGCAATGGACAACTCGGCGGGCGTTGATTGTTCAGATCATGAAGTAAATATTAAAATTGCTTTAACTTCGGCTCTTCGTAGCAAAAAAGTTACTCTTGAAGAAAGAAACAAAATTCTTGAATCAATGACTGACGAAGTTTCGCATTTGGTGCTAAGTGACAATCGCCTGCAAACTCAAGCTATTTCAATCGCTTATTCACAAGGAATTGCCGCAATTGACGATCAGGCACAGTTTTTAGATAAGCTTGAAAAAACAGGTTTCTTAAATCGTAAAATTGAATTTTTACCTTCAAAAAAAGAAATTGATAAAAGACAAAATGATAAAATTGGTCTTACTCGCCCAGAACTTTGCGTGATGTTGGCCTATTCTAAAATGGATATTTACAATCACATTTTAGCGTCAGATTTAGTTAAGGATAAATATTTCGAGAGCGAACTATTTTCTTATTTCCCGAAATTAATGCAGGAAAAATTTGCTGATGAAATTGCTCATCACCAATTAAGAAATGAAATTATCGCCACTCAAATCACCAATTTTATTGTGAATAGAATCGGTATCACTTTCATTAATCAAATGTGCCAAGATAGCGGCTTTGGAATTGTTGATGTGGTAAAAAGTTTCATCATCGCTTGTGGTTCTTTCAGGCTTCGTGAAATTTGGGAAGAAATTGAAAATCTTGATGGCAAAATAGCTTCGCATATTCAAATGCAAATGTTCTTAAGCCCAAATAAGTTGCTTGAAAGATCTGTAATGTGGTTGTTGCGCAATCAATCTAAAGGCAACCTTTCTGCAATTGTTACGCGCTTTAGAAAAATTGCTGATGAATTATCAGCAGTTTTGTCACAAGTTTTGGCGCAAGCATCACGCGAATCATTTGAAAGAAAAATCGAGAAATATCATTTAAATAATGTGAACCGCAAATTAGCTGGCAAAGTTGCCGCTATGGATCCGGTGGCTTCAGCTTTTGATATTGCCGAAATTTCTGCGGCTTCAAATTTTGATCTAAAAACAATTGCTAAAATCTATTTCGCAGTTGGAACCAGATTTTCATTAAAATGGTTACGCAGTAGATTAAACAAACAAGCTCCAGAAAATTATTGGCAAAAACTTTCGAGCAAAACAATTTTGGAAGATTTATATTCTTACCAAATGCGTATTGCGAAACGTATTGTTGATTTTAGCAGTGACGATAAAAAAATTTGCGAAGATAATTCTTTGGATGGTTGGATTAAATCTGCTGATTTTTTAGTTGAGCGTTTCGACAGCTTCATCTTAGATTTAAAAGCCCAGCCAAATCCAGATTTGGCAATGTTCATCGTTGCATTAAACAGGTTAAAACCACTAGTTAGCTAATCGCGCTAGTGTTATATGCGGTCGTGGCGGAATTGGTATACGCGCAACGTTGAGGTCGTTGTGGGGTAAAACCCGTGGAAGTTCAAATCTTCTCGACCGCACCAAGCTTCGCTCTTGCGAGCTACGCTTGGCAGGCCAAGCTTTTCTTGGACTGTTCTAGTGGAGATTGCTAGAGCCAAGCTTTTCACCAACAAATTCGATTAAAAAAAATCTTAAAAATCCTATTCATAAACTCCATGAAACTCTTAGTCCTAAAAGAATCCCGCCCTTCCGAAAGCCGCGTTGCTTTAACTCCTGATCTCATCACCAAATACAAATCTCTAAATATTGAAACTTACATCGAATCCAACGCTGGTCTTAAATCCTCAATATCTGATTCCGCCTACGAAAAAGCTGGAGCCAAAATCATCGCTGACATCAACCAAATTCTCCCTGAAATCGACGTAATAATCTCGGTCCAACGCACCGACATCGATTTCACTAAAACCAAACCAAACGTAAATTTCATCGCACTTCTAAACCCATATTTTAACAAAGATAAAATCTCTGACTTCGCGAAAAAAGGCATTTCCGCTTTTGCACTTGAATTACTTCCGCGAATCACTCGAGCTCAAACCATGGATACTCTTTCTTCGCAAAGCAATTTAGCGGGTTACGTTTCCGTAATCGACGCTGCCTATGAAATGCCAAAAGCCGTACCGATGATGATGACTGCTGCCGGAACAATATCTGCAGCAAAATTTATGATTTTAGGAGCGGGTGTGGCCGGCCTTCAAGCAATTGCAACTGCCAAAAGACTAGGCGGAATTGTTTGTGCATTCGATGTACGTACATCAGCAAGAGAACAAGTTCAAAGTCTTGGTGCCAAATTCATCGAAGTAAAATCCGAAGAAAAAACTGACGGAGTTTACGCCAAAGAAATGAGTGAAGAATATAAAAAACTCCAAGAGCAACTTTTGGAAGATACTATAAAAACCCAAGATGTTGTAATTACAACCGCATTAATTCCCGGCAAAAAAGCACCAATTCTGATTACCGAAGCCATGGTTCGATCAATGAAATCAGGATCAATCATTGTTGATTTGGCGGCGGTAAATGGTGGAAATTGCGCTTTAACTCAAGTTGGAAAAATTATCGAAATTGATGGTGTAAAAATTATTGGACATGAAAATTTTCCAAGCAGAATTGCGGCGGATGCCAGTAAACTTTTTGCCAAAAATGTTTATAATTTTATCGAGCTTTTAGTGAATAAAGAAAGCTCTTCAATTGCGATAAATCTTGAAGATGAAATTGTAAAAACAACTTTGATTACTTACCAAAATAATTTGAGATTAGCGTTTAATTAAAATCATCTTACGCTGCGCAATCCTTAAGTTGAAAGGCTTGAAATCTGTAATTAAAGGATGATATTATAAATATTCCGAAACACATTTTAAATATGGTAATTATACCTTGATTCACAAAAAAACTCGATGTCACCCTGAGTTTGTCGAAGGGTGATTCTAAGATCGAAGCCTTAAAAGGGTGATTGTAAGATCGAAGCCTTAAATCACCCTTCGACAAGCTCAGGGTGACGCCTATTGTGTCTTAAGGGATAATCACCATTTCTTTTTGTAAATTTCTTTTGGTAAATTTCTTTTGGTAAATTTCTTTTGGTAAATTTCTTTGATAATTATACCTTGATTCACAAAAAAACTCGATGTCACCCTGAGCTTGTCGAAGGGTGATTCTAAGATCGAAGCCTTAAATCACCCTTCGACAAACTCAGGGTGACTTCTATTGTGTCTTAAGGGATAATCACCATTAACTCTTAAAAAAATCATTACCAAATCTTAACTTTTAAAAAAATATTTATGTCAAACATCAGGATCGTTTCACAATATATCAAAGACCTTTCTTTTGAATCTCCGAACTCACCGCAAATTTTTCTAAACCCGCAAGACAAGCCTAATATCGCGCTTTCGATCAATATCGATGCCAACAAAATTTCCGACGAACTTTTTGAAGTTGCGCTAAAAGTTACAGCTGAAGCAACGATGCAGGATAAAAAGTTTTTCATCTGCGAAATAACTTACGCTGGACTTTTCTCTTTACAAAAAATCGAAGGCGAAATGTTGGAGCAAGTGCTGTTGATTTATTGTCCTAATCTGCTTTTTCCATTCCTGCGCCGTATCATCGCGAATGTTACAACTGATGGTGGAATTGCGCCGTTAATGTTAGATCCAATTGACTTTGCTGATTTATACGCCAGAAGAAAAGCCGCCAATAATGCGGAACCAGTTAGCGATACAAAAAACTAATTAATCTTGAGTAAAAAAACTCAAGTAAGACGGGTTTTATAACCCGTCTTCAAGTTCATTTCTATTTAACAAGTTTCGACCAACTAAATTTTATGAAAAAATTCCTCCCGATTCTTGCTATTTTTTTCTGCACTTTTTCCGCCCACGCCACTGAAATTTACAAATTCGACACCAATCACACCAATATCAACTGGTCGGCCAATCATTTTGGCTTTTCTAGCCCATCAGGAAAATTCACCGATGTTGACGGCACTTTAACTTTAGACGAAGCCAGCCCGCAAAACAGCTTGGTTGAAATCATCATCAAAACTGATTCCATCTCCACCGGAAATTCCAAATTTGATGAACATTTAAAAAGCAAAGATTTTTTCTATACCGAAAAATTCCCTACTGCGAAATTTGTAAGCACATCAGTTACGCCATTCGGCAAAACCAGCGCCAAAGTTCAAGGTAATTTGACTTTGCTTGGAACCACCAAACCAGTGACTTTAAACGTGAAAGTAAACAAGATTGGTCTCAACCCGATCAACCAGAGAAAAACCGCGGGATTCAGCGCCACAACTACGATCAAACGTTCGCAATTCGGCATGGATTTTGGCTTACCGGGTGTTTCTGACGAAGTTAAAATCGCCATCGAATCTGAATTAACTTTCGCCGTAGCTGGCAGCAATATGCCTTATAAAGACGACACAGCAGCCGCAACAGTTGATGAATGGAAAATCATTCCTTCCAAAAGCAAATTAGAATTTCGTGCTATTCAAGAAAATTCCAACATCACCGGATCTTTCAGAAAATTTGACGGCAAAATTAATTTTGACAAAAACCAATTGACCAAAAGCAAAATCCAGATTGATATTGACACAACCTCAATCGACACCTCCTTCAACGAAGCCTTAGACGCCATAAAAAACGCAGCTTGGCTTTCAGTTCAAGCCTTTCCAAAAGCTACTTTTACCGCCAGTCGCTTCACAAATTTAAGCGCTCAAAAAACTTTCCGCGCTGATGGTATGTTAACTATAAAAGGCAAAACCATCGCCACTCCGGTAGAATTTATTTTAGAAGAATATAGCCAAACCAAAGCCCGCGCAGTTGGCAAAACCACAATCAAACGCAGCACATTTTTGGTCGGCGACCGCGACCCGAAAAAAGCCAATGGCGTGAAAGACGAGATTGAAATCACATTTACGATTAACGCCGAGAGATAAAAATTAATTGGCGTATTACTTAAAAGAGCCTGTCGCAAATCAAAAAGTTCTTAAGAAAATTTTGATTTGCGATAGACTCGTAAAAAAAGTTGACGAAATGCTTTTCACTCTTATGTTCACTTCCACAGCTAAATAATTATCACACGGAGAAATGGCCGAGCGGCTGAAGGCACTTTCCTGCTAAGAAAGTATACGGGTAAAACTGTATCGAGGGTTCGAATCCCTCTTTCTCCGCCATAACTACAGCTCAAAAACTATCTCCGCTCAGTTTTTGTAATTTTTTATATCCCCTCCAATCCCTGTATTTACGGGATCAAGGGGGGTTGTATTTTTTGATTTGCCTTAACTGCTTCTTCTCCGCAATTCAGAATTTCCGCCAATTTCTCGGTATTTATCTCTCCGTTTCTCCGAATATGCTTAACCTTTCTCAAATAGTTTAGCCTCTAAAACATTGGCTTTGTGATGTCTCACCTAAACTTATCAAAGCACTTCTACGAGCAAAATTTTTGTCTCATTTACGAACTTATCGCTATCTTGCAGAAAATTAAATGTCGCTTACGGCAATTATCCCTTGACATCGTGAAACAATCTTTTTACAATAATCACAATTCTTAAACCAAACGAAAAAGATTTTATGAATTTTTTAAGATTTCAGAAAAAATTTCCGACCGAACAAGCGATAGTAGATTATTACATTAAAACTAGATACAGCAAGGAAATGCCTCACTGCAACCACTGCGGAAGTTTAAAAACTTATCCTTACTCAAACGAAAAAATGATGAAGTTTTTTAGATGTGCTGAATGCAATAGAGATTTCTCAATTTTCAAAGACACGATTTTTGAAAACTCTTGCACAGACCTTCGCAAATGGTTTTACGCAATTCACCTTTTTCTAAATGGTAAAAAAGGAATTAGTGCGTTGCAGCTTCAAAGAGAAATTGAAGTAACCTACAAAACCGCTTGGCGTATGCTTCGCCAGATTCGTCTTGCGATGGGTAATAAAAAGAAGAAAGAAGATGATGACGATGATTTTATGAATACAATTATTGAGATTGACGAAACCTACTTGGGCGGCAAAGCAGAAAACAAACATATGAGTGAAAGAGTTGCTGCTAAAGGCATCTTTGAGAAGATGATTGTTTTAGGAATGCTTGAAAGAGATAAGGAGGTTAGAGCCTTTGTAATTGATGATGCAAAGCGCGATACGATCATGGCTAAAATTCACGAGAATGTGAAGAAAGGCAGCCAAATAATGACAGATGAACACAAGGCTTATTACTGGCTTTACAGTCAATTTCAGCACCAAGTTGTTAATCACTCAAAAGGTGAATACAAGAAAGGTGCTGACGCTCACACAAATTCAATCGAAGGCTTCTGGTCAACCTTGAAGCGTGGTGTTTATGGGATTTATCATCATGTGAGCAAGAAACATTTACAGCTTTATGTGAATGAGTTTGCGTTTAGATATAACAACCGCAACAACGAGTTTATTTTTGATAAGCTGGTTGGAGCAACAATTTTGTAAGATTTATGAAGATTTTAAAACAATTTTTTACTAAAAAAAATCAGCCTCAAATACTTGCAAATCCTGATGAAATTGATTGGGATAAAATAGATTTAGATAAGGCAAATTTCATTCTGCAAGAGGGCGAAAAGTTGATGCGGATTGTGTCGGCAAATTATGATTCTCTCGATAATAAAAGTGCTTTAGTAAGAACTTTTTTAGCCGCCTCTTTAACTGCTTTATTTGGAATTTTAAAATTTGGGGATTCTTCTTATCAGGGGCTTTTAATTGTGTTAATCAGCGGCTTTTGTCTTGCCCTCGCAATTCTATCGATTACCTACAAAACAGAAAAATTTCCTACAATTGGAACATCGCCAGAAGAACTTCTGAAAGCGAAATATAATAAGGGAGATTTACGCTTTTTGATTTGTTGTCAGTTGCAAACTTATTCAACAAGAATCGCCAAAGCAAAAGAGATAAACGCCACTAAAGGGCTATTTATTAATGTCGCTTTGGCGATTATTTCGGTTTCCTTCTTAGTCAGTTTTTTGATGCTTATGAAGAGTATATTTATAGGCTCTTAATATCGTAATCATCTTTAACTGGCGGAGGAATTTTTGGATCTTTTGACATTCGTGCTTAGATTTTGAGATTAAAAAAACTGTCGGTCAGGACGGCTCTAATTCTCCTTAACTAAATCACGATGTCAAGGGATAATTGCCTCGCTTACAGCAACATTTTTATTGACAAAGATTTTATCGTGGTGAAAATAGTGTAAGGTGAAAGGCGGATAACTCTCATGTTTTTTTGAGCATTCATTTGCTCACGAGATGCTGAATAAGTATCTTAACTCCCTTTCTGCGCATAAGACAATGTGTAGGAAATCAGATCTAATTTATATTAGGTTACGCTATCGGTATTATAGTGGTAATGTGAATCTGGGTAAATGGAGTGGAAGCGGCTTTTGTTTTTACCGTCTGATCGTCCTAGAGAGTAACTAAAGGAAATGTCGTTGGTTTTGAGGCGACTGATTCATTTCGTTTAGTCGGGGCGACACACCTTTGTGTCATAATTTTATTTTTAAAATTATGTCAAAAAATAGAAAAAAACAAAAGCCACTAAGGAAGAAATTATTAAACCCAACTACTTTAAAAATCGTTTTTACAGTAGTTGATACGATTAATAAGGTCATCGATTTCTTTAGTTAAAACTTCTACTCCGTTTTTACAATTTTAAGGACATCAACATTGCTAGGATCAATACTAAAACACATCAGAATCTTTAATCATCAAACTCAACTAGAGTTAGCAGAAAATCTTGGCATTTCCCGCTCTTACATTTCAGAAATAGAATCAAATAGCAAAACCCCAACTCTTGAAGTTTTGCAAAAATACTCCGATGTTTTTGACATACCTCTATCGTCTATAATGCTGTTTGCAGAAGAATATAAGGATAAAAAAGGCTTAAGAAAAAAAGCTAAATTATTTTTAGCCAAAACCGCTGTCGATTTTCTAGATTGGATTTGTAAAGAAGATGAAAAAAAGTAATAAAAAATATCCGTTAGAAAAGTCCTGCTTTTACAAGCTTCCGAGCAAAAAGAAGTTATCTGAAATACTTGGAGTGAATGTTTCAACTCTTGAAGAAATCAGCAGCTCCAATGACAAAAATTTCATAGAATCAGCAGTCAAAGATTATCGTTTGGTAAGAGTGAAAGATTATGCCGAACTAAATGATAAAAATATTCGAGAAAAGATAGAGATGCCTAACGGCAAAAAGTTTGCTATCGCCGCAGTAAAAGAAAGATTATGCCAAACTCCAAAGGGAAATAAAAAAGAAGGGTTATATAAAATTCATCAACGCTTATCTTTTTTGCTCTCATCAATCCAAACAAAAGAATATTTATTCTCCGGAACTAAAGGAAGAAGCTGTCTAGATAACGCAAAATTTCACTTAGAAAATAGCGATAAGTATGCAGTTAAGCTTGATCTTAAGGGATTTTTCCCATCAGTTACATTTGAGTCAATATTCAACTTTTTTGAAAAAGATTTAAAATGCCGGACACCTGTAGCCAAGATTTTTGCACAAATATTAACATTTAAAAATCACTTACCTACTGGCTCTCCGGTAAGCATGGTTATGGCATATTATGCCAATAAAAAAATGTTTGATGAGATAGACGAGATTTCCAGTAATTATAGATGCAAAATGTCTCTGTGGGTAGATGATATTATTATATCAGGTGACAATGCCGTAAAAGTGGCGGAGGAAGCAAAAAAAATCATCGTAAATCATGGGCTAAGCTACAACAAAAAGAAATTCAAAGTTTACCAGCCAAGCGACAATAAAGAAATAACCGGAATTGTCATAACCCCCAAAGGTGAATTAAAACTCAGAAATAGAAGCCATCTTAAGATTCATGATTTAAAAAATAAAAAAAATAAGACCAAAGAAGAAACTGCTAAATTAAACAGTTACCTAAGCGAAGCTAGGCAGATAGAGGTTGGTAAGTTTGCCGCAATACCCAAAAAATAATACTAATTAGCTTGCTAGACGCTTTTTTTAAGGTAAAATAAAACCGTGCAAAGCCTTCTATTTACTGGCTCTACACGGTTTTTTATTTTTAATCTTTTGAGGAGTTTTATGTCGGCTGAAAATAAAATTGAATTCTACTTTTTACGAGCTTCGGCGGAAAAGTTTGCAACGGATTTAAGACATTTTGCCGGAGATGCTCATACTTTTTCAGATGAGCAGCTTTATGCCATAGTGTCTTTTTGTGACCACATCCGCGACAATATGGCCAATGTGAAGAAAGAGCTCGAAAGAAGATTAGACAGAAAATAAAGCAGCAACATTAACCGTTGTTAATCACCAAATATAAGCCACTTAAATAGCTCTCTTGAAAAAAAAGATGTTCA
>CANKYC010000002.1 GCA_947487845.1 Rickettsiales bacterium | reverse complement strand
ATTATTTTTATTCCATATTTCGTCCTATTTCGGCTTATTTTTTGGTAAAATTTCTCAAAATATATCCAGATATTTTTCGAAATTTTACCAAAAAAGCGCTCAAAATATGCCAAAATCTGGAATAAAAATAATTAGCTAACAGTGTCTAATCAAAATATCTTTCACCGCTTTAGCAATATCTTTTTGTCTCATAAAATGTTCGCCAATCAGAAAGCAATTGATTCCCGCCTGTTGTAATAAATCCACATCCAGCGCATCTTTAATTCCACTTTCTGAAACTAAAACATAATCAGCTGGAACTTTTTCTGATAAAAATAGGGAAGTTTGTAAATCAACTTTCAGGGTTTTTAAATCACGATTATTAATGCCCAGCAATTTGCTTTTCAGCTTACTTGCGCGCTGTAATTCTGCTTCATCATGAACTTCAATTAAAACTGATAATCCCAAATCAAGTGCGCATTGTTCAAGCTCTTGCAATTTTGCATCATCAAGCATTGCTACAATCAATAAAATACAATCAGCGCCCAACATTTTTGATTCATAAATTTGGTAAGTATCAACCATAAAATCTTTGCGCAAAATCGGCAGATTTGAAATTAGGCGAACTTCTTTCAAATATTGGTCGCTGCCCATGAAATATTTTTCGTCAGTCAAAATTGACAGACAAGTTGCGCCGCCTTCGGCATATTCTTTGGCGATAGTTAAATGATTAAAATCTTCGCGGATCACGCCATGCGAAGGCGAAGCTTTTTTAATTTCGCAAATTAAGCCAGCTTCAAGTCGTTCACTTTTTTGTTTTAAAGCAGCAAAAAAATTCCGTGGCGGATTTTCTAAACATTTAATGCGGGCGCAAATTTCTTGAACTACGAGTTCTTTCTTACGATTTCTAACTTCGATCAACTTATGCTGATAAATTTCTTCTAAGATATTTTTCATGGAACTTTATAAGTGAATGGGGATTAATTTTGAATGAACGTAAGCTATTTTTTAAAATTTTCGATTTCAAACAATAATGACATATTCATCGGATAATTCATTTCCAAGAGTTCGTTTAAGGCGCAATCGTAAATCGGCGTGGATTCGTGATTTAACTGCGCAAAACACATTTTTACCAAGCGATTTGATTTTGCCACTTTTTGTAATTGAAGGCAAAAATAAAGAAGAAAAAATTTCCCATTTGCCTGACGTTTCGCGTCTTTCAATCGACTTGATTGTGAAAAAAGCTAAAGAGGCGCGAAAGCTTGGTATTCCTGCTTTGATGTTGTTTCCCGCGCTTGATCAAAAGTTAAAAAGTTTTAACGGAAAAGAGGCGATAAATTCCAAAAATTTAATGTGTCGCGCTATTTACGAAATTAAAAATGCGGTGCCGGAAATCGGCGTGATTACTGACGTGGCGCTTGATCCTTACACAACTCACGGTCACGACGGAATTATTGATGAAAATGGCTATGTCGAAAATGATGCCACGATTGAAATTTTATGCCAACAAGCTTTGGTTCAAGCGCAAGCTGGTTGCGATATTATCGCCCCTTCCGACATGATGGACGGTAGAATTGGCATAATTCGCGATGCGCTTGACGATCAAGGATTTAGCGATGTTGCGCTGATGTCTTACGCGGTGAAATATGCCTCTAGTTTTTACGGGCCATTTCGTCACGCCGTTGGTTCAGTTAATAACCTAAAAAAATCTGACAAAAAAACTTATCAAATGGATTTCAGAAATTCGCAAGAAGCTTTGCGTGAAGTGGCGCTTGATGTTGCCGAAGGCGCGGACATGATAATTGTAAAACCGGGAATGCCTTACTTAGACGTGGTTTCGCAAGTTTCACAAAATTTTAAATTGCCCGTAATTGCTTATCAAGTTAGCGGTGAATATGCGATGTTAAAATTTGCGGCAGAAAAAGGTGCTTTTGATTTTGATGCGGCTTTTTATGAAAGTTTGACGTCTTTTAAAAGAGCTGGCGCCAGCGCGGTTATTAGTTACGGCGCGGTTGAAGTGGCGAAGAAATTGTAAATTTTTTTATATTCTCTTCGCGATTCTAAGTCCCAAAACCAAAACCGTCAAAGTCACCAAATAAGCAATCAATTGCGCTCCCGCCGGTTGATCGATATAGCCAAAAAAGATATTCAAAAACTTCCCAAAAACACTATGTTGCGATAAAATCTGCGAGCTGTCAAAAATTGGATTTGCAAGCGGCGCAACAATGCCAGCATTAATCCAAAAGCCGATTCCTTGAGCGGCAATTCCTGCTGCTAAAAAAATTAAAATCCAAGTTGTGACAATGAAAAAATATTTTCCGAAAGCTTTTAAAATTCCGAAATAAAGTGCAATTCCGGCGGTTGCGCCAAAAGTGATTCCTATAAAAAGTCCTAAAATAATTTCGCCAATTCCGGTTCCAGAAACATAATAACTATAAGTGAAAAGCACGATTTCAGCGCTTTCGCGCAAAACTGATAAAAATACTACAACCAATAAAGCGTAAAGCGGTTTATGACCATCGCGAATTGAATTGCTTAAACGTTTTAATTCGCCGGAAATAGATTTGGCATGCTTTTGCATCCATAAAACAGTCCATCCAATCATCACAGAAGCGGAAATTAAAATTAGGCCGTTAAAAAATTCCTGACCCATTCCATCCAAGCTTTCAGAGATTTTATCAGTTGAAAAAGCCAAACCTAAAGAAGCGATAATTCCTAGCAATAAACCGCTAGAAATCCATTTGCCGCGACCAGAAATGTCTTTGGTTGCGGCGGTTAAAATTCCGACGATAAGAGAAATTTCGAGTATTTCGCGAAAAACTACGATTGCGATTTGCAGCATTTTTTGTGAAGATTTTTATTTGGGAAAAAACGAAACGAGAACATTTATCAAAATTTTAATTAGATCAAGACAATTTGTGAGAAAACCTTTATCCATCTATATTCATTATCCTTTTTGCAAATCGAAATGTCCTTATTGCGATTTCAATTCGCATGTGCGCGACGAAGTTGAACATGAAAAATTTTTGCAGGCTTATGAGCGCGAACTTGATTTTTTTGCGACGAAAATTTCGAAGCGTAAAGTAAAAACAATTTTTTTTGGTGGCGGAACGCCGTCATTAATGCCGATATTTTTGGTGGAAGGAATTTTAAAAAAAATTGCCGCACTTTGGGAAATTGATGAAAATTGTGAAGTCACTTTGGAAGCAAATCCAACATCATCGGAAAGCAAGAATTTCAAGGCTTTAAGAGAAATTGGTGTCAATCGACTTTCAATTGGAATTCAGGCTTTAAATGATGCCGATTTAAAATTTTTAGGTCGCGAACATTCGGCAAAAGAAGCAATTTCGGTAATTGAATTGGCGGCAAAAATTTTCGATAATTTTTCTTTCGATTTAATTTACGCCAGACCAAAACAAGAGTTGCAAGAATGGAAAAATGAACTGGCGCGCGCCATAAATTTTGGTACTAAACATCTTTCGCTTTATCAATTAACGATAGAACGCGGAACTAAATTTTATACTCAATTTGCGCGTAAAGAATTTGAAATGCCGGATGAAAATTTATCGGCAGATTTTTATGAAATGACCAATCAAATCACGTCTGACGCTGGTTTCGAGCTTTATGAAATTTCCAATTATGCCAAGAAAAATTTTGAATCGCGCCATAATTTAGTTTATTGGCAAGGCGGCGATTACTTAGGAATTGGCGCTGGCGCGCATTCGCGAATTTATTTGGAAGATGATCTTGAAAGATCAGCAATAACAATGCTTCATGAGCCTTTAAGCTGGTTAAAAAAAGCCCAAGAAATTGGCGCTGGAATTCAGAAAATGGAAAAAATTTCAAGCGTAGAATTGCTCGAAGAGTTGATTTTAATGGGTTTGCGCTTGCCGCAAGGAATTGATGATCAAATTTTTCAAACTCATTTTAAAAGAAACATTGCGCAAATTTTTGATAAAAAAAAGCTACAAATGCTTGCAAATCATGGTTTAATAGAAGTTACAATTGATTCGATAAAAATCCCAAATCATGCGCGGCTTCTAACTAATTCAATCATCACCAAAGTTTGTGAAGCGCTAATTTAAAAATAAATATGAAAAACTCTTCTGAAAATCAAACGCCAGATTTTATTTCTAATCTCGAACAATCGCTGGAAAAGCCTTTGCTTGTTGATGAAAGCTTGTCTCAAAACTCATATGAAACTGTTAAATTAAAGCCAGAATCGGAAAAACTTCTTGATGAAACTAAGCTAAAAGCTACATCAATTTTGCGCGGCGCAACGAAAATTTTGAGCAAAAACAGCCTGACTTTTTTGAAGGTAAATACAGTTTTAAGCGTGATATTTTTAGTGATTTTATTTTCACTTATTTTTTTTGAAGCAAAAATTAATAAATATTTTAACTCGGTTTCGATCCTACAAAATATTGGCGTGGTAAATATTTTGCCAATTATCGAAATTATTATTTTTCTGATATTTTTTATCTGGTTGCGTTCATCTTATTTAGAAATTGTGAATAATTATTTTCGTAATGAAGATGGTTTAAAGCCTTTGAAATCAGGCTTTAAGAAAATATATAAATTTGCGATGGTCGAAGTTTTACAATTAGCTTCTTTATTATTGGGATTTCGCTATTTTGTGGCGCTTCCTTCGATATCCGCAAAAAATGAAAATGCCACCAGCGCAATGCTGGAAAGCCGCGAATATGCTAGTGAAAATCCGAGCGCGATGATTTTATGTTCTCTTTTTATCACGGTTTTTACTTTGGTTTTAGTTGGATCATGTATCAAAATTTCAGATCTTGGTTTGCAAAATCGCTTAACAATTATTTTGCTTAACTTTTTGCTATTCACTTTTTTATTTTTACCACTTCACACTTGTTATCGGGTTTTGCTTTATAAAAAATTTGAACAATTAAGCAGCGCGCCAAAAGTTCAAATTGCGTGGGGAGATCGAATTTGTTTTACGGGTTCTCGACTTATATTTCTAAGCTTGGCGACAGTAATTATTTTTTTGGTTGTAAATGGCTCGTTCTTAAATGAGTTCGACAAAATAATTGCTTTTTTAAGTAATTAGTTAAGAAACAAGCGCCATTTTGTAGGTTTCAAGGCACCTGACGCGGGCGAGTTTGTGATCAACCATCGGCTTTTCATAAGATTTATCGGCAAATTCTGGAACCCATTTTTTGATATATTTAAATTCGGGATCAAATTTTTCAGTTTGGCTGTCGGGATTAAAAATGCGAAAATATGGCGCGCTGTCGCAACCGCTGCCGCAAGTCCATTGCCATCCGCCAACATTGCTCGCCAACTCGTAATCAAGAAGTTTCTGCGCGAAATATTTTTCACCCCAACTCCAATCAATCAAAAGATGTTTGCATAAAAAACTAGCAACAATCATGCGTACGCGATTGTGCATGAAGCCGGTTTCGTTGAGTTCGCGCATACCCGCATCAACAATTGGATAACCGGTTTTGCCAGCGCACCATTTTCTGAATTCCTCTTTGTCATTACGCCATTTTATTTTGTCATATTGCGGCTTGAATGAGCTGTTGGCGCAATAAGGAAAGTGGTACATTATCATTTGGTAAAAATCGCGCCAGATCAATTCATTAAGCCATTTTTCGCTTATTACAGAAGCAATTTGACAAACGCGGCGAATGCTAATTGTTCCAAAACGCAGATGTAAACTTAAGCGGCTGGTGCCTTTGACGCTAGGAAAATCGCGGTTAGCGCCATAGTTTTCAATTATTTTGATGTCGGGTTCGCGTTTGGGAAAATAAGCAAAATCAAAATCAACAAAACCAATTTCAGAAATTTTCGGCAGTTCAAAAGCGGAACAAGGATAAAGATTTTTTAAGTAATTTTCGCTGGGATATTTTTTTAAGAAAAAATCATTAGCGCTGCTTTTCCATTTTTTGCTGTACGGCGTAAATACAACGTAAGGCTTGCCGTCATCTTTAAGAATTTCATTTTTTTCAAAAATCACATGATCTTTGCGGCTTTTAAAATCAATTTTATGTGATTTTAGAAATTCATAAATTTCTTTGTCACGCGCTCTGGCGTATGGTTCGTAATCGCGATTAGCAAAAACTTCAGCCACATCATATTCGGCGATTATTTTTTTATAAGCTGCGAGCGGAGTTTCGTAAAAAACGCGCAGTGACGAACCATGTTTTTCCAACTCTTTTTTCAAGCGCGAAATTTCTTGGTGAATAAATAAAACGCGGGCATCTTTTTTATTTTCAAGATGCTCAAGAATATTTTTATCAAAAATAAAAATAGGCAGAATTTTATTCCCCGCTTTTAAAGCCTGCCATAATGCGGCATTGTCTTCCAGCCGTAGGTCGCGACGAAACCAGAAAATTGAGATTTTTTGCTTAGTCATTTTTTAAAAATGGTGATTACGATTTGGAGTTGGGTGAAATTTAAATGTGGATATATACCAAAGCTATTTGAAACGCGACCATTTTGCTTTGGCATAATAATTCAAATTCGCAAAACCCCCCAACCCCCCTTAACAGGGGGGCTTTGAGATCGAACTCGGATAAAGCTTCTCTGTTAAGGGGGCTTTTTGAGATCGAACTCGGATAAAGCTTCTCTGTTAAGGGGGCTTTTTGAGATCGAACTCGGATAAAGCTTCTCTGTTAAGGGGGCTTTTTGAGATCGAACTCGGATAAAGCCCCCCTGTTAAGGGGGGTTGGGGGGTTTTGCGATGCTAAAATAAAATGAAATTTTTTTTAAATAATCCCATCTTTTTCAAGTTACTGAAATAGCAAACAAACTGTTTGAGTTTAAGTGGCTTTGGTATAGCTGATATGGGATTGGTATGGATTGGGGATCAATTTTAGGATGTAGGTGTAATACATTTTCTTAGGGTGATAAGAAATTAGTATAAGTTTGTTGGTAAAGCCCGCCGTCGCTTTGGATGAACATAAGCTCCGAGTTTTTGCCTCGGGAGCTATGGCGGGCAGCCTTCGCTCTAACGATCTCCGTCCGTCAGTCCCGCCCGTTGGGCTGGCCTGCCAGCCGAAGCTCATAAGAGCGAAGGCTGGTGGAGCTAACGAGAGTCGAACTCGTGACCTCTTGCATGCCATGCAAGCGCGCTACCAACTGCGCTATAGCCCCCCAATAAAAAACGCTTCTAAAAAGAATTATTGTGAGATTTTTTTGAAGACGCGCATCAAACAAATTTAGTTACAAAACTGCAATCAATTTTTTGTTTTTAGAATATCATTCTTTATTGAAAGTCTGACATGTCTAAATAGTTTTAAAAAAACGCGTCCAAAATCTTAATAAATTTTTTAATGATATTCCCAGAGCTGCAAAAACAAGCGCGCCTGCGATTGCTCAAAATGCATTTTGAAGCCAAAGTTGGTCACATTGGCGGAAACCTCTCTTCGCTTGATGCAATTCTTTATTTGCATCACAATATCATGCAAAAAGAAGATCATTTTATTTTGTCCAAAGGTCACGCTGCGGGTGCGCTTTATATTGCTTTATGGTCGGTTGGAAAAATTTCTGATGAACAACTTTTAACTTTTCATAAAGATCAAACTAAACTTGCCGGACATCCGGTACCAAACTGGATTGCGGAAATTCCTTTTGCCACTGGAAGTCTGGGGCACGGCTTGGGGCTTGCTTGCGGGATGTCTGTAGGAAATAAATTACAAAAAAAAGAAGGGCGAATTTTTTGTTTAATGTCCGACGGCGAATGGCAAGAAGGCAGTAATTTTGAAGCGTTGGTTTTTTTAAATCATCAGCAGCTAAAAAATGTCACCGTAATTATTGATTGCAACGGCTTGCAAGGTTTTGGAACTACTGAAGAAATTGCTTCGTTAAATTTAAAAAAACTGCATGAAATTTTTGCCGTTTTTAATTTTGAAAGTCCTTTATCCCTTCGGGATACGGAAACGCGACACGAGTCGCGCCCCGCTTTGCGGGGATCCCCACCCCGTATTTCAATGGGAAATACGGGTTTTGAAATTACCGAAATTAATGGTCATGAAGAAGCGGATTTAAAAAAACTTTCTCGCGCTTCAAATCGTCCGCAAATTTTTTTGATGAAAACAATAAAAGGCCACGGAATTTCATTTATGGAAAACCAGATGCAATGGCATTATTTGCCGCTTAATGATGAACTTTATAACAAAGCAAAAAAGGAAATCGAAAATTTATGAGAGAAATTTTTTGCGCTGAAATGATTAAGGCTTTCGCCAAAAAACCTTTTGTTTTTTTAACTGGAGATTTGGGTTTTAAAGCGCTCGAACCGCTGCGCGAAGTTATGAAAGATCATTTTATAAATGCCGGAATTGCCGAACAAAACATGGTTTCAACAGCGGCTGGAATTGCTAAAACTGGTTTGTCGGTTTTTTGTTACAGCATTTCACCTTTTATTTATGCGCGGCCTTTTGAACAAATCCGCAACGATATTTGTCTGCATAATTTACCGGTAACTTTGATTGGAAATGGTGGCGGTTATGGCTACGGCGTTATGGGCGCAACTCATCATGCGATTGAAGATTATGGTTCGCTTTTGTGCTTACAAAATATGCACGCTTTTATTCCGGCATTTGATTTTGATATTGGCGCGATGATTTCACGAATTTCTGATTTAAATAAACCAGCTTTTTTACGTCTGGGTTTGGCGCAAAAAACAGCAGAAATTTCTTACGCAAAATGGCGCAAAGTTCTTGATGGCGATTTGGGAGTTTTGATTGTAACTGGCTCGATTGCGAGCAATTTGCTTTATGATTTTCAAAGCGAAGAAGCGGACGCGCGCCCAACAATTTGGGTGCTTGGCGAACTTCCTTTGTTCGATGATTTTCCTCAAGAATTAGCGCAAGAAATATCAAACAAAAAACTTTGCGTATTAGAAGAACATGTGGCGCAAGGCGGAATTGGGCAAATGATTGCCGCCAAAATTCTTGCAAAAAATATTGCGTTAAAATCTTTTTTACATCTTCACGCTCAAGGTTATGTTTCTGGATTTTACGGCTCGCAAAATTTTCATCGCCAAGAATCACAATTAACCAAAGAAACTGTAATTAGCGCCTTCAAATTGAATTAAAAATGACTCAAACTCTCGCTCAAAAAATTGTTACTCTTAAAGGGCCAATTCTCGTACTTGGAGCCAGTGGTTTTATCGGCGCAAATTTGCTGCGTATGTTGTTGCAATATCGCAATGATGTTTTTGCAACCAGTTCTAAATTGCCAAATTGGCGGCTTGAAGACATTGATTCCAAGCATATAATTGCTGGAGATTTGCTGGTGAAAGACAAGCTTGATTTAGCCTTAAATCAGACCAAAGCCCAAACTATTTTTAACTGCATTTCTTACGGCGCTTACGATTTTCAAAATGATGAAGAGCGCATTTACGAAACTAATGTAATTTTTACCCAACGTTTAATTGAAGCCTGTTTTCAGCGTCAAATTGATTGTTTTATTAATGCTGGAAGTTCTTCCGAATATGGCGACGAATCGGCTGCGCCCAAAGAAGACGCGACTTTAAATGCCAATAGTCATTATGCGGTTACTAAAGCGGCGATTTCTAATCTGATTCATTTTTATGGCAAAAAAAAGGGCATGAAAATTGCCAACTTGCGTCTTTATTCGGTTTACGGGCCTTTTGAAGATTCATCGCGTTTGATTCCGCAAGTTATTTTAAAAGGTTTGCAAAAAGAATTTACAACTTTAACCAATCCCGATATTTCACGCGATTTCATATATATTGATGATGCTTGCGAAGCCTTTATTGATGCTGCTTTTGCGCTGCCACAAAATTTTTACGGCGAATCTTTTAACATTGGAACGGGAACCAAAACCACGATTGGCGATATTGCCGAAATTTCGCAGAAAATTTATGAAATTAAAGGCGAGCCTAAATTTAATTATCCCGCGCATAAATGGGACGTAACTAATTGGTATTCAAATTCAAATAAAGCGGCGCAAATTTTAGGCTGGAACGCCAAAACTTATTTTGAAGAAGGTTTGCTTAAAACCACTATTTGGGTCAAAGAAAACCTCGAAGTTTATTTGGATAAGCGCGCAACCAAGCGTAAGCGCGATGAGCTTGATGACGTTCATTCAGTTTCAGTGATAATTGCTTGTTATAAAGACGCGCAAGCAATTCCTGAAATGTATGAGCGCATTACAAAAGTGATGCAAAAATTAAAGCTCGACTACGAAATTATTTTTGTAAATGACGGTTCTCCCGATGATAGCGAAGAAGTGATTCAAAAAATTTCCGAACATGATGAACATGTGATTGGAATTACTCATTCCAGAAATTTTGGATCACAAGCTGCTTTTAAAAGTGGTCTTGATTTAGCAACTAAAAATGGTTGTGTTTTGATGGATGGTGATTTGCAAGATCCGCCAGAAATGATTGAACAATTTGTGCAAAAATGGCGCGAGGGATATGAAGTTGTATACGGTCGTCGCGTAAGTCGCGACGCGCCTTTTTACATGCGAGTTTTTTACAAAATTTTCTACCGTCTTTTTGCCGCTTTTTCCTATATAAAAATTCCACATGATGCCGGAGATTTTGCGTTGATGGATAAAAAAGTTGTTGAAGTTTTACTGCGTTTTCAAGAGCGCGATTTATTTTTGCGCGGGCTTCGCGCTTATGCTGGCTTCAAACAAACTGGCGTTGATTATATTCGCCCCGAAAGAAAATTTGGTCGCACCACAAATAGCATTTTTAAGAATTTAGGTTGGGCGAAAAAAGGGATTTTTTCATTCAGCTACGTCCCACTCAACATCCTTAGCGCTTTTGGTTGGGTGATGTTATTTGTTTCGGGATTCGTAATGGTTGCGCAAATCTTACTTAAATATTTCTTCCCCGAATCTGCGCCACGTGGCGTCACAACTACAATAGTTTTGGTAACATTTTTTGGTTCATTAAATCTTTTTGCGATCAGTATTATTGGCGAATATATTGCCAAGATTTTTGAAGAAGTAAAAAGTCGTCCGCATTTTATTCGCAAGAGTTTGATTAGGCGCGGCAATGTTGTGGCTATTGATGTCTCTAAAAATATTTTTGGAAAATAGAATGACTAATAAAGCTTTTTCGCAAGATGTTAATGAATTTGGTGGTTATGCTTATACAACCCAAGCCCTTTCTGGTCGCATGTCCAATGCCCGTATCAGCAAATCAATTTTGGCGATGGATATTTTTACTGGGAAAAAAATAATTGATATTGGTTGTGGTGATGGAACTTATAGTTATGAGTTGGCGCAGCAAAAACCTGCTTTGGTTGTGGCAATTGATCCAGTAGAAAATGCGGTTAAAGCAGCGGCCAAAAAATATAAAGAAGTTAAAAATTTACGTTTCGAATGTGTAGATTTATATCAAATGGAAATTCCGCAAGAGCCATATGACATAGCGGTTTTGCGCGGTGTTTTACATCATCTTCCTGACCTGGAAAAAGGCATTGAAATTGCCTGTAAATTAGCAAAAAAAATTTTGGTGATGGAGCCAAATGGTTATAGTCCGATTTTAAAAATTATTGAAAAAACTTCGCGCTATCACATCGAACATGGCGAACAATCATTTAATCCGGCAAGTCTGCGCCGGATTTTTGAAAAATATGACGGCACAATAGTTTTTGATGAATTTGTGGGATTAGTGCCGTTTTTTTGTCCAGATAAAGCGGCAAATTTTTTGAAATTTTTTGAAAAAACAGTTGAAACAATTCCTTTTTTTAGAGCTATCGCTTGCGCTCAATATATGTTTTCCGTCGAGGTTGAATCTAAATGAATTGCGATTTTCGACCAAATAATTTTTTTAAATATGCGTTGATTGTTTTGGCGGCTTCTTTGTTTTTATATCAGATATATGGTGTTTTCAATTTTTCGGTCTGGCGAGACGATGCATTTTTTGCCAGCGTTGCAAAAAATTTGGCGAATGGCAATGGATTTAGCGCGGTTTTTTTTGATCAAGATTATAAATTTCATTATGGCATTTCCTCGGGTCCGGCGTTAATAGTGCCTGCGGCTGTAATGATTTTTATTTTTGGAAATTATTACTGGGTTCCCGGATTGACCGCAGTTTTACTGATTTGGGTTTTACTTTTTGCAATTTTTATCGCTTCCAAAGAAGTCGTTGGTGAAAAAAGAAAATGGGCATTTTGCTTTTTAACATTATTCATGATGTTATTTTTTTCCCGTGGCGATGGGGGTGTAAAATTATATTTGTGGATGAGGTTAATGGGTGAAATTCCGACCACACTTCTTGTTATTTTAGCAGCTTTAATTTTTTCTTTCAAAAATCTTGATAAATCCAGATTAGTAAGTGGCGGTATAATGCTTGGGCTGGCGTTGATTATTAAAACCCTTTCCGCCATTTCTGCGTCAGCGATTTTAATAATGGTGACGGCGAGGATACTCTTTGACAGAAAACCGATTATGTGGATTGCAATTCCGGTTTTGTGTTTTGTTGCGCCTTATTTTCTTTTTGAGTCAATCAAGATTATTGCGTTGGGTTGGAAAGATTATTTAGAATTGCATCAACAAAATTTAAATTTTTACCGCACAAATGCTTTTTTTGAAAAGCCATTTCTCTCTTCATTGCCAAGTTTAGTAGGATATTTTGGATTAGCTGCGCTTACAATCTTGCCAACTACGATTTATATAATTTATTCCTCTGGTAAAAAGAATCTTAATTCTCCTTATTTTTTAGCGGGAATGGCGCTGCTTCTCGCCTCTTTTTTACAAGTAACTTGGTGGATAAATTATGCAATTCCATACGCTTTTAGGCATTTATCAATAGGTTGTTTTTGTTACTTCGCGGGAATTTTTTTGTTGATTTGTAAGCTTGAGTATAAAAAACAATTTCAGATGTTTTTTGTTTCTGCTTTTATCATCTCTTTACTGGTTTCTTATCCGAGTGAAATTACAATAATGCTTAATGATAATCCAAGCCTACAAGAGCAGAAAATGGTGGTTGAAGAGATAAAAACTCTTCAGAAGCAGGATTTTAAAATGATTTCGTGCGGTAATAATTTTGAGCTCGAATATTTGTTGCCAAAATCTCGCAACTTTGAGGAATGCGGGCACTTCTTTGAAAATTACGTCCCTCAAAAAGTAATGCTGGTCAATTTCTTTGTGGAGCCGCAAAAGGTGCTTTTTATCAAGCATAATCAATATATGGGAAAATTTATCAATCTTCCAAATCAGATATTGGGGCGCTGCAAGGAAGAATATTTGACAACCGCAAACTTCTCAATTTTTAAGTGCGAGTAATATAAGAATCACATTGAAAATATTTTTTAAATTGAGCTATCCAAAAACTTTAGCTCTCGGACTAGCTCTAATTTTATTGTTTTTGCAAATTTACAGCGTTTTTTTCTATCCAGTTTGGCGAGATGATGCTGGCTTTGCGCAATTGGCAAAAAACATGCTTAATAGTGAAGGATATAGCGCCGCTATGTTTGATAAATTATATCCTTTTAGTTACTTAATCGCAACTGCGGGTCCAACAGTAGTGCTCCCAGCTGCGGCTGCAATTTTTCTTTTTGGAAATACTTATTGGGCTATAAGTTTAGCTAATGTTTTTTTGATCTGGAGTTTAATTTTCATAATTTTTATTGCCGCTGATACTATTTTTGAGAAAGAAAAAAAATGGCTATTTTGTTTTTTAGCCTTGTTTTTTTGTCTGTTATTTTCTACTGGCAATGAAGAGTCTTTTGGGATTGAGACCAATGATAACATAGCTTTGTGGCATTTGTTAATGGGCGAGGTTCCGGCAGCGCTTTGCGTTATATCTGGAATATTTTTATTATTACCAGCAACCACAAATTGGAAAAAAATCTTAGCAGGCGGATTATTTCTTGGTTTAGCTATAATGGCAAAAACCATCACAGCTCTCGCGGTTGCAACAGTATCTTTAATTTTTGCGCTGCGAACTATTTGTGATAAAAAAATAATTATTTCTAAAAAAATAAAGCTTTTAACATTTGCGGCTGCCGCAGTTATCGCGCCAATTTTTATGTTTGAGATAGTAAAAATCTTAAGTTTGGGTTGGCGAGAATATAAAGAATTCCAAGTTGATAGTGCTGCATTTTATAAAATAATAGGCGCAGTTGAAAATAATCCTTGGCAACGTTTTTCCAGTTTAAATGCAATTTTTGGTGTGAGCTGTTTTTACCCTCTTTTATCAATAATTCTAATCTCCTGTTTTTCTTTAAAGCGCCATTCAACTTCTAGCTTAATAGCGGTTACTTTATTTGGATGTTTTGTTATTCATCTGATTTGGTGGATAAATTTTTCCGCGGTTGGTTCTTATCGCCATTTTATGACTGGTCTTCTTTATTTTTGCGTCTGTCTCGCTGCGATGGTGGCAAATATTGATTATAAAAACCAATTGCATTCGGCAATTACATCTTTCCTGATTTTCTTTTTGGTAATCGGAAGATTGGTTATGATTAATTATGATTTTAATTTTAACTTTGAAAAAACTGACAAATTAAAAGAGCAGCTAGAAATTGTAGAAGAAGTTAAAGCGCTCGAAGCTCGAGGAGTAACTCTCTTTGCTTGTGGTAGCAATTTTGAATTGGAATATTTATTGCCGGGAAGCAGGCATTTTAAAGAATGTCTCGATATGCCAAAACAAAATAATTCAGCTGCAATGTTGGTGAGCTATTTTGTTAATGGCAATCAAGTGGTGGTAATGCGCCCCGAATATCCATTTAGCAATGTTGGGGTGATACCAAAAGAAATTTTAGACCAATGCGACCAGAAATATATGGATAAAGGAAATTTTTCCTTGCACTGGTGTAAGTAGCTTTGAAGATGCATTTTATAGCAATCTGATTCAAATTTTTTAAACAATGTCCCAAATTAAAATCACTTTTCCAGACGGCGCTGCGCGTGAATTTGTTCGTGGAATTTCTGGTGTTGAAATCGCCAAATCAATTTCAATTTCTTTGGCTAAAGTTGCTTTGGCAATCAAGGTAAATGGTGAGGCGCGCGATTTATCGCGGGCAATTGAAACTGATGCAAAAATTGAAATTATCACGCCCAAAAGTGGCGCGGATGCTTTGGATATTATTCGTCATGACGCGGCGCATTTAATGGCGGAAGCGGTGAAAGAATTATTTCCCGAAACGCAAGTTACAATCGGGCCAGCAATTGAAAATGGATTTTATTATGATTTTGCCTGCAAAAATCCTTTCGCTTTGGATGATTTAGAAAAAATTGAAAATAAAATGCGCGAAATTGTAAAACGCGACGAAGTCTTGGTGCGCGAGGTTTGGAAGCGTGACGACGCGGTGAAATTCTTTCAATCAATTGGCGAAAAATATAAAGCCGAAATCATTTCTTCAATTCCTCAAGATCAAGATATTACTTTGTACAGACAAGGTAATTTTATCGATCTTTGTCGCGGGCCGCACGCGCCTTCAACTTCTCACATCAAACATTTTAAATTGATGAAACTGGCTGGCGCTTACTGGCGCGGCGATGCCAAAAATGAAATGTTGCAAAGAATTTATGGAACAGCTTGGGAAAGTGAAGAAAGTTTAAAAAATTATCTGCATGTTTTGGAAGAAGCGGCAAAAAGAGATCACCGTAAAATCGGCCGCGAAATGGATTTATTTCACATTCAAGAAGAAGCCGTAGGATCAGTGTTTTGGCACCCGAAAGGTTGGACAATTTTTCGCGAAATTGAAAATTATATTCGCGCTAAACTCGAAAAAAATAATTACGTTGAAGTAAAAACTCCGCAATTAATTGATAAAGTTTTGTGGGAAAAATCGGGGCATTGGGAAAAATTCCGCGAAAATATGTTTATTGCTGAAAGCGAAGAAAGAACTCTGGCGGTGAAGCCAATGAATTGTCCGGGGCATATTCAAATTTTTAACCAAGAGTTAAAATCTTACCGTCAATTGCCGCTTAGAATGGCCGAATTTGGCTCTTGTCATCGCAACGAATCTTCGGGTTCGCTTCATGGAATCATGCGCGTGCGCGCCTTTACGCAAGACGATGCCCATATTTTTTGCGAAGAAAGTCAGGTTAATTCTGAAACTGTGGCATTTTGTGAATTGTTAAAAGAAGTTTATAGTGATTTTGGTTTTGAAAATGTGAAAGTTAAATTTTCAACCCGCCCGCTAGTGCGCGCTGGAACAGATGAAACTTGGGATAAGGCTGAAGCAGCTTTGTTTGAAGCTGTGAAAGCGGCCGGTTTGGAATGTGAAATTAATCCGGGTGAAGGTGCATTTTATGGGCCAAAACTTGAGTTTACTTTAGTTGACGCAATCAAGCGCGAATGGCAATGCGGAACTTTGCAAGCCGATTTCATTTTGCCAGAAAGGCTTGATGCCAGCTATATCGCAAGCGACGGAACCAAAAAACGTCCCGTTATGTTGCATCGCGCAATTCTTGGAAGTTTTGAAAGATTTATCGGCATGTTGATTGAAAATTATGCTGGAAAATTTCCACTTTGGCTGGCACCAACTCAAATGGTTATCGCTACAATTACTAATGATTCCGACACTTATGGCGCGCAAGTTTTTGAAAAATTGAAAGCGGCGGGATTTAGGGTTGAAGGCGATTTTGACGCGCAAAAAATCAATTATAAAATCCGCGAACATTCTTTGAAAAAAGTTCCATATATTTTAGCAATTGGAAAAAAAGAAGCCGAAAATGGCTCGGTTTCAGTGCGTAAATTAGGCGAGGAATCGCAAAAAGTTATGAGCGTGGAAGAGTTTATTGAAACGGCGAAAAAACAGATTTTGGAGAAGAGATAAATCTAATTTTAGAAAAAAGAGAAAATGATACCATTTAATAAGCCTTTATTTTTAGGGGAAGAATTAACTTTTTTGACGGAAAAGTTTGAGAATAATTTTCTACACATTTCGGGAAACGGAGAATTTACCAAATCTTGCGAAAAATTTTTGGAAGAGCGATATGGTTTTGCAAAAGTTTTTCTTACAAACTCATGTACGTCAGCCCTTGAAATGTGCGCCTTGATATTAAAATCTCGCTCTAAATCTCAGGCTCCAGAAGTGATAATGCCGAGTTATACTTTTGTTTCTACGGCCAATAGTTTTGCCAAGTTTGGATTTCGCATTAAGTTCGTCGATGTGAAGCCTGATAGCATGAATATTGACGAGTCTTTGGTTTTAGCGGCAATTACTCCCAATACCGCAGCAATCATCGCGGTAAATTATGGCGGTATTAGTTCTGATTTAAATATTTTGCGTCAGGTTTGCGATCGCCATCAAATTTTTTTGATCGAAGATGCGGCGCAATCGATAGATGCGAGCTTTGATAATAAGCCGCTCGGCAGTTTTGGTGATTTAGCTACAATATCATTTCATGAAACTAAAAATATTACCTCTGCTGGTGAGGGCGGATGCCTGATAATTAATAATCCTGAATTTATTGAGGATTCTCAAATACTAAGGGAAAAAGGCACTAATCGATCCAAATTCCTTCTTGGTTTGGTTGATAAATATTCTTGGTTTAGCATTGGCGGTCATTACATGATGAGTGAAATCAGCGCTGCATTTTTATTTTATCAATTACAGAAACTAGCTGAAGTAAAAGCCGCAAGGCTCAAGATCTGGAATTTTTATAAAAGTGAATTGCTGGAGCTCGAGAAAGCAGGAATTATTGATGTTCAAAATATTCCGCAGCGCAATGAGAACAACGCTCACATATTTTGGATCAAAACAAAAACTATGGAACAAAGAAGCCAGCTGATTACTTTTTTAATGCAGCAAAATATCTTAGCGGTTTTTCATTATATTCCGCTTCATTCTACAAAAATCGGAAAGCAATTTGGGGAATTTGTTGGCGATGATAGATATACTACGAGCCATTCTGAAAGAATTTTACGATTGCCTATATTTCATTCTTTGAGGGAAAGCGAATGCCAAAAAGTAACCACAAATATCAAAGAATTTTTTAAAAAATTCTCAACTTAATTAATCTTATATTTGCTAAACATGTTTCTAAAAAATGAAATATTGCATTTGCGTTATTATGAACCGAGCGATCTCGATTTTTTGATGACAATCCGCCCCAATCCTGAAAATTACAATTTTTTTGGTGAATTTGAGCCTTACAGTCAAGAGATGCAAAAGGCTTGGTGGGAAAAATATACCAGAACTAGCACTGAATTTAATTATGTCATTGCGCTAAATGAAGGCAATCGTCCAATCGGAACCGTCTCTTTAATCAATATCGATTATCGTAATAAAAATTGTGAATTTAGCAGATTTTTTATTGATAAAAAAGCCAAGATAAGCAATGCAGGATCTCAAGTTGAAAAGTTGATTTTAGACTACTCTTTCCTGCATCTTAACCTGAATAAATTATGGTGCAAAGTAATAGAAGATAACAAAAAAGTTATAACTTTTCATCAAAGATATGGTTTTAAAAAAGATGGGATTTTGCGCCAAGAATTATTCAAAAATGGCGAATATAAGAACGTAATAATCATGTCGATTTTGCAAGAAGAATATCTCAATAAATCTCGATAATATGCATTCTCGCTCCGACATCGTAAAATCTTTTCAAGCAGACGGAATCTATATTTTTGGCAATATTTTCAAGGCGCAAGATTGCGCTGAAATGCTAAGAGAACTTTATTCAAAAAGAGAGTTTGGGAAAGATATTTTTATTACAGAAGAGGAGTATAAAAACGTCAATTCTCATTGGGGCGTGAATCCAAAAAAAAGATTTTCCTTATTCGAAGAATTAAAAAATGATTTTATTTTTTCTAATAAGGAACTGCTCGCTGCCATTAAACTTATGATCGGTGATGATTATGAAATCGTGATTAACAAGCTTGTTTGCGCCGTTCCGGAATCTTGGTTGCCTCAGTGGGTTTTAGAAAAAATTTCTGGCGCTAATATTGCAAATTTAGGAATTTACATAAAGCCACAATATCGAGATATTACTTATTTTCGCGGAATTGATTATCACCAAGATTTAATAGATTGGCCAAAAAACCGCTCCGAACTTGATCCATCAACATTTATCACTTGCTACATTTATCTTCATGACGTTTCTAGCAAAGAATCACCTTTACACATTATTCCAAAATCTCACTTGCTTGGGGCGACAACTTTTCCTCATAAATTAAAAAAAATTAGTGATAAAAAATATATTTATGAAGATGACGAAAGAAATTCTATACAATGTGAAGCCCAATTAATGACTGGTTCTGTTGGCTATTGTGCGATGTGGAATTCATTTTTGCTTCATGGCACGAAACCGACAGAAAAAGACAATCCAAGAATTTCAGTGCGCTTGCTTCTGGCAAAAAATCCAAAAAATAAAAATCCCGTCGGAATTGATTTTGCAAATTCAGTTATCAAAGGAAAAATGGCTTTAGAAAAAACCAGAGAAGATATTGATGGCATGGGTCGGATAGTTTTAAAAAATAACATAATTAATAAAGAAGCTGACTAATAAATATGAAATTATCGATCGTAACAACCACTTACAAATCAACAGAATTTTTGAGAGAGTTTCATTTGCGCATGAGTAATGCGGTAAAAAAAATTACCGATGATTACGAAATTATTTTTGTAAATGACGGTTGTCCGGATGAATCTTTAAGGGTGTTAAGAGAGATTATTAATCAAGATGAGAAGAGTAAGTTGATTAACCTATCACGAAATTTTGGCCATCACAAAGCAATTATGACGGGCATGGAACATGCGCAGGGAGACTATATATTCACAATTGATTGTGATTTGGAAGAGCAGCCGGAAGAATTAGAAAAATTCTACCAAAAAATTATTCAAGGTGGCGATGACTGCATCAACTCTGTAATTAAGGCTAGAAAGGGCGGCTTAATCGAAAAAAAATTTGATGGATTATTCTATCCAGTTTTTAATTTTTTATCAAATCAGAAAATTGCCAAAAATTTATGCACCTCGTCACTGATGAGCAAAAGATATGTCGAATCATTGGTGAAGTATCGCGAGCAAGGAGTTTATCTCGCAGGAATCAAGGCTTTAAATGGCTTTAAGCAATCATATATTTTTATTAAAAAAACCAGCCGCAAAGGTGAAAGAAGTTACAACTTTTTGCGCCGAGTTTCTTTGGCAGTTGATTCCATAACTTCCTTCAGTTCCAAGCCTCTTTACTATATTTTTTATCTCGGAATCCTCATCTCTTCTTGTTCCGCTGTCTTCGGATTTTGCCTACTTTATAAAAAATTCTTTCAGTCAGTCAGTATCGAAGGATGGTCGTCAATTATGGTTTCGCTATGGTTTGTCGCTGGAGTCATTACCATGAGTCTTGGCGTGATTGCAATCTATCTGGCGAAAATATTTACCGAAATTAAGCCTCGTCCTTATACAATTATTGAAGGCATTTATCAGAAGCATGACCACAAAACTCAAAAATAAATTTTTTGCCAATTCCTATTGGGATTTAGTAATAATATCTGCTTTTGTGTTGGCGGTTCTTGGTATTCTTTCATTTGTCTCTGAAGCCAATCCCCTAATGATTGACAATGATTCTTGGCAATATCTTAGTATTGCTCAAAGAATTTACGACAAATCAAGTTTGCATAGTATTTCTGGGGCGATTTTAGATTTCGCATTTGATCAAATTGCCCAAGTAAATTATGATTTAAATAAAATCAAGCCTTATCACTTCCCTATATACCCCATCTTTCTTTCCGGATTTTTTTACATTTATAATAACCAATTTTTTGTTGCGCTAATTTCGCAATTTCTGCTTTGCGTCGTTTTTCTTTATTCGTCTCATCTTATTTTACAAAACTACGTCACCCGCAAAAAATCTTTAGCAATTTGTTTGAGTGCATTTTTTTTCTCGCCACTATTTATCTATGCCTTGGACACGGGAAAAGAAATATTTTGTCCTGCGCTTGCTACTTTATGTTTTTACCTTGGTTTATATTCCAAAAGACGTGACAGTTTTTTATTAATTCTTTGTTACTTTTTGGCGATTACCGTTTTGATATTGGCGCGTAATTTTTATATTTTGATTCCAGTCTTTTGTTTGCTTTATCGCCTACTACCAGAAAGGTTTAGAGAAGAAGAAGAGGATAAAAAAGAAGGTAAATGGCAATTATTAATTTTTCTTATCGCCTGTATTTTACTTCCATATGCCGTTTACCAATATTGCTACCAGAATTTGGATTTATTTTATTTCCAAAGAGACCGCATGGAACCATGCTATCTTGATCTTAAGATCGATTACCAATTGTTATTAAGCAAAGTAGCAAATAATTTGACACGCGTTGCATATAGCTTTACCGACCCCTTTTTTATGCCGCAGTTTTACCTATTCTTAATTTCACTGGTCGCATTTTTTTTCTATTTTCTAAGATTAAAAATATGGCTGATCCTCTCGCCACAGTCATGGAAATTATCTAAATCATTTTGCATATTTTTCTTCTACGCAATTTTGCTGATTGCAATCACTGTTTTATACGAAATCGGCGGCTATCGAATGTTAGAAGGTTTTATGCCATTCGCCTTTTACATCATTTTCAAAAACACTTCTTCTCTAATTTCATTCTCAGTAGGAAGATTAAAAACATTGATTGTAGCTTTGGCGTTAATTCTCTGTGACCGTAATTTTGAAACTGTAAATCACTATAATCTCTATCAGAAAAATATTGGGAATAATACGGCAGACATTCTTGATCTGATGCAAAAATATGATACAAAAATTTTTGCCATGACTGTAAAATATCAACCAGAATCACCAATGCTACTTGTAAATAAAATGCCAAGCGACAGTTCTTTTATCGTCTTTTTTTACCCTAAATATTTTTGCCAAGAATTAACCGATTATAGTAACCACGGAATATATTTAAAAATAATCGGAGTATCTACTTTGGAGGCTTATAATTCCTGCCAATTTCTGAATCAGAATTACAACTTGATTAAGCAAGACGATAAGAAATCGCTCTATGTTCTAAAAAAACTAGAACTTACCAAGATACATACCAAAAAAACTATCTTTTTATAGTTTTTGGCAAAGGATTTTTGAGGAAAAATTGCGACTGATAAGGCGAACAAATTTGTACCAAAGGGACGAATTTAGTAGTTATCAAAAGATAGTTTGTTTGGCGCAATCTATTGATAGTTAACACGAGGCTAGAAATAATGGCGCTGTTGCGTAAATCAAATTTTTCTAAGAAATTTTTGTGATTCTAAATTTTTTGAAAGGTAAACGTACCTTAGATGTACGTGCGTTTCAAAAAATTTAGAATTGCGAAAAGTTCGACGAAAAAGTTGATTTACGCGACAGCGCCATAATAAAAACCAAGTTACATGCTATGGTTGTAGGATGTCCATGGATTACACAAATTAAAAAAAGTGAAAATTAAATGAATAAGCTTTTAAAAAATATTCTTCAATATAGCGCCGCTCCAGTTTTATCTTTGTTAATTTTTGCCATTCTTTTTCAGATTTGGAAAATTGATTTAAACTTACCGATTTTCGATTATTCTGGTGATACGCTTTTTTGCATTTTTGAAATGAAAAGTGTGATTGATAATCGCTGGTTTTTAACTAATGATTATATCGGATTTCCTCAATCGCTCGGGAAATTTAATCTTTATGATTTTCCGCTTCAGACTGACTCAATACATTTTCTAGTCGTCAAGTTTTTTACACTTTTTTCCTCTAGTCCATTTTGGGTCATAAATTGTTTTTTTATTTCCAGTTTTGCCTTAATTTCGGCTTCGTCTTTTGCGGTTCTGCGTAGTTTTAAAATATCGGTTTTCAGCGCGATAATCGTGAGTGTTTTATATGCCTTTACCCCCTATCATTTTTCACGCAATGAGACACATGTTTTTTTGTCAAATTACATGGCAATTCCACTGATTGTAATGTTGGCGCTTTGGATCATAACCGATAAAATTCAGATAATTTCTTGCAATAAAAAAAATCAACTTTGCTTTGCACTAAATCCCTCGTTTTTTATTGCCGCTTCTTATTGTTGTTTTATCGCCGCCAATGGCATTTATTACGCTTTATATGCGATAGTAATTTTTATTTTTGCTTGGTTTTTGCGTAATTTAAAAAAAGATAATTTTATCAGCAATATTCCTTCCTCGGTCGCGCTTTGTGGCATAATAATTTTTATGCTTTTCTTGCTTTGTTTGCCGTCATTTATTTATTGGTTTCACAATGGAGGAAACGCAAGCGTTGTAAATAGGGATCCAATTGAAAGCGAATATTACGGTTTAAAAATCATTAATTTATTTTTACCGGTTGCCAATCATTACATCGACTATTTGCGAAACCTGCGCTTTCTTTTTGACGAAATATCTTTGAAAAATTTTGAACAAGGATCAGAAAGCCTTGGCATTCTTGCTTCAACAGGTTTTTTATTTTTAATATTATGGTTATTTGCCCAAAATCATGCTGGTGAAAAATCGGTTTTTCAAAAAACGATCAAGAAATATTCCTTAAATGAAAATGACCAAAACCTAATTTCAAATTTGGCGGGTTTAAATTTATTGTCAGTTTTATTTGCCACAATTGGCGGTTTTGTGATGTTCGTTGTAATTCCTTTTCCGTTAATTCGTAGCCACGCACGCTTTTCAATTTTTATCGCATTTTTTTCATTATTTATAATGGCAATTATTTTTGACAAAGCGGTTAAGAAGAAAAAACTTTTTGCTAAAATTGCTATTTTAATAATTTCGACATTAGCAATTTTTGATCAAGTGGGAAAGGTTTCGGCGTCAATTCCCCAAAGTGAAAAAGTAAAAAGCGCATTTATTTCTGATCGTGATTTTGTGCAAAAAATCGAATCTACAATGCCAAAAGATGCGATGATTTTTGTGCTTCCAGTTATAGATTTTCCAGAAAATGCTGAACCTTATGATTTGTTGGGAGGATATTTACATTCAAAGAATTTGCGCTGGTCTTATCCTGCAATTGCGGGTCGCCCAAGCAATTTATGGCAGCATGAAGTTGTGAAAATGAATTTTGAAGATTTTATTTTTGAAATTAAAAGTAAGGGATTTAGCGGAATTTACCTAAACCAAAAAATAATGGCAGAAAAATTTAGTTGGTCAGAGGTAAGACAATTTACTAAACAATTAAAGCAGATATCCCAAGAGTTGCCATTGTTTTCAGCTGATTCTAATTTAATGTTTTTTAAGATTTAATTGACGTTCATTCCACAAAATTGCCGACTGCAAAATTTCTGTAATATTATAATTCGGCTCCCAATTTAAAACTTTTTTTGCCTTTGAAATATCGGCAACCAGACTAGCCGGATCGCCAATGCGGCGCGGCATGTTGCGACTATTTACGGTAAGTCCGAGTTTTTTTAAATTGTTGATTATTTCTAAAACTGAACTTCCAATTCCGCTGCCTAGATTAATAAAATCAGAATTAATATTTTTAGATAATAAAAGCTTCATAGCTAGAATATGAGCCCTTCCCAGATCTTCGACATGTACATAATCTCTAATTGCAGTTTTGTCTTTTGTTGAAAAATCGGTGCCAAAAATTTCTAATTCAACTCCATTTTTGGCAGAATTTATTGCCAAAGGAATGAGTCGAGTTTCTGGATTGTGTTTGGCGCCGATTTCACAGTCTTTGTCTGCTCCGGCGGCATTAAAATAACGCAAAGTAATTTGAGATAATTTTCCTTGATTAGCTAGATCAAAAAGAATTTTTTCAACCATCAACTTACTTTTGCCATAAGGATTAATCGGTTTTTGTATTGTCGTTTCGTCAATTTTCACTCCGTCGCAAACGCCATAAGTTGTACAACTGCTGGAGAAAATAAGGTTTTTCGAGTTTGCATTTTGCATCGCATTTAAAAGTGACAAAGTGCCACCGACATTATTGTGGTAATATTTTTGTGGATTAGAAATTGATTCACCAACATAGGAATTGCCAGCAAAATGTATAACGCAAATTGGCTGATAATGTTTAATAATTTTGGTAATCTTCGAGCAATCATGCAAATCGCCAATTTCCAGAGGCCCCCATTTTACAAATTCAGCATGTCCTGTAGAAAGATTATCAAAACAAACCGGTTCATAACCATCCAACGCTAGCAATTTAGAAGTTTGTGAGCCGATATATCCAGCGCCACCAGTGATTAAAATTTTTTTCATGTACTCATTTTATTTTCTCTAAACCAGTGGCGGTAATGCTGCTTGATTCCTGATATTCGTAATCGGTATTAATATTCCAAAGATCATGATTGGCATTTTCACAAATATTTTCTGCCGCTAGTAATCCCATCAATATGCTGTGATCTTGGTTATTATATTTAAATGAACCATATCGACCAATAACCGAAAGTGATTTTTGGGTTGATAAAAATTTTTGTACCGGCTGCAAATATTTTTTATAACCAGTTTTATAAACTGGGTAGCATTTTGGTACGCGAATAACTTTGCCATCAAGAACTGAATTGACTGGAACCAAACCAGTTTCATAAATTTCTTGGGTGGCAAGATCTGTTAGTTTTTTATCTTTAAATGACCAAATTTCATCTTCATCGTTGCACCAAAATTCTAGGCACAAAATGGTTTGAGACTGGCCGTTATTAATTGAAGAAGTCCAGTTTCTGAAATTTGAGATGCGTCCGGTTTTTAGGTTTTCTGAATGTATGTACAGCCATTGATCGGCAAAAAGATTGTCAGCATTAATTTGTAAAAAAACTAAAATCGTATTGCGAAATTTTAACTCTTTAGCGCAATCCTTAATTTCTTGTGGAGCTTTTATACTATTTACTAGAGCGGTTAATGGCATTGAAGAAATAATATGATCAAATTCGATTTCTTTTTCATCTTCAAGTGTAATTGATGCCAAAGAATTCTCAGTTGCTAGTTTAACTGCCAAAACCGGAGTTTTTAAATTTAACTTGCCGCCAAATTCAAGAATTTTTTGTGCCATTTTATCGTAAACTTGACCAGCGCCTTTATTGGGATAGACAAATTCATCAATCAAAGTTTTATGTTTGAAATTTTTTTGTGGCAAAATCGCTGATTTTATCGCTTCAAAAAGGGAGAAATTTTTAATTCTTTGGGCAGCAAAATCAGCATCTAATTCTCTACAAGAAATGCCCCATAATTTTTCGCTGTAAGATTTAAAAAATATTTCAAAAAGCCTTTTGCCAAATCTATTTGTTACCCATGATTCAAAGGTAGAATTGTTTTTTATCGGAAAAATTTTTACTTGAACGTAACTCATGACGCAATGCGCGGCTTCAATGACACCAAGTCCTCGCAGGGCGTTAAAGGCTTTTAGCGGATAATTGAAAAAAGTTTTTTTGTAATAAATGCGGGTTAAACGTTTGACCACTTGATATTGCCCATCAATGGCTTCGAGCCAAATTTTATTTACTCGCGGATCGGAACTAAAAAAGCGGTGCGGACCCAGATCAACAAACTGGCCCCAAAGTGATATTGTTTTTGCCATTCCGGCAATTGCATCGCTACTTTCAAAAATTTCGACATCAATTCCTTTTTTACAAAGTTGATAGGCGGCAGTTAATCCAGCTGGCCCCGCTCCGATGACGGCTATTTTCATTATCTAGAATCTTCTTCAATCGCCAAAGCCACATCAAACATATTTTGTTCATCAAAATGTTTGGCAATTAATTGCAATCCCAAAGGTAATCCATCCTTGTCAAAACCGGCGGGAACTGAAAGCGCCGGCAAGCCGGCCAAGTTTACCGGAATTGTGAAGGCATCGTTTAAATACATTTTTACTGGATCAGAATTTCCCACTTCTTTTGATTGATTGATCGGAAACGCAGCGCTTGGAGTTGTTGGCGTTAAAATCACATCAACCTTTTTGAAAGCATCGTTGAAGTCTTGCAAAACAAGGCGTCGAACTCTTTGGGCTTTTTTATAATAAGCGTCAAAAAAACCAGCCGAAAGAACATAAGTTCCGGTTAAAATTCTTCTTTTAACTTCATCGCCAAAGCCTTGATCGCGGGTTTTTTCATACATTTCTTCTAAAGATAAATTGGTTCCTTCGGCTCTAAATCCATAACGCACGCCATCGAAGCGCGCTAGGTTTGACGAGCATTCAGCCGAGGCCAAAACATAATAAACCGCAGAAGCATATTGAGTATGAGGCAGAGAAATTTCTACTAATTCAGCGCCGCGTTTTTGTAAAATTTCTTTACCGCGATTCCAAAGTTGGATGATTTCTTCTGACATTCCGGCAACAAAATATTCTTGCGGAATGCCGATTTTCTTGCCTTTAATATTTGAATTTAAAAGTGCTTCAAATTGTGGAACCGCAATATTTACCGAAGTTGAATCTTTAACATCAAAGCCTGAAATCACGCGTTGTAAAAGCGCGGCATCATAAACATCTTTAGCGAAAATTCCGGCTTGATCAAGCGAGCTGGCAAAAGCAATCATTCCGTAACGTGAACAGCGTCCGTAAGTTGGTTTTACGCCAACTATGTTAGTGAAAGAAGCTGGTTGGCGAATTGAGCCGCCAGTGTCGGAACCTGTGGCGCCTAAACATAAATTGGCCGCAACTGCTGCTGCTGATCCGCCAGAGCTGCCGCCGGGAACTAAATCTTCGTTAGAATTTTTCTTTTTGTAAGGGTTGATAACTGGCCCGAAATAGCTGTTGGTATTGGCGGAACCCATGGCGAATTCATCCATGTTTAATTTTCCGAGTGTAACTGAACCGGCATTTAAAAGTTTTTGGGTGACTGTTGATTCGTAAGTTGGAACAAAGTTTTCTAGCATTTTTGAAGCAGAAGTGGTGCGAATATCTTTGGTGCAAAAGAGATCTTTAATGCCCAAAGGAATTCCTTCTAATTCCCCGCCACTTCCAGCGTTAATTTTTGCATCGGATTTTTTAGCTTGAACCAAAGCAAAATCGAAAGTTTCGGTGATAAAAGCGTTGAGATTGCGGCTGGCTTCAATGTTTTTTATGTAAGCTGAAGTTACATCTAAGCTTGAAAATTTTTTTGATTTTAATCCTTCAAGAGTTTGGCGAAGATTTAGAGTTGTAAGGTTTGTCATATTTAAATTATTGTGCTTTTTCAATTAATTCGAAGAGTTCTTTCTTGGTCAAAAGCTCGCTTGCTAATAAGCCATCAGGTGCTTTTGGTCCGTAAACTGCGTTAAATGGAATCGCGAAACGATTGTTTTTGTGCAAGAAATTTATGATTTTTTCATTGGGTTTGGTGATGTCGCCGCGCATCGCAATAATGTCGCCGCCATTTAATTTCGCTATAACTTCTTTATTTTGTAAAACTCGGATTTTATTGAATTTGCAGCTCAAACACCAATCTGCCGTAATATCAACCACCACGGTTTTGCCTTCAATTATTAATTGGTGAAGTTTAGCTTCGTCAAATTCTATCCAAAAACTTTCATAAGAATCTTTGGAAATTTTTTGTTGTTTTTGCAACTTCATCGGCAATAGAAAGCTTGAAATTACTAGCGTTGCAATTGCCAGAAATTTGAAAAATTCCATTTTAATTTTAAAGCAGGCGAGAATCGCGACCGCAATTATTCCGGCTAAAAATGCCGGAAGAGCGCCGATATTATGCGACAGAACATAAATTAGCCAAATCACTGTTGCCGCCAATAAACCTGCCATTAGCTGCTTGATTTGAATCATCCAATTTCCCGGGCGTGGTAAAATATAAACTAATTTTGGCGCAAAAATAAGTATAAAATAAGGCAGAGAAAAACCGATACCGATAAAAAAGAAAATCAGAAAAATCACAAAAAAACTTTGAACCAAAGCAAACGAAATTGCCGCACCTAAAAATGGCGCCGAACAAGGTGTCGCAAGCAAAACTGCTAAAATTCCAGAAAGAAAATTAGGCAAGAAAATGTTTTTCTTTTCTTCTTCGTTACTGATTTTTTTATTAAGAGTTGTGGCTAAAAAACGGTCAAAATTAATTTCAAAAACTCCCAGTAAATTGCCGACGAAAATAATTAAAATCACAATTAAGAAAATCAGGAAATAAGGGTTTTGGAATTGCAATCCCCAGCCCAAAGAATTTCCGGTTAATTTTATGATTGAGGCACAAAGCGCGAAGATCACGAAGCAAGATAAAATACCGATTATGGTCGATAAAAATGAAAAGCGGATGTGAGAAATTTCGGATTCAGAATGACGAATTACCGAAATTAATTTAATTGATAAAACCGGTAAAACGCAGGGCATGATATTTAAAATTGCCCCACCGAAAATTGCCAATAAAATTGCCGAAAATAAGGCTAAATTATTAGTCGTCGGCTTTGGCGTTTCTTTTTCATCGCTGATTTGAGTAGGAAAAAATTTCTGGATTTCGCTTAAAGAAATGGTGTCGATTTCATCAGGAATTTGTAAAGTAAAGTTTTCACTTGCCGGAACACAGATTTCTTTGCATAATCCGTAATTAAGCTGAACATTGAGTTCAACCGCTTGATCCGGTTGCTTTAAGTCGATTTCAATCGGGATTATAACTTCATTTTTGTAAGAAGAATAAGCGAATTTTTCATCGCCAATTTTTTCTTCTTCAGCAATTGCTTGAGGCCAGAAAATTGTGTGTTTTGCGAGGTTTTTAGAATTGGTAAAATCAAAACTTGGCGGCATTCCAATTCCATCAGAATCAGATCCATAAATTTTCCAACCTGAGGCAATTTTAAATTCTATGCCGGCGATTAATTTTTTTTCTCCAGCCTGATTTTTGTAATAGCTGGCGATCAATCTTGTTTTAGCGCCTTTGCTTTGGTTTTCATGCCAATCGCTGCTTGCGGCGCCGGCACTTCCAGCTTTTAAAAATAGTAGCGCCAAAAATAATGAGAAGATTTTTTTCATATTCGTTTAACTTTAAAAACTTAGATTGAAAAACTTGTTTGCGCAATTTAGGTTGTGATCGTTTGTTTTTATCAAACTTACAACAAGCAATTTCTAATCTCTCAATTTTTAAAATGAATCCTCAAATTAATCCTAAAAACAGCCCGCTTGAAATCGTGCATGTCGATTCGAAAAAAGTTTCCTGTGATGGCGGAAAAGGAACATCAGGTCATCCTTTGGTTTATTTGAATATGGGCAAAAATGATTTCGTGGTTTGTCCTTATTGCAGCAAATATTTTACAACTGAGAAAAAAACCGCGGTCAATTCGGTAATATTTGGCATTAAAAATCAAATGAAGGATGAATAGTAAAATGGGAAATACAGCAATAATCGGTCTGCAATGGGGCGATGAAGGTAAAGGAAAAATCGTAGATTTTTTGGCAGATAAATTTGATGCAGTTGTGCGCTTTCAGGGTGGTCATAATGCTGGTCACACAATTAAAGTGGGAGATAAAACTTACAAATTAAGTTTGCTGCCATCGGGAATAATTCGTGGAAAATTTTCAGTAATTGGAAGCGGCGTGGTTGTTGATCCAATCGCACTTTTTTCTGAAATAAAAAAAATTGAAGAAGCTGGAATTAAAATTGAATCAGAAAAATTAGCGATTGCTGAAAATGCTTGTTTAATTTTGTCAGTTCATCGCGAATTAGACCAACTTTTAGAAAGCAAAAAAGGCGAGAAAAAAATTGGAACCACGGGACGGGGAATTGGGCCAGCTTATGAAGATAGAGCGGGGCGCAGAGCGGTTCGCATTTGTGATTTGATGGATGATAAAATTTTAACTGAACGTTTAGAAAATTTACTTTTTTATCACAATCTTTTGCGCAAAAGTTTGGGCGCAGAAATTGTGAAAATTGAACAAATTATTGCTGAATTAGAGCCAGTTCGCGCTCGTCTTTTGACTCACGCCAAACCAGCTTTTGAAATTGCTAAAAAGCTTAATTCATTTGCTAATGTAATGTTTGAAGGTGCGCAAGGAGCATTGCTCGACGTGACTTACGGAACTTATCCTTTTGTAACTTCAAGCAACACAATGGCGGGTCAAATTGCTCTTGGTTCTTGTTTGGGAGTTGCTGATTTGCACAAAACAATTGGCATTTTAAAAGCTTACACAACTCGAGTCGGATCCGGCCCTTTTCCAACCGAGCTTGAATGTGAAATTGGAAATTTTTTACGTATTGAAGGAAAAGAAGTTGGAACTGTAACTGGTCGCGACAGGCGTTGTGGTTGGTTTGATGCGGTTCTGGTTCGTCAGTCAATTCAACTTTCTTCAGTAAAAGAAGTTGCCTTAACTAAACTTGATGT
This sequence comes from Rickettsiales bacterium, assembly GCA_947487845.1. Classification (GTDB taxonomy): domain Bacteria; phylum Pseudomonadota; class Alphaproteobacteria; order Rickettsiales; family UBA1997; genus UBA2645. The sequence continues at coordinate 3,631 of CANKYC010000002.1, read as the reverse complement.
GCTTGATAAATTAGAAAAAATCAAAATTTGTGTTGGTTATAAAATTGGCGACAAAACCTTTGATTACTTGCCACAAGCCAATCATTTGTGGGATCAAATCGAGCCGATTTACGAAGAAATGGAAGGTTGGCAAGAAAGTTCATTTGGCGCAAAAACGCTGGCCGAATTGCCGCAAAAAGCCCGTAATTATGTTAAAAGAATCGAAGATCTTTGCAGCATTAAAGCTTCGATAATTTCAACTGGCCCTAAGCGCGAAGAAACAATCATACTCTAGTTTTTAAATCATGGAAAATTCTGAAAGAAAAAAAACGGTAGTAATGCAGATACTGCCAGCCCTAGAAAGCGGTGGAGTTGAGCGCGGAACTATTGATATTGCTAAAGCATTAAAAAAAGCTGATTTTGAACCAATTGTTGTTTCGAAAGGTGGAATTTTGGTTTATCAATTACGCGAAGCTGGCATCAAACATATTGAGTTGCCGGTGCATAGCAAAAATCCGATCACAATTTATTTTAATAATAAAAAACTGGCCAAACTGATTAAAGAAAACAATGTTGATATTATTCATGTGCGCTCTAGAGCGTCAATGTGGAGCAGCTATTTCGCTTGTAAAAAAACCGCTACAAAATTAGTCGCGACGGTTCATGGAACTTACTCATTAAAATTCTGGAAATGGAAAATTTTTCCTCCCAAAAGAGCTTACAATTCTATCATGTTAAAAGCTGATGCGGTGATTGCGGTTTCTGATTTTATCAAAAATTATTTATCCCAAAATTATAGCGAATATCGTGAGGCAAAAACTACGGTAATTCAACGCGGCGCAGATTTAGGCTATTTTAATTACGCAAAAGTTTCAAAAAACCGCATTATAGATTTGAGTAAAAAATGGCATTTGCCAGATGATAAAAAAATCATTTTAATGCCAGCGCGTTTTACGGCCTGGAAAGGACATGAATTCTTGATTGAGGCATTAACCAAAGTTAAATCTGATTTTTTATGCGTGATGGTTGGTTCGGATCATGGTCACAAGCAATTTAGAAAAAAGCTCGAAGGCAAAATTATTGATAAAAAATTGGAAGGAAAAGTGCGTATAGTTGGCGTTTGTAAGGATATGCCAACTGCTTATGCGCTTTCGCATTTAGCGGTTTGTCCAAGCGTTCGCGCCGAGGCTTTCGGCCGCATTGCAATTGAGGCGCAGGCATCAAATCGGATTATTATCGCAACTAAAATTGGTGGCGCTTTAGAAACCATAATTGACGGCAAAACCGGATTCTTAGTTGAAGTTGGTGATGTGGAAGGTTTTGCTAAAGTGATTGATCAAGTTTTAGAAATGCCAAAAGATGAAGCTGATAAAATCGGAATTGATGCTAGGAAAAATGTGACGGATAATTTTTCAAATGAAAAAATGTGTAACGAGACTTTAAAAGTTTACGCAAGTTTGTTGGGATATACCAAATTAACTATCTCTTGATAGCGCTAACTTCGTCTTTTTGGTAAAAATTTGCTCAGAAAATGACGCTGTATCACTTGATACAGCTTACATTTTCAGTCGCAATTTTTCCTCAAAAATACTTCGTTAGCGCTATCAAGAGATAGTTAATTTGGTATAGTTTGAAGTAGCTTTGGTATAAAAAAAATCCTAAAAAATCATGATTTTAACAACCAAGGCCCGCTACGCCGTTATGGCAGTAATCGAAATTGCCGACAATAAATCCAATCAACCGGTTTCATTGCTAACAATTTCTAAACGCCAAAAAATCTCGCTTTCCTATTTGGAGCAAATTTTTGCCAGTCTTAGAAAATCAGGCATCGTTGAATCAGTTAAAGGCCCGGGTGGTGGTTATATTTTAGGAAAAAATCGCAACATAGTTACGGTCGCCGAAATTATCAAAGCCATCGGCGAACCAATAAAAATGACGCGCTGCAACAATGTTCAAAAAAGCTGCGTTAATGAAGATATCAAATGCAAAACCCATCATTTATGGTCTGGTTTGGAAAATAAAATTTACGAATATTTAAACTCGATTTCACTTAGCAGCATATGCAAATGATTTATCTCGACTACAATTCAACCACTAAATTAGCTGCGGAAGCATTGGCTAAAATGAATGAAGTTTATCAACTGCCATTGAATAATTCTTCAAGTCACCAATTGGGTCGCAAAGCTACAAAATTGGTTGAAGATGCCAGACAAGAATTAAAAAATTTAATTAACGCTCAAAATTACGAAGTGATTTTTACCAGCAGTTCCACTGAAGCCACCAATATGTTGATGTTTGGCGTTGATGTAAAAAAAATAATCTTTTGCGAATTTGAACATTCCGCCGTTTATAATTGTCGCCCAGAAAATAAGGAAATTATTGAAGTTAAAGCTTTAAAAAACGGCTTGATCGATATTGAAGATTTCAAAAATAAAATCGCCAATCAGAACGGAAATTTCCTCGCTTCCGTGATGCTCGCCAATAATGAAACTGGCGCTATTCAACCAATTGAAGAAATGGCAAAATTAGTTCACCAAAAAGGCGGATTATTTCATTGCGACATCGTTCAAGCTGTTGGAAAAATTGCTGTTGATTTGGAAAAATTAAATGTTGATTTCGCTTCAATTTCAGCGCATAAAATCAACGGCCCGCAAGGAGTTGGCGCGCTTTTGATGAGAAAAGGTTTCGATATAAAACCATTAATTTTTGGTGGTAAACAAGAAAAATCTAAACGCGCCGGAACCACTAATATCGCGGGAATTAGCGGATTTGGTGAAGCTTGTAAATTAGCGGCAAAAAAAATCAGTCTTTACGAAAATGTCAAAAATTTGCGCGACTTTTTAGAAAGCGAAATTCAAAAAATCACCAATGAAAATGTGGTGATTTTTTCTCAAGAAATTGACCGCCTTCCAAACACCAGCTATATCGCCACCAAAAACGCTGACAGCCAAACTCAATTAATTAATTTCGATTTAAACGGAATTTGTGTTAGCGCTGGCCCCGCCTGCTCTTCTGGCACTTTAACCGCATCAAGAATTTTAAAAGCCATGGGCATTGAACCAGCTTTTTCAACCAGCGCCATTCGCGTAAGTTTAGGAATTGAAAACACCAAAGATGAAATTGAAAAATTCATCAAAGTCTGGAGCGATTTTTATAAAAAAATTAAATATTAAAGTGACTATTAAACTTCCAATCTATCTCGATTACCAATCAACAACCCCAATGGATCCACGCGTTATTGACGTGATGGTAAAAACCATGAAAGAAGATTATGGCAATCCGCATTCGCGCACGCACTCTCTTGGCTGGAAAGCTGAAGAATTGGTCGAAATCGCTCGTAAACAAGTGGCTAATTTAATTGGCGCTGACCCAAAAGAAATTTTCTTTACGTCGGGAGCGACTGAATCAAATAATATTGCGGTTAAAGGTGTCGCCCATTTTTACGGCGCGACTGGTAAAAATCATATTATCACAACTTACACCGAACATAAATGTATTATCAATTCGGCGCGCGACTTAGAGCAAGAAGGATTTAGCGTTACATTCTTACCAGTTCAGCAAAATGGTTTGGTTGATTTAAAAGAATTAGAAGCCGCGATTACTGATAAAACCTGCTTGGTTTCAATCATGACCGTGAATAATGAAATCGGTG
>CANKYC010000001.1 GCA_947487845.1 Rickettsiales bacterium | reverse complement strand
TCTTCCACCGAAATTCCGTTGCCTTTTGATTTAGAAATTTTTTCGCCAGTGTCGCTCAAAAACATTTCGTAAGTGAAATTTACTGGCGGCGTGCCTCCTAAAATTTCGCAAACGCGGCGATAAATTTTTTCGTTTGGCTGGTGATCTTTGCCATAAATTTCATAATCAACGTCCAGCGAATACCAGCGCGCGCCGAAGTCGATTTTCCACTGTAATTTGCAATTTCCTCCCACAACCAAAACTTCTTTTTCAACGCCATTTCCATCAACATAAATCACGGTGCCTTTTTCTTTATTTACGCCTTTTACACCTTTATCAATTACAATTCCGCTTTCTAAATCAATTGGCATGAACGGGCTGTAAGTTTCTTGGCGTTCAACGCCCAAACTTGGCAACATCAAATCCATCAATTCGTCATATTTTTCAAGCACGCGCAACATTGTAGAATCAAACGCGCCCGATTTATATTTTTGAGTGGCGCTGATAAATTCATATTCAAAACCAAAACCATCGAGAAAACCGCGCAAACGGGCGTTCATGTTGTGTCCGTAAGATTCGTGAGTTCCAAAAGGATCAGGAACCGAAGTTAGTGGACGACCCAAATTCGCCCGCACCAAATCTTGCTGCGGCACGTTTTCTGGCACTTTGCGCAACCCGTCAATATCATCAGAAACGCAAAACATGCGCGTTGGAATTTCGGGCGCCAAACATTGAAACGCGTGACGCACAAACGAAGTGCGTACAACTTCACCAAAAGTGCCAATATGCGGCAAACCCGACGGGCCATAACCCGTTTCAAAAAGCACGTAGCCTTTGGCAGGAGTTTTACCTCCAACTTTTTCATAAATGCGCCGCGCTTCTTCAAACGCCCATGATTTAGATTCTAGGTAAGATTTTTGTGAGATTGTCATTGTCTTGATTATACTTGAATGAAATTCAACTTATGTCGAATTTGGCAAATTTTGAATTGCTCTCGCAGACGACTGAATCGCTGCATTCGCAATAGATTTTATTTTTATTAAAAGCCGATTTTGAACAGCGCAGAACTATCGCGACGATTAATTTTGTCGTCAACTCAAAATCAGTTTATCAAGCATATTTTTCGGCTATTATAAAGCACTAACCTAGATTAAAATGGTTATACCAAAACATAAATTTAAGAAAATTTCTCTTCTTCAAGCTGTCTCGAAACTTTTGGATTAATAAATTTTGCCAGATTTTTCTTTCAGAAAATTTGTAATTTTAATCGCCGCTTCCGCTTCACGCACTTGAATTTCGGTTCTTGGCTTTTCTAAAGAGAATTCTTTTTTGGCGCTTTCGGCAATTGCAGGTTCGTCAAAAGGTCTTTTAAATCCTAAAATTTTCTGAGTATTTTCTTCTTTCAAGTTCCAGCCATCTTTTTCGATAACTTCCAAGGCTTGCGATTTGGCACTTCTGGCAATTACAAGTTCATCAACGGCTTTCAATAAAATTTTACTTTTAATTGTTAGTCCAAAATCATTCGCAGCAGCTTGCTCTTCATCGCCAAACTTCTCGCGCAAAGAAAGCAAATCTCCTTTATTGGTGCTGCCACCAACTAAATGACCACCGCGTGTTTGATCTTTTTTGGCGTCGAATGTTGATTCTGATTTTCTGTCAACATCATCTTCGGGGAAAATTCCGTTGCTGCGAACAAAAGATCCTTCGTGAAGATCGGCGTCAAAAACCGCGACAAAAGGTTTGCCGCCAGATTTTTCTTTAAGCATTTCCAAAAGTTTTTGCCTGCCCAAAATTTCTTGCCCAACAGAATCTGAAATGGCTTTGGCACCCGCAAAATCAGCAACTTGAAATGTCCAAAAATTTTCTTCATCCCCAACCAAAAAAGCCTCACCACCTTTGGTTATGCGAAAATTTTGTGAACCAAATAAAAATCCTTCGCCGCCACCAATAAAATTTCCGCTTTGCTCGTCGCCGCGAGCCGCCGAGCCAATTCCTATTTGACCGCGCTGCTTAATTTCTTGCGAAGAAACTTTTGGGCTTCTGCTTTTAGTGGCAAGTTCTAGCGGAATTCCCCATTGCGTCAGCGTGTTATGATTAATCAAATTCGACTTATCGTCTAATTTGGATAATTTTGAATTGCTCCAAGGCGAATGAATCGTCTTATCCGCAACAGATTTTTGGTTTTTATTAAAGTCGGGATCTTCAATTGAGTTTGGTATATTTTCAGATTGCGGCGGCAGAGTTTTTTTAAATTCTGAAATTGACGGCAAAATTTCTGAATCAAGCGCGTGAATATGAAGGTAATCAGGAGAGGCGTCGAGCTTTGATAAAGTTACATCGCCCTGCGACACAGAATCTAAAACGCAAATCAAGCGGTAGGTTTTTTGTGGCGGAGTTTTTTTTAATTTGTCGATTCTCGATTCTTTTACTTCATCTTGTAGTTGGGATTTTTTTTCCGCTTGTTGAGTAATTTCAGGCAAAATTAAATTCGACGAAAAATTTCTGCGTAAATGAAATTGAAAAAAATCTTCTGCAATTTTTTTAGTTTTTTCAGGCAGTTGATTGGCAATTGATTTAGCGGCTGCGTCCAAAACTGGCGAAACTTGCTCTTGATTTTGAATTATCTCCGCAACTTCTTTGGCGTTATCAAGGCAATAAAATAATTTCATCGCGGCGTTGTCGATCCAGCCAATTTGCTGTTCTTCAACCCCGCTATAAGCTCTTTTGTGAAATGAGCTGTTTGGATTTGAAAGTTCAACTTCGCCTTTTGATTTAACAATTCCGGCAATCACGCCATTAACTTTTGCGTCCGCCATTGCTGGAATATAAAGGCTGACGCCATCAATTATTTTTTGTCCGTATTTTTGTTGTTCCTCCGCGCTCAAACCTTTTGCAAGCCATTTTTGCCACTGCGCTGGCATTTCACTTTCTGTTGTTGTGCCAAAATTTGTGACGGGCGCGTAGGTGATTCTGCCAATTCCATTTCCTAAATTTGAAAACATCGCATGCTCGCCAAAGCAGAAAAACATTGAATGGGCGCGCTCTAATTGCGGCGAAAGCGCAACTTCGACTAACAATTTTAGCCTTGCGGTGGCTGATTCTTTTGGATTTTCTTTTTTGAAATGCGCGTCGCCCAAACCAAGTTTTTGATTTAGCTGTTCGATATTTTGCCAAGTGCAATTGACGACATAATCGCCCTCAACTGAATCAGGAAAAATAAAGCCTCCGCCTTGGCGAGGAGAAACTTTATCTACTTTAAAATTGGTTCTGATTTTAATGTTTTGGTGCTGCGCCAATTCTGCTTTGATTCGTGAATCAAATTTCTTCCAATCGAGCAAACGCTCTTTGGTTTGAATGGCGTAAGCTATTTTTTTTGGATCAACGCCGCCTTCAAACTGGCTAGAATCTAGCATTTCGTGCAAACGCTGGGTTTGAAAAATATTGTTGCTTTCATCTTTGGCACAAATTTCTTGGAAATGAGATGAGATTTTTTCATAGCCCGCCAAAACTTCATCTGGCGGCAAAATGGAATCTTTAACAATAAAATATCTGCCACTTTGTAGATGCGGCGTTGATTCTTCGCCCACAAAACAATCTGAATATTTTTTCATAAAACCAATCGTGTGTTGCATGTAAGTTTTGGCGGTTTGGGCATCAAAATAATGATAGCCCAATCCCATTCTTCCCGGAGTTCTGGCGCTGGTGCCTTGAAGGATTTCTTGGGCTTGCTCAAGAATTATAATTTGCGCTTCAGGATTATTTTTTGCCAATTCCAAAGCCGTTGTGCAACCAGCAATTCCGCCACCGATAATTACAATTTTTGTCATATTTGTCAGTCATTTGTTAAAAAAATTTATCGCAAAAAAGGCAATTTCTCTAAATAACTTTTACTCCAAATTTTCTGATAGGTTTCTGCTGCGATATTTCCACCCGACAACATAACCAAAACTTTCTGTTTAGTTTTTTGGGTTTTAAGCCAGTGGAAGGCTGCTGCCATTGCAACGGCAGAAGTTGGTTCAACGGCGATTTTTAAAAGATGTATCAACCATTGTGTCCAATAAATTATTTCTTCTTCGTCAATTTCAAAAAAACCGTTAAGTTGTTTTAAGTAATGAAAAGTTCGCTCTGAAACAGCCAGAGCGCGGGCGCCATCGGCAATTGTTGGCGGTGAATCGTTAAATTTTATGATGCGATTATTTGCATAAGATTGCGACGCATCATTTGCTTGCTTTGGTTCTGCACCAAAAACTAAAACATTTGGTGCCAGCAATTCTTTGGCAAGAAAAGTTCCAGAAACCCATCCGCCGCCGCCACAAGTGGCGAAAATTGAGTCAGGATTTGCGCCATCTTGCAAGGCTTCATAGCAGGAAGTTCCTTGCCCGACAATTACTCCGTCATTATCAAAGGAATGAATAAAAAAAGATCCTTTGGCGGCAATTTCGGCAGCTTTTTCTTCAGCTTCTTTTCTGGTGGAAGTGTTAATCACTTTTGCACCATAATAAATTGCCGCTTGTTGCTTCACCGATGAGGTGAATAAAGGTAAAACGATTGTTGTTTTTACGTTAAGCATTTTGCCTGCCACCGCAACGGCTTGAGCGTGATTTCCAGAACTAAATGCCACAACACTTTCTGGTAAAGAATTTTTCTCTTTAAGCTCTAGCAAAGTGTTCAAGGCTCCGCGAATTTTAAAAGCTCCGATTTTTTGCAAACATTCAGCTTTAAAAACTATTTCATGACCCAAAAAATCGTTAAGAATTTGAGAAGAAAGCAGCGGAGTTCTGTGAATGTAGGGAGATATTCTTTGGTGAGCGGTTTTGATTTCGGATGGATCGATAATCTTAAATGAATTAGAAGTCATAAAATAATTAAAAAATTGATTTGTTGAAAACAACGACTGGCAAAAAGTGCAATTTATTTTGTGTTGACAAACTAGTAATTTTACTTGACGTATGAGAAAAACTCATTGGCAAAATTTATGACAACAAAACTTCCACCTCTAAATTCGCTGCGTGCCTTTGCTTCGGCGGCAAAGCATCAAAGCTTTACCAAAGCGGCTTTGGAGCTGAATGTCACTCAAGGAGCAATTAGCAAACAGATTGCAATTTTGGAAAATTATTTGGGCTTAAATTTGTTTGAACGCAAACATCAAAGTTTGCTTTTAACAAAGCCGGCAGAAAAATATTTGGAGGCAATTGATGCGGCTTTAAAAATTGTTGAACAAGCAACCACAAAACTAACCAACAAAACTAGCAAAGAGTTGATTAGCATCAGCATTTTGCCATCTTTAAGCAATCAATGGCTAATGCCAAAGTTGGAAGGGTTCAAATCTTTGCATCCTTACTATAAAATAAATATGTTAATTGGTGATAATCATGTTGGTTTTGACAAGAGGGATGATGTGGATTTTTCGATTAGAATTGCCCGAAAGAATAGTTGGCAAAATTTTTGCGTAGAGAAAATGTGGGCGGAAAAGCTTGTTTGTGTTTGCTCGCCAAAACTAAAAGCGCAACATCAAATTCGTAGCATCAACGACCTGCTAAATCAGAATTTATTGCTTCACACTTCGCGCCCCGACACTTGGCAAAACTATTTTAAATTTCACCGAGTTAAAAAAACCGAGATAAATTATAATGATGGGTTTCAACATTTTTTTATGTTGCTTAAAGCCGCAAAAGATGGCCTTGGAATTGCCCTGATACCAGATTTTTTAATTGAGAATGAATTAGAAAATGGCAGTTTAATAAAAGTTTTTGCCGCCAGTTTTAAAAGTGGTTACAGCTATTATTTGATAAGTCCCAAGCAAAAATCTCATTTGCAAAAAATTGAAGATTTTAAGAGTTGGATATTACCAAAACCGCTTAAAACTTGAGCATTTTTACTTGCAAAAGTATTTTATTAAACCTTGAGGCTGTAAATCTTACAACGTTTATCAAATTAAAACTTCGTCTGAATTTAGTAAATTTTGAATTGCTTCAGCGCGCAAGTAAATTACTTGCAAATTTTTTAACTACTTTGCGCAGCCCGTCAATATCATCAGAAACGCAAAACATGCGCGTTGGAATTTCGGGCGCCAAACATTGAAACGCGTGACGCACAAACGATGTACGTACAACTTCGCCAAAAGTGCCAATATGCGGCGCACTTCTTCAAACGCCCACGATTTAGATTCTAGGTAAGATTTTTGCGAAATTGTCATTGTTTTGATTATACTTGAATGAAATTCAACTTATGTCGAATTTGGCAAATTTTGAATTGCTCTCGCAGACGACTGAATCGCTGCATTCACAATAGATTTTATTTTTATTAAAAGCGGCTTTTAAACAGCGCGGAAGTATCGCGACGATTAATTTTGTCGTCAACTCAAAATCTTTCACTTATTTGTGAATTATCCCTTGAAACATAATGAATGTCACCCTGAGTTTATCGAAGGGTGATTTAGGGTTTCGGGCTTGAATCACCCTTCGATAAACTCAGGGTGACTTCGGGGTTGAGGGTTGTTGTGACTTCGGGGTTCAGGGTTGTTGTGACTTCGGGGTTGAGGGTTGTTGTGACTTCGGGGTTCAGGGTTGTTGTGGCTTCGGGATTTGAGGGTTGTTGTGGCTTCGGGATTTGAGGGTTGTGGCTTCGGGGTTCTAGGTGGCTTCGGTTTTATTTTAAAGGATAATCACCACTTATTTTTGGCAATAAGAAAATTTCCCTCCGTTTCGTAAACCTGAACTTCCATAATCTCGCCTGATTTTAAATTTTTGCCGTCAGAAATTTTCACATCCAAAAAATTTTCGGTTTTGCCAGAAAAGTTTTTTTCAATCAGAACCTTAAATTCTTTGCCAATTTGATTGGCTAAATATTTTTTTAATTGGCGTTCGCCCGCTTCGCGCAAAATTTTGGCGCGTTCTTTGATGATTGCGCCATTAACTTGCGGCATTTTGGCGGCGGGCGTTCCTTCGCGTTTTGAATAAGGGAAAATGTGGGTAAAAATAATTTGCGCTTGTTCGATTAATCGCACCGAATTTTCAAACATTTCGTCAGTTTCGGTGGGAAAACCCGCGATAATGTCGCAGCCAAAAGTGATTTCTGGCCTTATTTGACGGGCGCGGGCGCAAAAATCTAAAACTTGTTTTGAGGAATGGCGGCGTTTCATTCTTTTTAAAATCAGGTCGTCGCCCGATTGCACGCTTAAATGCAAATAAGGCATAAAACGCGGTTCGTTTTTTAGAATATCGAAAAATTCTTCGTCAATTTCGGCAACGTCAATTGAAGATAAGCGCAAGCGCGGCAGTTCGGGAACTAGTTTTAAAAAACGCTTAATCATTTTTGAAAGCGTAATTGGCGCGGCTAAATCTTCGCCATAGCCCGAAATATCAACTCCCGTTAAAACAATTTCTTTATGCCCCAACGCCACCATTTTTTTTGCCTGTTCAACAATTTCGCCAAACGCCACCGAGCGTGAATTGCCGCGACCAAATGGGATTATGCAAAAAGTGCAACGATGATTACAGCCATTTTGAATTTCTAAAAAAGCGCGGGTTTGATTTTCAAAATAAGAAACTAATTGCGGCGCAGTTTCACGAACCGACATAATGTCGTTAACCTTGATTTTGCTGGTTTCGTTGGTGGTTAAAAAATTTGCGGCGGCGTTGCGGTTTTCAAAAAATAGGCGATCTTTGTGGGAAATATCTTTGGAAGCGATGTCAATAATAGATTCAAAAGCAAGTTCAGGATGATGATGTAGAGAAATTTTCCCAAAATCTTCGTCATCCTGAACTTGTTTTGGAATCTGTTGCGACAATAAGCCGTAACTTTGCGGATTAGATTTTTCGACATTGCCCAAAACTAAATCAACTTCTGCCATTTTGGCATATTTTTGCGGATCAATTTGCGCGGCGCAACCTGTTACAACAATTTTGGCTTCGGGATTATTTTTTCTGGCGCGGCGCACAGCTTGGCGCAACTCGCGCTCCGCTTCACTTGTTACGGCACAAGAATTAAAAACAATCAGGTTTTTCTGGTCAGTTTTTTTCAGCGCTTCTTTTATCGCTTCGCTTTCGTAAGCATTTAAGCGACAACCAAAAGTTACAATTTGGTTATTATCCGCGTCTATTGTCATCAACTAAAATTATGTGATTAACAACTTTTTTGACACCACTAACTTTTGCAACCATTGACAAAACTTTTTGCATTTCCGAATTATCATTTGCCAAACCAAGCAAATAAACGGTTTTATTCACTGTCGTAATTTTGTAATTCACGGTTGCAACATCACTTATGAAAAGCAATTTGGCTTCAATTTCCAAAGTGATTACATAATCCATAAAAGCGCGACCAAAATCAGCAGCGCGTAAATTTTCTTCTTCGCTAACTTGAATTTCATCAATCACTTCTTTTACACTAGCAATTTTCCAGGCCAATTGATTAGCAAGCTTTGCTTTTTCAGGGTCGCGGGCGATTCCGGTTAATAAAACGCGACCTTCATTTACTGAAATGTCAATCGAGTTTCCCGGATTTTTTAAACCTTTAGAAATAAATTCCTTACCTAACTTGCTGGCAATAACCACGTCCTTCTGCGTGCTTTTGAAACTTTTTTCACGCACGGTTAAAACTCCCGTTGCTGTTGCGCCAACAATTATGGTTTCAACGCAAGAAGTTGCAAAAAATAAGGCAAAAATAGCGGGGACAAGCAGAATTTTTTGAGAAATTTTCATATTTAAAAATCTTTAAGAAACTTTGAAAATAAAGGAAGGAAGACGCTTTAAAAAGAGAAATAAAATTACTTTTACGAATTGAACATTGCAAATTATTTTTCGATTCCTAGATTCCGCGACCTTCGTTTTAAGTCCTCATGAATTTCTTTTGAGAACATTTATTTTTTTCGAATTCAAAATCTAAAAAATAATTTACGCGCGGGCGTAGCTCAGTGGTAGAGTGCCACCTTGCCAAGGTGGATGTCGAGGGTTCGAATCCCTTCGCCCGCTCCAGTCTTCGCTCTTACGAGCTACGACTGGCAGGCCAGTATTGTTTCTCGAATTGACAGAAAAATCGTTGGAGTTACGACAGACTTTGTTCGAACTCCGCCCCTAATATCTCCCAAACATCTCTTCAATTTCTTTAACATCCGCCGTTTTTGTCAAAGCCATCATCGCCAAAACCCTCGCCTTTTGCGGACTCAAATTATCCGCCGTCACAAACCCCAACTCATCATCATTAATTTCGGCATTTCTTACAACAAATCCCGCTCCAAGATGCGCGCTTCTAACCACAATCACGCCTTTTTTTGCAACCTCGCTAAGTTTTTCCACAGTTTTCTGATTAATATTTCCATCCCCAACTCCAGCAACAATTATAGCTTTTGCACCATTCGCAACGAACCCATCAATAACTTCTGCATTATTGCCCGCGTAGGCATAAACAATTTCGACTTTCGGCAAAGTTTCCATTTTTCTAACGTCAAAAACAGTTTTAGAAGTATGTACACGAAGCGGACTATAATAAATTTTTGTTTTGCCGTAATGTACAACTCCAATCGCACCAGAATTCAACGCCTTAAAAGATGCAATATTTGTAGTGTGAGTTTTTGCCACATCACGCGCCGCAAAAATTTCATCATTCATCAAAACCAACACACCTTTTTTGGCCGCATCATCATTGGCTGCAAGCGCTACTGCATTATATAAATTAAGCGCTCCATCAGCACTTAGAGAAGTTGATGGACGCATTGAACCAACAATAATTACCGGTTTTTTGCTTTTCACAACTAAGTTTAAAAAATAAGCAGTTTCTTCTAACGTGTCAGTTCCATGGGTTACAACAACTGCATCAACTAATTTTTGATCCAAAGTTTCGTTAACTTTTTTGGCAATTTTTAACCACGCCGCTTCGTCCATATTTTGACTTGCGGTTTGCATGATTTGCTCAGCTTTAATATCGGCAAGATTAGTGATTCCGGGAATTGATTTTATGATTTGTTCAATATCGATTTTTGAAGAAGAATATTTAGCGCCAATTGCCGAATCACCAGCACCCGAAATAGTTCCGCCAGTTGCTAGAATAGCAATATTTTTGGCGTTGGCGTTGGCAGAAAATGCAAGAAACAAAGTGGCTATAAAAATTTTTAATTTCATGATTTAGTAAATTTAATTTGGAAGAAAGTTTGCTTGGAATAGAGTTAATTTTTAAAAGACCAAGACTAAATTCTGTTTTCAAAATACTGGCGCTGTCGCAAATCAATCAAAAAGAATCTCATAATCGCACTTTCAACCTTGATTGGCGTGACTTTGATTGCGGTTTATTTAACCAGTTTTTTTGCCACTAGAAAAGAAATCAACGAAGTTTTTGATGCTAACATGGTTAAATCTTCGCGCTTGATTTTTGCTTTGATAAAAGCCGCTTTTATTATCTTTCATTCCCTTACTTTTAATCATCATTTCTACAATGAAGGCGCTATCGTTTTTGAATCGCAAAACAGTATTAATTCGGTGACTATTTACTTTTTGGCTTCCGTTAATTCCTTAGAAATTTCAGTCTCTTTATAAAATTCTTCGCCAATTTTAATTTCTTCGCGTCCGTTCAAAACACGCCAAGAATTACTGTCTCTTAGTGAAAAAATACAACCACAATATTCCTGCTTATAAAATTCTTCCATCTTAGCAATTTCATACATTCGCGCCGCGCCGCCGCCTTTACGCCAATTGTAAGTCCAATAAGAAATTCCTTCGTAATTTTTTGCCGCGCGAATTCCGCAATCGTTAATTTGATCCATATTTTTCCAGCGCGAAATTCCCAGCGAACTAGTGATAATTTTAAAGCCATTTTCCGCCGCATAAAGCGCTGTGCGTTCAAAACGCATATCAAAACATTTGGTGCAACGAACGCCGCGTTCTGGTTCCCATTCTAAACCCTTGGCGCGCTTGAACCAATCTTGCACATCGTAATCAGCATCGATAAATGGAATTTGTAATTTTTCGGCAAAACGCTTATTTTCGTTTTTGCGAATTTCATATTCTTTTTTGGGATGAATATTGGGATTGTAGAAAAAAATTGTCTGCTCAATTCCAGAATCTTTCATGCGCTGCATTAAATCTCCCGCACAAGGCGCGCAGCAACTATGCATTAAAACGCGGTTATCAATCGCTTCGGGTGGAAGTTGAAGTTTATCGATCATTTTTAGTTGGTTTTTATTTTAAGCACGAGCGGCCCCGTCTTCACGACGTTTGTCACCCCGTCTTCACGACGGGGCCATAGGAACTTGAATATAAAGAATAATTTTACATTTTAAGAAAATCCCAATTTTAAATCAAAATTAATTTATGCCTGAATTACCGGAAGTTGAAACTGTACGAAAAGGTTTACAAAATTTAGAAGGTAAAAAAGTAAAAAGCGTTTTTCGTTCTGATAAAAAAATGCGTATTGTCTCAACGCTTGATTTGCAAGATCTAAAAAATGCCAAAATCCTAGAAATCACTCGCCGCGCCCGTTATTTAATTATTAATTTTGATAATAAAAAAAGCCTAATAATTCATTTGGGAATGAGCGGAAAAATCACGCTGCAACATGAATTTAATCAATTAAAGCACGATCATTTTGCGTTAGAATTTGCTAATTTATGGCTAATTTTCAACGATCCGCGCCGTTTTGGCTTTGTCGATCTCATCGAAAATAAAAATATTAAAAACCATAAAATACTCTCCAAACTTGGGCCAGAGCCACTTTCTGATGAATTTAATTTAAGTGATTTAAAAGAAAAATTAAGCCGCAAAAAAATGAATATCAAAACCACGATGATGGATAATGAAATTGTTGTCGGCGTTGGAAATATCTATATTAACGAATCACTTTTTGATTCAAAAATTTCTCCCCTGCGCGACGCTAATTCGCTTTCTGATACAGAATTAAAAAAACTGATTTCTTCCATTAAAAAAATTATCGCCAAAGCTATTGAACTTGGTGGCTCTTCAATTAATGATTATGTTGATGCTAAAGGCGATTTGGGAAATTTTCAAAATAGTTTTAAGGTTTATGGGCGGGAAAATAAAAAATCTTGCGTTACTTCCGATGAAAATTCCAATAAAAATTCCAATAAAAATTCTGGGGGAAATTGTTTGCTTTGTAAAAATTTAATCAGAAAGATAAAACAAAATGGCCGATCATCCTTTTATTGCCCACAATGTCAGAAATAATATGAAAAAAATTCTCGCTTTAATTCCGCTTACTTTTTTGATTTTTTCTTGTGCAAAAACGGTGCAAAAAACCGCTTCACAAACAAAAGAACCTGTTGAAATCCGCGTTTCGGAAGATTTTGTCCAAGGCAGCGAAGATATTCCACTTTTATTGGGAATGAATAAAATTTTTGATGATAGTTTGGGCTTCGATTCAAGCTCAGGAAGCATTATGACTTCGAGCTATGAAACCAAAATTGATTTGGAAAGAGTAAAAAATTTTTACCATAAAACCTTGCCCCAAATGGGTTGGAAACTGGTTTCGAGTGATATTACAAAATCGAAATTTAAGCGTGAGAAAGAAAAGTTAGAAATCGATTTTGTTAATCAAAATGGCAAAGATATTGTGAGATTTTTTCTTTCATCAGCGGTTTGAATATAAAATTCACAATCCTCACGCACCCCGTCATTCTGAACTTGTTTCAGGGTTTATTCTTAATTTATGTTTTGGTATAGTATCAGATCCTGAAACAAGTTAAGGGTTACGGAAAAAAGGTAGTCTAGAATAGTCGAATAGAATAGGCGAAGGCCGAAAATAGGCGTTTAAGAATTTTTTCTACATCAACTTCAAATTCCCATAATCCACATCGCGATGATATTTCCGCTTTGTAAAAGCCAATATCAATCCAAAACAAATCGCCATCGACATCATTGACGAACCACCGTAACTAATGAACGGAAGCGTCATCCCTTTCGTCGGAAGTAGTTTTAAACTAACGCCAATATTCACCACAACCTGCATCGTAAATTGCATCATCAATCCGCATAAAGAAAGATATACAAACATATCCTCTTCATCCAACGCTCTTTTGATTATACGCGTGATTAAATAAGCAAAAATTATCACCAGAATTGCACAGGAAATTATGCCATATTCTTCACCGACAACGGCAAAAATAAAATCGGTATGAGCATCAGGAATGAATTTTTTTACAACTCCATTTCCCGGACCCGTGCCAAAGAAAGAGCCATTCACGAAGGCATCGATGGATCTTTCAGCCTGATAATTTTTTTCGCCAGAATCCAAAAATTTATTGATGCGATCTTCAACGTGAGGAAAAGCGAGATAAGCTCCAATACCGCCAAATACGCCTAAAACCGCAATTCCACAAATAAATTGCAGCGGTAAACCGTAAGCAAAAAGTTGCACTACCCATAAAACTGTTAAAGTTAAAGTCATACCAAAGTCAGGCTGGAGTAGGAGCAAACAAAGAATTATAAAATAAAGCGCGATCGAAATTCCATATTTCTGTTTCCAATCTGCGAAATGAAGACGCTGTAAAATGAAAGCGTTGCAAATAATAAAAAACGTCTTGGCAAACTCAGACGGTTGTAGCGTAAAACCCAAAATTGAAATCCATCTTTTTGCGCCCTTAGCTTCGGAGCCAAAAAACAAAACCATAATCAAAAGCATGATTGTTGCAAGTAACGCAATTGAGGCAAAAACCTTGATTTTTTGTTGATCCAAAAAAGAAATTCCCACCAACAAAACCAAGGCAATGGCAGCAAAAATCATCTGCTTTTTTAAAAAGAAAAACTTATCAACGTTGATTTTTTTAGCGATCGCCGGACTTGAAGTTGCGGTCATCATCAAGCCGAAAATGATGATTCCAAGCACGATCAGAAAATTTATTTTATCAATATCGATCCACCATTTTTTTAAAATATTAAGGTAGCGACGATCGAATATAGTGTTGGATTGAATATCCCAGCTATCCATGATTTTATTGGTTTTGGAGAGGTTTTTAAAAAGAGAGTTAAGTGATTAAAAACTTTTATTTAAAATTTTCCATTCTTTAATATTTAAATTCAAACTTTGTTTAAATTTAGTTGCGGTAATTATCCCTTGATTCACAAAAAAACTCGATGTCACCCTGAGTTTGTCGAAGGGTGACATCTATTGTGTCTTAAGAGATAATCACCTTAGTTGCTACGCGCGGAATAAAACCGCGCATCCGCAATAGATTTTTAGTTTGGTACAAGAAAATTCTATTTTTTAAACAATCATGCAGAAAAAATCATCTAACAAAATGTGGGGCGGGCGCTTTGATGACAAGCCTTCCGACTTGATGCAAGAAATTAATCAGTCAATCACATTTGATAAAAAGCTTTACAAACAAGATGTTAAAGGCTCAACAGCGCATGCCAAAATGCTGGCGAAAATTGGCGTACTTACAAAAGCTGAATCAGAAAAAATTATTACCAACTTAAAAAAAATCGAAAAAGAAATCGAATCCAACAATTTTAATTTCAAAATCGAACTTGAAGATATTCACATGAATATCGAATCTCGTTTAAGAGAAATTATTGGCGACACCGCTGGCAAACTTCACACCGCGCGCTCGCGCAATGATCAAGTTGCGGTAGATTTTCGTCTTTTTGTGCGCGATGAAATTGATGAAATTTCGCAATTGCTTTTAGATTTGCAAAAAAATCTGGTCAAAAAAGCTGGTGAAAATTTAAGCGTAATTTTACCCGGATTCACCCATTTACAAGTTGCGCAACCGGTACTTTTTTCGCATCATTTATTGGCCTATTTTGAAATGTTTAAACGCGATCTTTCGCGCTTAAAAGATTTGCGCGTCAGAATGAATGAATGTCCTCTGGGCGCTTGTGCGTTGGCTGGAACGTCATTTCCGATTGATCGTATTTTCGTCGCTAAAGAACTTGGTTTTGACCGCCCAACCGCCAATTCAATGGATTCAGTTTCCGATCGCGATTTTGCAATTGAATTTCTTTTTTGCCTTTCGCTAATCGCCACCCATTTATCGCGCCTCGCCGAAGAAATTGTAATTTGGATGAGTAAAGGTTTTGAATTCATCAAACTTTCCGACGCCTTTACTTCCGGCTCTTCAATCATGCCGCAAAAGAAAAATCCTGATGCTGCAGAATTAATTCGCGGCAAATCAGGTCGCATTTTTGGTTCATTAATTTCACTACTTACAACTATTAAAGGCCTTACTCTCACTTATTCCAAGGACATGCAAGAAGACAAAGAGCCGGTATTTGACGCTTCCAAAAATTCGCGCCTTTGCCTGCGCGCAATGTCGGGTATGATTGCCGATATGAAAGTGAATCAGGAAAATATGTTAAAAATGGCGGCAAGCGGCTATTCAACCGCAACCGATTTGGCTGATTGGTTGGTAAAAAATTTAAAAATGCCTTTCCGCGACGCCCATCATGTTACGGGAACTTTGGTAAAAATTGCTGAAAATAAAGGTTTAGATTTGCACGAATTAAAACTTTCTGAAATGCAAAAAGTTGAGAAAAAAATTACAGGGAAAATTTTTGAAGTTTTATCAGTTGAAAATTCCGTTGCCAGCCGCACCTCAATTGGCGGCACTTCGCAAGTTAGAGTGAAAGAAGAAATCGCAAAAGCTAAAAAATTTTTGAAATAAATTATGAAAATTAAATCGATTTTTTGTTTAGTTTTAATTGCACTTTTTGCTTTTACCGCTTGCGGCAAAAAAGGCCCGCTTGAACATTTAAAAGATGAAAAACGCCCGAAATTTGATAAGGTTTCGGATGAGATGTGATATTCGTTAATTTAAGTTTTGCATGAACATGCGGCTAAAATTCGGCAATATTTTCGATTAATTTTTTCGATGTAAATTTTTTAAAATCGCGAAGAAAACCCGCCGCGTTGGTTTTAAGCCGCCAAGAAAACTCGAAAAAACAGCCAGTTAAAAAACATTTTAGATTGGTTTTGCTGAACATAAAAACCCCTCACCCCAACCCTCTCCCGCAATGGGAGAGGGAGCAAATCCAACTCGGTTTAACTCTTCTTCTTGTTAGAATGCGAGTGAATCCAACTCGGTTTAACTTTTCTTCTTGTTAGAATGCGAATGAATCCAACTCGGTTTAACCCCCTCTCCCCTTGCGGGAGAGGGTTGGGGTGAGGGGTTTTTTCCAAGTCAGAATCTGCGCTGAACTGGGTTTGTAAACCCAATCTAAAATTTCATTTCCTCAATTTAAGTTCTACATGAAAATGAGAACGGGATTATAAATCCCATCCTGCGGCGGGGGCGAAATATGGAATAAAATTAGTTAGTTAACAGCGCCTAATTATGCCGAAAATTGGTGATTATCCCTTAGAGCCTGTCCTAAGACACAATAGATGTCACCCTGAGCTTGTCGAAGGGTGATTTAAGGCTTCGATCTTAGAATCACCCTTCGACAAACTTAGGGTGACATCGAGTTTTTTTGTGAATCAAGGTATAATTACCTTAATTAGAGCTAAGTTTTAGCTTGATTAAGTTCTTGCTGTTTTTAGCATTCCTTTAAATTTTATTCAAAATAATCCCCCAGCAAATAGTCTCTAGTCTTGATCAAGAATTGGTTTAAAAAAATCCAGCATCAGAAAATCTTCGCCAAGACAGTAGTTTTATTGCTATTTTTTGCCCTTTCTTCTTCCTGCACTGATCAAGGTTGTATTGATGCCGATGATTTTGGTGAATATGAAAGCCAAACAATCGAAGTTTCCGCCAACTCTCAACAAGAAAAATGTACTTATGATGGGTCGAAAGAAATAACTGATTCAACTCAAGGTAGCGGAGTTAAAACATGTTTTACTAGTGGTAGCACCACAATTTATAATGAAGCCGGTCTTCCTAGAACAAGCTCTAGCGGCTGCGCTGGTTTTACCGATGCTACTTATAAAAATTTATGCGTTGCTGGCTGCTTACAGAGCTGTTTGTCTGGCACCGAAGCTGGAGATCCTGAGCCAAATTGGGTTTCAACTGACAAAAGATCATCTACTGCAAATAGTGGCGTTACAATAAGACCCGGATCAGAAATCATTATACGCGCAGTGGGAACAATCCATTTAGGTGATACCATAGATTATAATCCTATCCACGTTCAAGCTACTAATAATATTCCTCATGCAAAAAAAGAAGATTGGTCAAGTGGATCTAATGATGTATTTTTTGACGTCAGAAACGGACAAACTATTAATTTGAATTTTAGCGGTTTGTGGTATGATGGCACTAATACCTTAGGTTCTGGAGCCGGAGCAATTAGCAATGCTACTTATATTGGCGCACGCAGAATTATTGCTTACGTGATTCCTCATCCAGCGGGTTATAGTTTTGACGTTTCTCAATCAAGCGAACAATCCGGAACCAAAGGAGCTCCACTTTTACCTGATGCCCTAGCTTGGACTTGCGACTATACTGGCAGTAATTTAACCGAAGCAAATTGTCACAATAAAACCACCAATCCTTACACCGCTTCTCCAGCTGGATATACTAGGGCTGATAACTCTTTAGCCATAGCTGCATTTCCTTTATCTTCTTCTGCCGCAACCGATATTCTGACATCTTATGGCGGTATTATTCGTTGGACCGGAGATAATTTAACTTCTTTCGCCGACAACCTTTTCCCTGGCACAAGTTGTAATACCACCACAGGAATCTGCACCAACATAGATTCCACTCCGGCAACTTCAGGGAAAATTCTTGGAGATCTTTCTGCTAATTCAGTCGAAATTCAAAATCCTACTTCTGATACCGCTTTCCGAGTTTCATTCAAGTCTCTAACTGGCAACTCTTCCTGCAATGTTACGTTAGTAGTTACGGATAGTAACGGAGTTCCTTACTCAACCGCAGTTACAAATGACCGTTGGAGCGATGATGTAGAAATTCCACTTGAAGGCGGAAAAAAACTTTCGGTCGCAAAACTTACAACCTCTGGCAGTTGTGGCAAAGGCATTGGGGTTAAATTTAATAAATACCACGAATTAAAAATGCAAAAATCTGGTTTTGTCAAATTTACCATGCTTAACGGCAGCGGTACTTGCAAAATTCAGGCTCGCATCATGAATCCAGAAGGAACTTTTGCCAATAATGACATTTACGAATATGATAATTTCGCTACGACACCTTCATCATCCAAAGATCCTCTTGCTAATTTAAACGTACCCGCATCAATCACGACTGCAACAACGCCTAGTTGGTCAAATTTATCTTTTGTTAGAAAAGGACAAATAATCCGCTTCTCACCTAAGAGTTGGGATGGAACCTGGACGACAGGCGCTGGAAACCGCCAATGCGGTATTGGAATGGCAATGATGATCGAACCAAGACCAGCATTGCTTTGCAAAGGAATGGCCACTGATTATGTTTTAAATACAGCATGCAATCAAGATTATAATAGTAGCGGAACATTAATCGGTTGTAAGGCATATGCTAGTGAATGCTCTAATAGTGTATCTACAACTAATTATTGTCCGCTTACCGGCTGTCAATCAACTATAACTTGCCCTGACGGCGTTTCTCCTCTTTATCAAAAAGGAACCTGCACATTAATAGCTCCAACCGCAACCGCCTGCCCTTCAGATTCCTACACTTCTACTATCACTTCTGCAACCTGCGCTGCCTGCTCGGAGAAGATGAAAACTAATGCTGGTCTATCGGGTAAAATTGCTTTATCTGACATGATTCAATGTTACGACTTGGAAAATTATACCAGCAAAGTGTCTTTGATTCCTAATAACGGATATACTGACGCAGATCTTGCAAAGCCAAACATAACCAAAGGTCTTGCCAAAATCGGTGCGTTTAATGGCAGTTATGGAAATCTTGAAAACTTTGTTGATTCTGGAACCACTGATTCAAAGGGGAATAATAAGATTTTCCAACTCAAGCAACCCCTGACTTTTGGAACAGAAGGTAGATTAAGATTTTTTATGCTCGATGGTTCTGATTTTAACGACAAAGATGCCTACACCAACAATACTGGAATTGGTAGCTCTTATACTGGCTCCAATGGTTTTAAAATCAGCCTATCTGGGATGCTTGATTTTTCTAACGGTCAATGGTTGCAAGGAAGGTTATGCTTAGAAAATGATACCGGTTTACTTTGCAAAAACTCCGATCCCATTTCTCTTGATGGTCAACCAAAATTAATTGAGATTACTCCACCCACCAGCACAACACCAGCGGGAACTCCACCAGATATTTCAACAAGTTATGGATTTGATGGCTATGGCAATATCATACGCATTAATAATAATCTTTTAGTTGTTAACGGAGCTACCAGAGACTGTACTGCAAATAATAATGGCGTTGCATCAGTCGCCGGCGCTAATTTTTACTGCCATACTGATAACTATTTTTCTTCCTCTACCCTCAAAGCAAAATCAAAGAATGAACAGAGTTCTATTGAAAACTCAATCCAAAAATTAAGACTGACTTTCAAGATTCTGGATCCTGAAGTTACCAATTGTAATATCTCTAGCGGAGCTGTTGCTACTGGAACATCAGCCGATGGCAGAAAGCTTTCAAATCCAGCTTATAACCCAAGTAGCTGCAAAACTGATTCTTCTAGCGTTGAAAACGACGGTTATCCGACACCTACTGGCGGGTGCGCTTCAAATCTTCCAAATACTAATAAAACTTGTAGCGCCTCTGAATTAACTGCCAAAACCTGCACGAAACAATATTACTGCGCCAATAAATATGCGAATAATAGCGGCTCATATTTTGTTAACGTTAAAGTAAAAAACGAGTCTGGCGGCAGTATTTCTAGCATTATTGGCGGAGTTATTACTCCTGTAATTGAAGTTATGGATGGTCCAAAATTACGTAACTGCAGCACGACTGGCAGCATTATCTCAAATGATGGCGTAAGAACTAATAATCCTTTATATTCCGTAAGCGCATCTAACACCGGCGCCACCTGCGTTTTAAGCGATGGCAATAGTTGCGCTAAACAATATTATTGTAAAAAAGCGAGCGTTGGTCAGGCAGAAAGAGTTTATAAACTGGTCATTGCTGATGCCAGATTCAAGGCCATCGTAACCATGTGCTTCGTAGTGATGTTTAGCTTTTACGGCGTTGGCTATCTAATGGGAACTAGTGAATTAAATCACTCCGAGATTATTAATCGCATTATCAAGATCGGCGTAATCTATCTCTTTATTGGCGAAACAGGTTGGGACTGGTTCAACAATTTAGTAGTGAGGTTCTTTAAAAATGGTACCGACTACCTCGCCTTCATGATGGCCTCATCCTTTGATGATTCAAGTAATCACGCCGTCTCTGACGCAATAGCCAATAGTGACTATTATGATAAATCTGTTCTTTTCAGCAGCGTCGATAATGTTTTCAGCATGTTCTTTTCTCAAGCTGTTCAGAAAAAAGTTTCCGCTTTGTTATTTGCCAGCATCTTCGGTTGGGCCTACTTAATCATCATCTATCAAAGCTTCATGCTTTATGTTTACTCAGTTGCAAATGCCGTACTACTCTATCTAACCGCGCAGGTATTTATCTCAATCCTCTTCACTTTAGGTCCAATATTCCTCATATTTACACTCTTTAATCAGACCAAGGAAATGTTTGACAATTGGCTAAAGCAGTTGATTGGCTTCTCGCTACAACAAATTTTCTTACTCACCACTCTCGCCTTCTTCAACATGTTAATGTATGAAGTTATTAAACTTTCACTTGGTTACAAAATTTGCTGGGATGAAGTCTGGACCATTAACATCATCACCCGCATAACATTATTATCATTCTGGACAATTGCTTCGTTGCCAGCAAGAACCAATGCCCAATCTGACGTTGGAAACATTGGAAACCCAGAAGGAATTCCATCATTATTTTCAATTCTCTTCATTTGGGTAATTGCATCACTAATGAATAAATTCATTGGCTTTATGACAGATCTTGCCGCTTCAATTAGTGGCGGTTTATCAGCCAGTTCACTTGGCAAAGGCATTGCTGATGCAGCTAAAGCAGTTAGCGATATAGCTGAAAAAGGTCGTAAAGATTTGTGGAACAAAACTGGTGGTCAAGTCATGCAAAGAATGGATAAAGCTCTTTTTGATTCTGGAGCCATGGCTGACAAAGAACGTAACACCCGCAAAGCCAACAATGCCAAAGACTTCTCCAACAAAAACTCCATGGCAAAAGCTGGTAACAAAGCTAAAAATGATTATATTGATAAAAATAAAGTCGCCCTTTCCGGCATGAGTAAAGAAGAACAAAGAAAAACACTGAAAAGTGTTGAAGATGCAGCTCAAACCAAAGCAGGTAAAGATCTTGGATTGAATGATAAGGACATTGATAGATTGAAAAATGATAAAGGCTCCAAATTCGAAGGAGATACTCTTGGTGGAGCTGCTGCCAGCGCGCTTAAACAAAGATTCATGGGCGGCAAAACTCTAAATGAGTCTTTAAGTGAAAAATCATCAGATCTTAAACTTACTCAAGCTCAAGCTGCTGGAAAAGGTCTAAACGCCGAAGATGCCAAAACACTCAAAGATAATATCGCCAAAGGCAATGTTGATGTCGAAAAAAATACTGCCGCAAAACTTTCGGATGCAGCTAAAACCGTCAGTGGCGCAGCTGGAGCGGTTGGTGGCGCAATTGGCGGCGCTGCAAAAGCTGCGTCAGAAACTTCTGTTGGTAAAGCAATTGGCGGTGCAGCATCGAGCGTAGCTTCGGGAGCTGCAAGTGCCACAAGTAGTGCAGCAACACTTATGAGTCCAACAGCAAAAGGCGCTGAAGCCAGAAATGAAGCTGGAAAAGCAATTAGTGGCGCAATATCTAGTGCAGCAACTGGAGCTAAAAATACAGCAAGTGGCGCAGCAACACTTATGAGTCCAACAGCAAAAGGCGCTGAAGCCAGAAATGAAGCTGGAAAAGCAATTGGTGGCGCAATATCTAGTGCAGCATCTAGCGCGGCAACTGGAGCTAAAAATGCAGCTAGTAGCGCGGCTACAAGCGCTGGAAATGCAATCTCGGGAGCAGCAACTGGAGCTAAAAATACAGCAGTGGGCGCAGCAAAACTTGTGAGTTCGGGAGAAGAAGGCGCTGCCGCCAGAAAAGAAGCTGGAAAAGCAATTGGTGGCGCAATATCTGAAGTTGGTAAAGCGGGCTCAGGAGCGCTTAAAATGGCAGCAGGAGCTGCTAAATCGGTTGGCAGCGCAATATCATCAGCCCCTGATATGGCTGAAAAAATGGCAGATCCAAAAGGTTATGAAGCAACCAAACAATTAGAAAAAGAAGGTGCTATTCTTCCAATGGCTGCTGGAACCAATTTTGCTCGCCCAGATGAAGAGAAGAAGATGATTCAAGACCGAGTCAAACAAAATGAAAATGAGAAAAAATCTGAGATCAAAACACCTGATTTAAACACCATGACCGGCATCGCCAAAGAAGAAGCTTATAACAAAGAAATTGCCGCAATTGATCCGAATGCCAGATTATCTGAACAAATCGGAGCAAGAATGTCAGCCGCAGCTAAAAGATATAATCCAATGGGCAAACAAGGTTCAGAAATCAAAAAAGAAACCCAGAAAGACTTGCTCAAAGCCGCCAAGGAACAAGGAAAAGAAAAACTGGCCGCAGTTAAAGGTGAAAAAGGTAAACTGGAAAAAGGTCGCGCAACTGCGATGAAAGATTATGATAAAGCTAGTGGTGAAGTTGAAGCATACAAAAATACCCCTGAATTTACAGAAAGAGCTGAGTTAGTAAAAGAACTAACTGAAAAAGCCAAAAAAACCCATGAAGGCTTTAGTACTGGGAAGAGAATCTTTGACGATGCCGCCAGAAAAGAAGATAAGGAAGCTAGAAAAGCTCAATCCCAACTCAGACAAATGGGTGGGGCTGAAGATCCAAAACTTGCCGAACTTACCAAAAAACAAAATTTGGCTGGTGCTGCTGTTAGACAAATCGATACCAAGTTGGAGAATATTGAAGAGAAACTGAAGGCAACAGAAGAATTTGACGCCGCGGCAACAACCGCTAGTGAAATTAGCGAAGAAGGTCAACAAAGAGCTGATTTACTGGATAATGCTGAATTACTGGATAATAAGGAGGAAGAGCTAAAAAAATCAGAAGAAACAACAGCAGGCGCACCAACAGCAGGAGCTTCAACCGCCAGCGTTTCTGCGACTTCAGGAGCTAGCAAAGAAGCACCTAAAAATAAAAATATTACCAACTTTAAAGATAAAAAAACTGGAGCTGTACAAACAATAGGCGATAAAAAAACTGCCGCCACAAACAAAATAACAAAGGCAAAGGGAGAGAAAGACTCAGCTGCGCAAGATCGCCCTCCTCTTATGAAAAGAATAGCTGATAAATTAAAGGGCAAACCTTTAGATCCTAAAGAACAAGACTATCAAAATGCAGTCAAAGAAGAAAAAGAAGGTCAAAAAGAATTAAAAGATGCGACCAGACTTGGCAAGGCAGTTAAAAAAGCTGATGCTCTTTCAAACCAAGCCAGAGAATTAATGAAAAAAGAAGATTCAGCAAGAGATCCGGACCCTAAAAACCAAACTCCACATAGCGGCGCTTATCAACGCGCTGAAAAATTAGTTAAAGAATATGACAGCTTGGAGTCGCCAGAAGACGCAGAAAAATTTGTTCAAGAGCAAGAGAAAAGATCAAAGGCGATTGCCAAAGCCAGTAAAGGCTTAGACTCACCTGAAGAATTTAAAAAATTCGTCAAAAGGTTTGATGGAGATAAAGACAAAGATGAAGATAAATAGAAAATTTATGAAAAATAAAAATTCTAAAAATGCTTTCACTATCATAGAATTTTTAATCACGCTTTGCATTATTTGCCTAGCAATTGCTGGCATTCTCTTTGTTAAAAAAATAATCAAAGAAAATAATGTAAAATCCCTCATCATGCAGATCAAAAAATACGATGCTGCACTCAATAATTTTACTCAAAAATACCAAGCCCTTCCCGGAGATCTTAAAAGCACCGTCACTTATGGCATCACCGAATATAGCACCGATGGCAACAACGATAATATAATTACAGATAGCGTGCAGCAAATTCTCATGGCCAATGGTGAAATAACTAAGTTCTGGCTCCATTTATCAAAAACAAAAATGATCGATGAAAATTATGATGGCAAAGATGATAGCGACGCAAAAAACGGCAGCACTTTTCCACTTAGTAAAATTGGAGAAAATTCCGGCATTGCGGTTTTTGGAAATGAAGGAAAAACTTTTTACCAAATTGGTTTTAAATTTGCTGATACTGATCGCCTTTACACAAATAATCGCAGCCTGAAAAGCGAAGAAGCTTTTTTGTTTGATCAAAAAATGGATGATGGAAATCCGCAAAAAGGCAGAATTATTGCAGTTGGTGGCGATATGTTAAATGTTCCAACAAATGAAGAATGTGTGAAGCTTGGCGAATATAATCAAAGCATAATTAGTCCAGTTTGCCAATTGAGAATTGAAGCAAAATAGTTTTACGCTTTTGTTGAAAGATGTATTTTGTACATACAAACTCACTCTTACATAAAACCCACAAGAAACATTATAAATTTTCAATCAAAAAACTTCTTAAAAAAAACCCGACCATGAATAAAAAAAACTTCATGACACTCAACGAACATTTTGTCGAACTTCGCAAACGCATAATTTTTTCTCTAATATTTTTCATCATCTCTTTTTCACTCTGCTATTTTTTTTCCGAAAAAATTTACGAATTTTTATTGCAACCTTTCGCAGAAATTTCACAAAATAATCAGAATCGTAAATTGATCTACACCAGCCCCACTGAAGCGTTCATGACCTATCTAAAACTTTCTCTTTCATCAGCATTATTTTTTTCTTTCCCAATTTTTGCGGCAGAAATTTATCTTTTTTTATCTCCAGCTTTATACAAAAATGAGAAAAAAAATATTCTGTTAACATTTTTTTTCGCTCCACTTTTATTTTTATGCGGCGCGATTTTTGCCTATTATTTTATTTTGCCAGTCGCTTTTCAATTCTTCGCGAGCTTTGAAATTCAAGGCTCCGCAACATCTGCTTCACTTCCAATTCAACTTGAAACACGCATTAGTGAATACTTAAATTTTGTGACAAATTTACTATTTGGATTTGGCATCGCATTTGAATTACCAATCTTGTTGCTTTTTTTAATTAAAGTTGGTTGTTTGTCCGCCAATGATTTAAGAAAAAAGAGAAGATACTGGATTGTGATCATTTTTTTAGTGGCCGCCGTCCTTACTCCCCCAGACATCTTGAGTCAAGTTAGTTTGGCAATTCCGATGATTTTATTATTCGAAATTGCAATTCTTATTGGTAAAAATTTTAACAATAAAAAGTAAAAAAATTATGGCCCCTATCAAAAAAGTAGTTGCGAAAAAAGCTCCAGCTAAAAAAGCTGTTGTAAAAAAAGCTCCCGCTAAAAAAGTAGTTGCAAAAAAAACTGTAGCTAAAAAACCAGTTGCTAAAAAAACCGTTGTTAAAAAACCAGTTGATAAAAAAACCGTTGATAAAAAAACCGTTGTTAAAAAAGCAGTTGATAAAAAAGCTCCTGCTAAAAAAACTGTAACTAAGAAAAAGTAGTTTTAGAAAGCAGAAAATCTAAAAAGTAAATGAAAAGTCGGGATCTCCAACGAGATTCCGCCTTTTCTATTTTGTGGGGCAATCATCAATCACTAAATTTGACAAGGGCGCTGTCGCGTAAATCAACTTTTTCATCACAGTTTTGCGAAGTGATTTAAAATTCAATTTCTCATTGTTTTTTTCGAGCGATGTTTGCTTCTTTCTATTAATTTGTAAATCTTCCCCAAAATTCATCATTTAATTTTGGTAGCGCAGAATTAATTTCTACCATTTCCGCCATATTACCATTGCAGTGTAAAACCAAATCGCAGCCGGCATTTAAAATGGCTTTCGATCTATCATGAAAATTGCCTTTAAGCGCTTTCATCGAAACGTCGTCGCTCATCAAAATATTTTTAAAGCCGATTTCATTTCTGATTAAATCAATCGCAGTTTTAGAAGTTGTGGCGCAATTAATTTTATCGATTGCGGAAAATAAAACATGTGCCGTCATCGCAAATTTTTGGTCGCGTAATTTTTGGAAAGTTAGAAAATCAGTTTTTCTTAATTCTTCCAAAGTTGTATCGACAATTGGCAATTCTAAATGACTATCAGAGGTGCCGCGACCGTGACCCGGAATATGTTTGATCACGGGATAAACACCTTGCGAAAGCAAACCTTCGCAAACTTTGCGACCCAATGCCGCAACTTGTTCGGCATTTCTGCCATAAGCGCGATCGCCAATAACTTGGTGAGTTTTTTCGGTTAAAATATCAAGCACCGGAGCGCAATCAACATTGATTCCGACATCAATTAAATCGCGGCCAATTTCTTGAAAATTTTCATATAATTCTTCTTCGGCTTGTAATGGATTTTCTTCGTAAAGATCAGAGAAATATTTTCCGGCGGGATATTTTTTCCAATCTGGTTCTTTCATGCGTGCAACGCGACCGCCTTCTTGATCGACTAAAACCAGAATTTCACCTTGCATTAATTCGCGCAAGGAGTTGGTTAATTTTTTTAATTGAGTTTTGTTTGAGATATTGCGGGCGAATAAAATAAAACCGAGCGCGCCGTTTTTAGAGAAAAATTTTCTTTCTTCTTCCGTGAGTTCAAGGCTGGAAATGCCGTAAATTACTGGCTTGGTGGCGTTTTTGTTTTCGGAGATTTTTTTTAAAAGCGTCATGTTTTTTAAAAGATTGTAAGTAATTTAGAACCTGACCAAGAAACAATATATGTCGCCTCAAAGCCTGATGTCACTCAAGCCTGATGTCACTCAAGCCTGATGTCACCCTGAGCTTGTCGAAGGGTGATTTTAGGTTTCGGACTTGAATCACCCTTCGACAAGCTCAGGGTGAAATCAGGCTTGAGGTACACTTAGAAAGACGATTTTTTTAGGGGTTTTTTACAAAATCCCTTTCGTGGAATTAATCGCATCCTTCTTTCTTTCATCAATCGTAATTGCCACGCGAAGCGCTCTTGCCAAGGCTTTGAAGCAAGATTCAATAATGTGATGATTGTTAACGCCGTAAAGATTTTCGATATGCAAATTGCATCCCGCGGCTTGGGCGAAAGCGTGAAACCATTCGCGGAATAATTCAGAATCCATGTCGCCGACTTTATCGCGTTTAAATTCGCAATTAAAAATTGGATAAGCGCGACCAGATAAATCAACAACGCAGCGCGTTAAAGTTTCATCCATCGGAACATAAGAATGACCAAAACGGGTAATGCCTTTTTTGTCGCCCAAAGCCTGTTTGAAAGCCTCGCCAATTGCTAAAGCGGCATCTTCAGTTGTGTGGTGAAAATCGATATGTAAATCACCTTTTACTTCGCAAGTTATGTCGATCAAACTATGATGTGAAAGTTGTTCAATCATGTGATTTAAGAATCCGATTCCAGTTTCAACCTTGAATTGACCAGTTCCGTCGAGATTTATTTCAACTTTAATTTTAGTTTCCTTGGTGTTGCGTTCGATTTTTGCTGTGCGCATTGGTTTTAATTAAATTCAAATTTCATTTGAATTTAGAATAATTGAGCTGCTACGCACGAAGTAAATTCGCGCATCCACAACCTTTTTCTAAATTTGACTATTTTAAATTTTCAGAAACAAAATCCCAGTTTACTAGGTGGTTTAAGAAAGTGTCGATGTAGGTTGGGCGGGCATTTTGATAATCCAAATAATAGGCATGTTCCCAAACATCCATTGTCATTAATGGAATTGCAGAAGTTGTAATTGGAGTTTCGGCATTGCCAGTTTTAGTAACTTTCAATTTGCCATTTTCCAAAACTAACCAAGCCCAGCCTGAACCAAATTGCGTTGCGCCAGCATTTTTAAATTCAGTTACAAAATTTTCGTAAGAACCAAAATCGGCTTCAATTTTTTTCAAAACTTCGCCGCTTGGTTTGCCGCCGCCATTTGGTTTCATTGAATGCCAATAAAAAGTGTGATTCCAAACTTGCGCTGAATTGTTAAAAATTCCAGCTTTGGTTTTGTCGGCGTGAGAAATTTTGATGATTTCTTCGAGAGATTTTCCGTCCAAATCAGTGCCAGCAATTAAGTTATTCAAATTGGTAACATAAGCTTGATGATGTTTTCCATAATGAAAATTCATGGTATTTTCAGAAATGTAAGGAGCTAGAGCGGCTTTATCGTAGGGTAATTTAGGTAATTCAATTTTGTGCATGGATCCTCCAAAAGATTTTGACTTAGAATTAGTAATGCCACTTAAGCCCTTGATTTTACAAGCGCCGAGAAGAAAGCCCGAAGAAAGGCAAACATTTTTAATGAATTTTCTTTTTGACATTTGCATGGGTGACAACCTAGTTTTGTTGCTGAGAAACTGTTTAGCATATTTTTTAACCACAGATTTCGCCCTATTTTTGCTTATTTTTTGACAAAATTTCTCCAAATATATTCCGATATTCGTCAAAATTTTGTTAAAAAAGCGCTAAAAATATGCCAAAATCTGTGGTTAAAAAATATGCTAAATAGTTTCTAGGTCAACCAACCTATTTTGGCTCGCTCGCATGTCAATTATCATTTTATTTTTTCACCAAAATCATGTCAAAAATATCTGCTGTAATTGTGGCGCATAATGAAGAAAAGAAAATCGCTGATTGTTTACGCAGTCTTTCATTTGCTGATGAAATCGTAGTTGTGCTTGATAAATGCACCGATCAAACCAAAGAAATTGTTTTGCAATTTACCGATAAAATTATTGAAGGTTCATGGAAAATTGAAGGCGCGCGCCGCAATGTGGCGTTAAATTCTGCCAGCCATGAATGGATTTTTGAAATTGATGCTGATGAAAGAGTTTCGTCGGAATTGGCGCGGGAAATTTTGGCGATAAAAAATTCGCCACCTTGCGCTGTAATTGTGCCAATTGCCAATTATATTGGTAAACGTCACGTAAAATATGGCTGGCTTCGAACTTTGTGCGTGTTGAGTCGCCAGACTTTGACTTATAAGGGTTTAAAAAAATATCATGAAGATAAAGAAGTTCACCCGACTTGTGATTTAGGTGCCGGAATAAAATATTTTCAAAATCCAATTATCCATTTAGTTGACGAAGATATTTCTGATTTCATTGCGCGTTTTAACCGCTACACCAACTGGCGCGCAAATGACATGATTTCTAAAAATAAAATAAAATGCGCCTGTCTTTTTAAGGTAATCGTCAATTTTAAATTGCGCTTCATAAAATCTTTTTTCTTCAAAAAAGGTTATAAAGAAGGTGCGTTGGGGATTTTAATTGCAACTCTAGCCGGGCTTTATCCATTGGTTTCAAATCTTAAAGCCCAAGAAAAATTATCCAAATGAAAATTGTTCACATAATTTTAACTTCCCAAAATGGCGGAGCGGAACAAGCTTTTATTGATTATTCGGTGGCTTTGAAAAAGCTTGGTCATGAAATTTTAGCGATCATAAAAAATGACGCGCCTTACGCAGCTGCGGTTGAAAATTTAGGAATTACGGTAAAAAAAATTCCCAATAAATTAGGGTTTTATGATATTTTTACAGTTAAAAAAATTCACGAAATTCTGCAAGAATTTAATGCCGATGCGGTTATAGCTCATGCCGGAAGATCAACAGTTTTAGCGCGAAGCGCAATTGCCAAAATCAAAAATAAAATTTTCCTAATCGCTGTAAATCACAGCATGAACGTGAAGCGTTCAATTGGCGCTGATATTATTCTTTCGGTGAATAAGGAAATTTTTCTGCGCACGATAAATGCTGGACAAAGTGAAGCCAAAAGTTTCGTCATTCAAAATGCGATTGATTTAAGTGATGCACCAAAACTTGCATCGAAAATTGATTGGCAAAATAAAGAAACAATTGTGCTTGGTGGAATGGGTCGTCTCGATATTTCAAAAGGTTTTCGCTTCACAATTAAAGCGATAAAAAAATTGGAAGAGTTTGTTAAGGCAAATAATTTAAATAAAAAATTTGTTTTCAAACTTGCTGGATCGGGTGCGCGCGAGGATTATTTGCGCAATCTTGCCAAAGAATTAAATGTCGAAAGTAAGATAGAATTTTTGGGCTGGATAAAAAACAAAAAAGAATTTTTCGACGCGATTGATATTTTTATAATGTCATCGGAGCGCGAAACTTTTGGTCTGGTGGTTTTAGAAGCGATGAAATTTTGCAAGCCAATAATTTCAACAGAATCTGATGGTCCAAAAGAGTTTTTGAGAAATGAAATTGATGCTTTGATGGTGAATTTGCAGCCTTTAGAAAATATAGAAAACAGAATTGCTGATGCAGTTTTGAGAATGGTAAATGAGCCGAAATTGGCGGACAAATTAGTTGCGAACGCCTTTGCGAAGGTGAATGATAAATTTTCTTACAAAGCGTTGGAGAAATATTTTGAAGAAATTGTTGGAAGGGCGAAGTAGTATCGCGTTATGCCTAATTTTAAAATCTACAATTATTCTCTAAAATCAAAATCACGCGACCTTAGAAAAAATCTCACGCCTGCTGAAAAAAAGCTTTGGTTTGATTTTTTAAGAACCTTGCCAATTCGTTTTACTAAACAAAAACCGATCGCTGAATTTATTGTAGATTTTTACTGTGCAAAAAAATTATTGGTAATTGAGGTTGATGGCGATAGTCATTATAGTGAAGAAGCTTTGAGATATGATGAATTTAGGAGTAAGAAATTACAAAATTTGGGGATAAGGGTAATTCGATTTAGTAATTTGGAAGTGATGGAAAATTTTGAAGATGTTTGTGAGAAGATTGTTGGATTTTTGAATCTTGAAGAAAATTTATAGACCACAAAATCCCTCAATTATAGACCGCAAAACCCCCCAATTATAGACCGCAAAACCCCCCAACCCCCCTTGACAGGGGGGCTTAAACCGAACTCAATCTCAACAAGCCACTTTTGACGGGAAGGCTTTAAACCGAACTCAATCTCAACAAAGCCACTTTTGACGGGAAGGCTTTAAACCGAACTCAATCTCAAAGCCCCCCTGTTAAGGGGGGTTGGGGGGTTTTGCGGTCTTAATTTATTTGCTACTTCCAACAATCGCCAACCGTCACATCAACCTTTAACGGCACATTTAAAATCGCCGCATTTTCCATTTCATATTTCAAAATCTTCGTCGCAATTTCCACTTCATTTTCTGGCGCTTCCACGATCAATTCGTCATGAATTTGTAAGATAATTTTTGATTTTAAATTCTCTTCCTTAAATCTTTTACTTAAACGAATCATCGCCTTTTTGATAATATCTGCCGCACTTCCTTGAATTGGTGCGTTAATCGCCAATCTTTCAGCTTCAGCGCGAATCATTGGGTTTTTGTTGTTAATATCGCGAATAAAACATTTGCGTCCAGAAAGCGTTTGTACATAGCCATTTTTCCGAGCCAATTCGATGTAATTTTTCATCGAAATATCAATTCCCGGATAAGTTTCTAAATAAGATTTTATGTAAATCGCCGCCTCCTGACGCGAAATATCTAATTGACGCGCTAAACCAAAAGCACTGATTCCATAAATAATTCCAAAATTAATTGCTTTGGCTTTGGAGCGCAAAGAATCATCAACTGCATCTTCAGAAACGCCGAAAACCTGCGCTGCCGTAATGCGGTGAATATCTTTATCTTCTTTAAAGGCTGTAATTAAATTTCCGATTTTGGCCAAGTGAGCAATAACGCGCAGTTCAATTTGTGAATAGTCGGCGGAAATTAAAAAATGATTTTTTTCTGAAATAAAACTTTCGCGGATTTTTTGACCTTCTAAACTTTTTATCGGAATATTTTGCAGGTTTGGATAGCGCGAACTCAAGCGCCCAGTAATTGTAGAAGTTGTAGAAAAATGAGTGTGAATTCTGCCAGTTTGTCGATTAATTTCTTCTGGCAAAGCATCGGTATAAGTATTTTTTAATTTAGAAAATTTACGGAAATCAAGAATTTTTCGCGCAATCGAATGTCCGGCTTCATCAAGCTCTTCAAGCACGCCAACACCGGTTGAAAGCGCACCGGTTTTTTTGGATTTTTTGCCAGAAGCCAAACCCATTTTTTCAAATAAAACTTCTGAAAGTTGTTTTGCCGAAGCGATGTTAAATTCATGTCCGGCGAGCGCGTAAATTTCGCTGCTTAATTCAGTAATTTTTTTGCCAAATTCCTGTGAAAGTTGGCGTAATTTTGCTACATCAATTTTAATGCCGTTAATTTCTATTTGAGCTAGAACCTCGATCAACGGACGTTCAAAAGAAAGATAGGTTTCAGTTAATTTTTCGGGCGTAATTTTTGGCGCGAATAATTTATAAAGTTGGTAAATTGCGAAATTTCTAAAAGCTAAAAATTCAGTTTTTTTATCAAAGTCAGAAAAAATTTCTGGTTCGCGATCTTTTTCAATTTCAGCAAAAATTTTACCAAAACCTAATTGTTCAACATCTTCGTTAAGATTAAGATCTATAAGCTCGCGCAAGTCATTTTTTACCGAAGAAGTTAAGAGATGATGAAGTGTCGCGACATCTTCGTAAGAATTTGTTTTAGCGAATTTTAGAAAATTCTTGGCATCGAAAAAGATTTTTTTAATTGAATCATCAGTCAGAATTTTTTCTAAAATTTCGATGTCGAAACCTTTGTTTTCAAGGCTTTCTGGCTCGTGATTAAAACTGAATAAATCAAAAGATTGATTTTGATTTGGAGTTTTTGCGGATTTTTTTATCTCGAAATAAAAAATTTCTTTTGGCGATTCGCCTGATTTACAAGTTGAAATTGTGATAAAATTTTTATCGCGATCAATTGTGACCAAACCATTTGAAGATGCTTCTTTATTGAGTTGCTCGATGATTTCGGGAGATGAAATTAAAGTTTTTTGACATGATGAAAATACGCTAGATCCTGAAACGAGTTCAGGATGACGGAATGTGGGTTTAAGTTCCGAAACATTGTTACTAAAATTGTCATTCTGAACTTGATTTTGGATCTTTTCGCTCGCTCGAACTTCGACATTTTCCGTAATCCCAAATTCTTTACGAACTCGCGTAATCAATGAATGAAAGCCTTGAACCTGCAAAAATGAAATTAATTTATGCGGATCAAGAGCGCGAATTTCTAATTCATCTAAATTAATTCCTAATTCTACATCTTCTTTTAAAGCCGCTAAAATTTTTGATAGTTTTGCTTTTTCAGCTCCTTCGATCAAAAGTTGGCGACGCTTCTCTTGTTTGACTTGATCCAGATTTTCAAAAATATTTTCTAAACTTCCAAACTGCTTAATTAATTCGGCAGCAGTTTTTGGGCCAATGCCTTTAACACCGGGAATATTATCAGAAGCGTCGCCAATTAATGACAACATATCTAAAACTTTTTTGGGGCCGACTTCAAATTTTTCTATAACTTGCTCAATTCCAATCATACGATTTTTCATCGAATCATACATGTGGATATTTTCTCCAACTAGCTGCATTAAGTCTTTGTCGGATGAAACGATTAAAACTTCGTATCCTTCAGCTTCCGCTTTTTTGGCGATGGTTGCGATGATGTCATCAGCTTCAAATCCTATTTTTTCTAGTATCGACAAATTTAATGATTCTGCACTTTCGCGAACGATTGAAAATTGCGGAATTAATTCTTCGGGACAGGTCGGGCGATTGGCTTTGTAAGCTGGATAAATATCATTTCTAAAAGTTTTAGAACCTGAATCAAAAACAACAGCGGCGTGGGTTACATTAAGTCCGGCTAAAAGTTTAATTAGCATATTGGTGAAACCATAAACCGCGCCAACTGGCGTTCCATCTGGTCTGGTTAAAGGCGGCAAAGAATGAAAGGCACGAAATACGAAGCCATAACCGTCAATTAAGGCGATTTTTTTGGACATGGGAATTACAAATTATTTAAAGTTGGAATTATTTATTTAGCTTCAAGTTTTGCTTTTTGTAAATTTAATAACAAACTCTAGTTACAAAATCTGAAATCCTAAATCTAAAATTATGTATCGCCTTTACCATCATTCACTTTGTCCATTTTCGCGCAAAGTACGAGTTCACATGGCCGCGAAGGAAATTGGCTTTGAGTTGGTTCCTGAAAATTTCTGGGAAAGACGCAAAGAATTTATCGCCATGAATCCAGCCGGAACCTTGCCGGTATTGTTTGATAATGCAAATTCGGTAGTAATTTCAAACAGTTCAACAATCGTTGAATATATTGAAGAAAAACATCAAGAAACCAAAAATTTCATCGGCGATTCAGTTGTAAAAAAGGCGGAAGTGCGTCGTTTACAAAATTGGTTTGATGAAAAATTTTACAATGAAGTTAGCAAACATGTTTTAAACGAACGCCATTTTAACCGCTATTTACCCGGAGTTAATGCTCCTGATTCAGAAGTTTTAAGAGTCACGAGACGCAATTTAAATATTCATTTAAGCTATATTGAATATTTGCTTGAAACCAGAAAATACCTAGGCGGAGATCATATTTCGGTTGCTGATTTTTCTGCTGCGGCGCAAATTTCAGTTTTGGATTATTTTGGCGATATTAATTGGCATCATTATTTGCCGGCGAAAGATTGGTATAGCTTGATTAAATCGCACAAAATTTTCGGCGAAATTTTAAAAGACCGAATTCCCAACATAAACCCACCTGAATGGTATTCTAAATTAGATTTCTAAAAACATGATTAACCTAGATGAAAAGCAAGCGCGCGAGTTTCTTGCTAAAAATAATATCAAAGATTGCGAGATAAAAAAAATCGCCGGAGATGCTTCTTTTCGCTCATATTACCGAATTTTTTTTGGCGAAGAAACTAACATTTTAATGTTTGCGCCTCCCGGTTATGAAGATGTGCGACCATTTGCGAAGATTGATGAATTTTTGGTTTTAAATAATTTTTCTGCTCCCCAAATTTTTGCCCGCGATGAAGAATTAGGTTTTCTGCTTCTGGAAGATTTAAATGATAACACCTACGGTCGCGTGCTTGCAACTGATGACTCGCAAGAGCTGGAGCTTTATGAAAAAGCTTGTGATTGCTTGCTTGAATTGCACAAATTGGAAGCGCCCAAAAACTTGCCGCTTTACAATCACGCTTTGCTTTTCCGCGAAGCGATGTTGTTTATTGATTGGTACATACCTTCACAAAAACAGGAAATAACTTTACAAGAAAAAGCCCAGTTTAAATTCTTATGGTTTCAACTTTTTGACCAATTAAGTCAATTTAATGGTGCGCGCAATCATTTAGAAAAAAACTCAACTTCAGTTTTAGTTTTGCGTGATTATCACGCTGATAATTTAATGATTTTGCCAAGTCGCGAAGGTCATAAACAAGTTGGTTTGCTCGATTTTCAAGATGCAGTTATCGGATCAAAGGCCTATGATTTGGTTTCGCTTCTTGAAGATGCGAGGCGTGATGTTAATTCTGCAAATCGCTTAAAACTTTTTGATTATTATTTAAAAAAATCTAGTTGCGATAAAGCAGAATTTACGCGCGATTATGAAATTTTATCTTTGCAGCGAAACATAAAAATAGTCGGAATTTTTTCACGACTTTCGATGCGCGATGGTAAAAATGATTATTTAAAATTATTGCCGCGGGTTCTTGGTTTTGTAAAGTCCAGACTAGAATCAGGAAATCCGATTTTTGCTGAAATGTCTCAATTGCTTAAAAAATTTATTTAAAAATATGGCTACTAAAAAAAATGATTTAGCGAACCAGAATCTTGATGTTCCATCATCAATTCCAAATAATGCCTCGGCAGAAATCATCGCCAATTTGCAATTAGTCAGCGAGGTTTTCCAAAAGATTGAAGAAGAAACCGCAGAAATGGCGGAATTGATTTTTGATTATTTGATCAATGCTACAGATGAAGAGATTATGAATGGCACAATTCCATTTCATAAAAATCCGCGCATTAATAAATATATTCAAATTCTGAATCGCCTTTTCATATTCTCGCGTAAATTTTCTAAATCTGGTGGATTAAGAATTATCAATCGTAAAATGATTGAAGAGTTGGATAAAAAAACTTTTACAATCTGCATGTGTTTAGATGGCGGTATTTCGCTGGATATTTTGTGTGACATTGTAAATACAGAAAACCAAGCCCGAACTCCAAATACTTCGCCAGTAAAAATTACAATTAAAAAGTTATTTGGCGTTTCTCAAGATGCGGAAAAGATTTTATAAACGACCTTAACTTTTCAGATAGGGTAATTATACCTTGATTCACAAAAAAACTCGATGTCACCCTGAGTTTATCGAAGGGTGATTCTAAGATCGAAGCCTTAAATCACCCTTCGACAAGCTCAGGGTGACATCTATTGTGTCTTAAGGGATAATCACCTCAGATAGAAACTAGCAAAAACTACGTAGTCATGCTGGAAAAGATTCAGATAACTCCCTACTAAAATTGAAGATTTAACTCCAGTAGATAAATTTCAATCAACCCAAAAAACGCGAAATAATCCGAATAAAATATGACCAACTTCTTACATAAAAACGATCTTCCTTCCGATATTAATTTTAGTGGTTCAATCGCCATTGATTCCGAAACCATGGGCTTGAACATAATTCGTGATCGTCTTTGCGTGGTACAAATTTCTGATGGCAATGGCGATGCGCATTTGGTGCAATTTGAACAAGGAAAATATGATGCACCGAATTTGTGTAAAATTTTAGCTGATGAAAAAATTCAAAAAATTTTCCACTTCGCGCGCTTTGATTTAGCGGCTTTGCAGCATTATTTAAAAATTGAAATCAAAAATATTTACTGCACAAAAATTGCTTCAAAATTGGTGCGTACATACACCGACGCTCATGGATTAAAATCGCTTTGCGACGAACTTTTGGGAATTGAACTTTCCAAAAAACAACAAACTTCCGATTGGGGAAATGCCGAAATTACTGATAAACAATTAGAATATGCCGCTTCCGATGTTTTGCATTTGCATAAATTGAAAGCGAAATTGGACGAAATGTTAAAAAGAGAAAATCGCGTAGAAATTTTTGAAGCTTGCGTAAAATTTTTACCAACCCGCGCCAAGCTTGATGTTCAAGGATTTGGTTCGGCTGATATTTTTTCGCATTAGTTTTTAATATAAATTCTCGTGCGAAGATTTGCCGCGAAACACGTGGTAAGAAAAAGCAGTATAAGTTAAAATCACCGGCATAACAATTGCTACTCCGACAAATAAAAGTGACATCGAAGTTGAAGCGGCGGCGGCGTCTTTAAAAGTTAGCGTATAAGGCACGGCGTAAGGAAAAAGGCTGATCGCGAGGCCGGCGTAACATAAAACAAACAGAAAAATTACCATCAAAAATGGCTGCGATTCTTTCTTTTCATGCAAACTTTTAATCAAAAAAATAAATCCCAAAATCGTAATTAACGGAATTGGCAAAAGATAAAAAATTGTCGGCTTACTAAACCAGCGTTCAAAAATTTCGACTTTTAAAAACGCCGTCCAGCCGCTTACCAGGGCGATAAAAAATGCCACAAAACTGGCGACATAAGTTGCAACATAACGCGCCCAGATTTGGGTTTTATCGTGAGTTTTCATCACCAACCAAGTGCTGCCAATCAAGGCGTAGCCAAAGATTAGAGCAATTCCAGTTGTAATGGAAAATACACTTAACCAGTCAAAAGGTGATCCAGAAAAAGTTAAATTCTCAACTTTAACGCCCTGAATAAAAGCGCCTAAAATTGTGCCTTGAAAAAAAGTGGCAATTAGCGAACCGAAGTGAAATGAATAATCCCAAATGCGTTGTTCGCGTTGTGATTTTGTTTTGGCACGAAATTCAAAAGCAACGCCGCGAAAAATTAATCCCAAAAGCATGAGAATAATTGGAATATAATATGCTGGCATTAACACCGAATAAGCGGCGGGAAAAGCAGCTAACAAACCAGAGCCGCCCATAATCAGCCAAGTTTCGTTGCCATCCCAAAAAGGTGCGACGGAATTCATCATTTTACTACGACATTCATCACTTGGAGCAAAAGGGAAAATAATGCCGATGCCGAGATCAAAGCCATCGAGAAGTACATACATGAAAATGGAAAATGCGATTACGCATCCGAAAATTAGCGGGAGATTGAGAAATGATGAAAGATCGAACATAGTTTTTTTATTTATTTTAAAGATCAGATAGATCCTGAACTCATTTTTAGACTCTAATATACCAAATTAACTATCTCTTGATAGCCATAACTTTGTCTTTTTGGTAAAAATTTGCTCAGAAAATGACGCTGTATCACTTGATACAGCTTACATTTCCAGTCGCAATTTTTCCTCAAAAATACTTCGTTAGCGCTATCAAGAGATA